>JAFXXW010000030.1 GCA_017542055.1 Kiritimatiellia bacterium
ATATCGACTTCGAGTACTACGAAGATTTGCTCGGGAGAATCGATACTTGGCTGTTAATCGTCTTCCGCGCCGTTTTCTACGGCTTTTCGTGGCAAGATTTGGGCATTGCGCAAACCAATTGGCTGCGCTGGCTGAAAAAAAAAAAAATTGAAAATATTTTGGCGTCTAAGGCCTAAAATCTCGTCCTGATATTTGAGGGGGCATGTTGGTGGCAACAATCCAACCCGGCCACATCAACGCCCCCCAGTCCCTCACGGGGCGCCAGGAGACAGACCTCAGTCCATCCCACCGGGGGCGGGGCAACCCCCCGCCCCCACTTTGCTATTTCAAGCGGCTAGAAGCTGTAGGCAAGTTCGAGGCCGTAGATGTGGGTGGCGCGCCATTGCGAGCCGCGCGGGGAGAGGGAGTGCTGAAGCATGTAGTAGAGATTGCACGAGAGCGCGGGGACGGACGGCAGGGGCTTGAGCGAGACGCCCGCCTGGAAACGGTTCTGGTCGAAGACGTTCTCGCGGCCGGGGCGGTCCACCAGAAACACCTCCTCGTAGCAGTACGGGGAGATTTTGAAGTCCGTGACGCTCCAGTCCGTCCGGAGCCGCAACCGCTCGCGGTAGCGCATGAACGGCTTTTCGCCGTGATGGTCGCACAACTCGAAGCGGGTGCGGAAGTCGGGCTTGAGCCGGGCGAACGCCGGCGCGTAGAAGGTAAAGTCGACGAGCGGTCGCTGCACCGTCTGCAGGGGGCCGTGTCCGCCCTTCCGGTCGCGCGCGATGCAATGGCCCACGCTGGCCGAGAGCCACGACGCCAGCCGGTAGGAGCCGGACATGGTCAGCTCTTCGACCACCAGCGCGCCGTGGCCGTATCGGAGCTCTTCGTCCACCCGGAGCGTGAAGTCGCCGAAGACTTTGGCGTCGGCCGAGAAGCGGATCCACGCCTGATGGTCCGCCGCCCGCGCGGGAAAAGTCCCGGCGAGGGCGAGAAGCAGAACGGCGACTTTGGGGGCGAGCGCTTTCACAGGCCGCGGGCGCGTTTGATTTCGTCCCAGGCGGCGTTGAGTCGTGCCATCTGCGCGTTGGCGCGCTCGAGCATTTCTTCGGAGAGCCCGTTCTGCCGCAGCACGTCCGGATGGAGCCGCTTGGCCTTTTCGCGATAGGCGCGCCGGACGGTGGCGTCGTCCGCGTCGGGCGGCACGCCGAGAATCGAATACGCGTCGGCCGGCTCCGCGGGGCGCGGCGATTCGGCCCGGCGCCGGCTCCCCACCCCGTGCATCCGCGCCTGATACGCGTAATATTCCGCCCGGATGTTTAGCGGCACGATGATGCGCCGCAGAATGGACAGCTCGTCGGGATGCATGACGCCATCGGCGAAGGCGAGGTCCCACAAGATGTCGTAGACGAGTTCGCGAATGGTGGCGTCGGGCTGGCTGGCGGCGAAATCGGCCGCGTATTCGTAGATGGTGTGGCGGTCGCCCTTGGCGCGACGGAAAGCCTGGATGCAGTATTCGCGCTTTTCGCCGGTGAAGCCCAGCCGGGTGAAGACGCGTTCGCAAAATTCCACCTCGTCGCGCGTGACGATTCCGTCCGCCTTGGCCAGCTTGGCCAGCATGGCGGCGAGCGCGGTGAGGGTTACGAGTTCGCGCCGGTCCTGCGCGGCCGAGCGGTAGGCGTTCCCGACCGGCTGCGAGCCCCGGATTTTCTCCTCCAGCTTGCCGCCCAGGATGGCACCGATGATGCCGCCCAGCAGTCCGCCCACGCTGGACCCCACGTACATTCCGGCCAACGACCCGAGCCAGCCCATTCTACTGCCGCTCCCTCGCGCGCTTTTCCGACTCGATCAGCCGCCGATAGCCCGCGTCGCTCAAGTGGAGTCCGTCGATAAAATAATCCGTATCCGGCTTGCCCTGCGGCGTGAGGAACTTGTCACAAGCGTCGACGAGAAAGACCTTCTCGCCGTCGCACAGTTCCGGCAGGCGGCGATTGACGGCCCGGATGCGCTCCATCGCGTCGCGCGGACTTTTGCGGTCGTGCCGCGGGAGCAGGCCCACCAATTCTATCCGGGCCTCGGGGTGGCGCTCGGAAACAAGCTCGACGAGCTGCCGGAGTCCGGAGAGAAACTCCTCGGTGGTCCAACGTTGGGTCAGATTGTTGGTGCCGATGTGGAGACGGAAAAGTTTGGCCGTGTAGCCATCCAGTTCGCCGTGCTCGAGTCGCCAAAGGAGGTTTTCGATCCTATCTCCATGCACGCCCAGATTGAGCGTCCTCGAGTCGCCGTACGCGTCCGCCGGCAAGCGCTCGGTCAGCGAGTCGCCCAAGAGCACAACGTCGTAAGGCCGGCCCGCGTTGTCCGCGATGGCCGACAGAAACTCCGCGTGGCGCGCCTCCCAGGACCAGCGTCCGCCGGTCTCCGGCTCGCGGCTGACGCCGATGACCGCCAGCACCGCGCAGCATGAGGCGAGAAAACTCATCCCCGGGCCTTGAGCGCCTGGGACACGGCCAGCATGCGGTCGGCGAGGTCGGCGAAACCAACGTCGTTGGAGTAGACTTCCTTGTAGTAGTTGTAGGCCTTTTCCAGATCGCCCGCGCTTTCCGCGCAGACGCCCAGCTGGTAGACCACCTTCTTCTTGAGCTCGTCCATCGTGGGAATCTGGTCGCGCGCGGTTTCGAGCTGCATGACGGCCATGTCCGTCTGGCCCTTCATGAGGAAGCACATCGCGAGGTAGTAGAGCGCCCAGAGTCGGTCCTTGGGGCTCTTCTGCGCCAGCTGCAGATGTTCCAGCGCCTCGTCGTAGTACTCGTAGGTGAAGTACTGCAGCCCCAGCTCGTACCGCAGGTGCAGATCGTTGGGGTAGCGCTCCACGCGCTGGGCGAGGTCGTCGAACACGAACTGGTTCTTCTCGGCCTCCAGGTTGACGGCGCCTTCCTCGTCGCCCGCCTCGCGCAACGCCGCGATCTGCTGGTCGTAGTAGTTGACGCGATTCTGCGAGAGCATGCGGTCGAGTTCGGGGTCCATCGCGCCGGCGGCCTGGATGGCCTCTTCGAGCGTCTGGACGGCCTCGGCGAAGCGCTTGTTCTGCGAGTAGAGTCGCGCCAGCGCCCGGCGGGCGTTCATGTTCTTGGGCTCGGCCGCGATCTGCTGGAGCTTCTCCTGGATGAGCGCTTCGGCGTCGTCGCCGGTGATGACGGCCTTGTTGGCCTGATCGAGCTTCTTGGCCTGCTCCTTGTTGGCGATGAGATTCTGGAATCCGCCCTTCTTGCCGGCGGTGGCCTCCCAGCCCGAACTCATGGTGGCGCGGGCTTCGGCGTTCTTGAGCATGGCCATCACGCGCTGGTCGCCCGGCTTCATCTCGGACAGCTTCTGGTAGGCGTCGCGCGCCTTGTCCCAACGCTGCGCCATCGTGTAGTAGGTGGCCACGCGTTCGAGGAGCGCCGGATCGCGGTTGGAGCATTCGTAGGCGGCCTCGATGGTGATGGCGGCGTGATCCGCCTTGCCGGCCGCTTCGGCCGCCTTGACGGCGATCTCCATGTTGTCGGCGTCGAGCGGATTCTGCTTGAGGAGCTCCTCCGCCTCCGCCATCGCGGCGCGCGCGTCGCCCTTCTTGATGAGCCCGGCGATCTTGCTGCGGGCCATCATGTAGCCGAGCTTGGCGCCGAAACCGGTCTTTCCGTTGCGCTTGAAGTTGGCGATCTGGGCGGCCCGCAGGAGCTTGCGCGTCTCGAGCACTTCGGGCGCCGCCTTGATGGCCTCCATGAGCATGTCGACCGCCAGCTCGTACTTGCCGGACTCCAACGCCTGCCGGCCGCGATTGGTGAAATTCTGCGCCTTCTGGGCTAGATCCACTGCCATGACTTTTCTCCTTGCTTTACGGGGTTACCGACAAGCGTTCATCGCCGGAGGCGGCCATGAAGCCCGGGGTTTTGTAGGTTTTGAGCATGAAATGGGTCGAGGTGGAGATGACGCCGTCGATGGTGCTCAGATCCTGCGCCACGAATTGCGCCACGTCCTGCAGGCTCTGGCCCTTGACGAACACCAAAAGGTCGTACGCGCCGCTCATCAGGAAGCAGGCTTCCACCTGCTCGAAGCGCGACACCCGTTCCGCCAGCCGACCGAAACCGCTGTCGCGCTGGGGCGTGATTTTAAGTTCGATTACCGCATGAACTTCCGCCATGACAGGAGGCCTTTCCTTGACGTCACCAGGGCATCGCGACCACGTCGTCCACGATCTGCCGCGCCAAATCGTCCGCCAGCCGCCCGGACGCGTCGCGCTTGGCGGTGCCCACGTCCTGGGTGGTCATGAGCGAGGTGGCGGCAGTATAGGGCTTGTTGTCGATGAGCACCCGGCCGGAGCGCTTGTCCACCACCGTCACTTTGGCTTCGACGGTGAACTTGTAGGTGCCGAAACGCTCGCCCCCGCGCATGTCGCCGCCCGTGTAGCCCATGCCGCACTTGGTCAGCACGCCCTGCACCTCCACCGCCGCGTCGCCCACGCTGCGGATCTTGAACGTGCCCTCGCGCTGGAATTCGCGCAGCAATTGACGGGTGGCCACCGCGCCCAGTTCGGTCACGCCGCTCTCGTTGCGGAACGTGGGCACGCTGACGGTGCGGAGCGCTTCCGGAACCTTGCTGGTCCACTGGTAGCGGGTTTTGCAGCCGGGCAGGACGGTCAAAGCCGCCAACAGACAAACGATAAGGCTATTTTTCATGGTCGTATTCACTTTGAAAGCCAGAGGTAGTACCACTTGGGCTCGTTTTCTTCCTTGGCGCGCTGCACGGCTTCCTCCTCGCGGCGCTCGCGCTCTTCCATGTACTCGGTGAGCCAGTACGGCTCGCCCTCGGACGTGTCGATGGTCTGGGGATCGGTATAGGGCGCTTCCGGATCGAACGCGTAGGCCGGCTGGGCGATCGACATGTCGGTGGCGATGGCCGGACCTCCCGCCGACGGCTGGGCCGCGACCGGAGTTTCCGCCTGGGCGGCCGGTTCCGGCTCGGGCTCGGGCATGGCCTCCAGCTGCGCCAGCCGTTCGCGCGCCTCGGCGGCGTGTTCGCCTTCCGGATAGTCCTCCAGATACAGCTTGTAGGCGTTGATGGCGCTCCGGCGGGTGCGGGTGCGCGAATCGTAGAACTTGTTGCCGAGATAGGTGGCGGTGTCCAGCTCCTTGCGCGCCTGGTCCAGCCACGCCATGTAGTCCTTGCGTTCGTCCACCGTGCAGTCGGACCGGACGGCCAGCTTCAGGAAGTCGATGGTGTCGCGGATGCGCGCGCGGTTGTAGCCGTGACGCTCCAGCAGTTTGAGCCGGGCCTGGGCCTCGCGATGGGTGGCGGTGCGCGCATGCCGGGTGCCGGGATAGAGGTTGCGGAGGTTCTCGTACACCACCACCGCCAGCTCCTCCCGGCTCTCGTCCTCGCGCAGACCGGCGATCGTCAGCATGGCGTCCGGCACGAACGGCGCGCCCGGAGCGCGCAGCACCAACGCCTCGTAGGCGCGGCGCACGTCCACCGTGTTGGCGAAACGGAAGAACATGACGGTTTTGCCCTCTTCGCGCATCTTTTCGCACATGGCGTAATCGATGGCGGCGATAGCGGAATAGTCGCACTTGGCGGAGTAGAAGTCGAGGAGGTAGCGATATTCGGCGCAGGCGTCGATGTAGTCCTCCTCCTTCAGGCGCAAATCCGCCAGCTTGCGTTGCGCGACGGGGGCTTCGGGCGAATAGGGCCACTCGCCCACCAACGCGTCGTAGGCCCGTCCGGCCCGCCACAGCTTGCCGGCCGCTTCCAGCTCTTCGGCCCAGGCGAGCTGCGCTTCGGCGGTGTCCATCTTGGGCGCGCTCCACCAACGGAACCAGCCGATGGTCTTCTTCTCGGGCTTGATGGCTTCGTCTTCCAGGTCGAAACCGGGAAAGGCGTCGGTGGCGTACCGGGCGCCCGGACCGGGACTCATGGGATGCTGGACCGCCGCCCGGCCCGGCAATCCGGCCGCGATCGCCGCCAACGCGACAAACAACGCTCTTTTCAATTTCATATTCGTATTATACCATATTTTCCCGGCAATTACAAGAGGCAAAACGGTTTTTCTCCGGCGGTTCAGCCCAGCACCTTGGCCAAAGTGGCGCGCATCTTCTCGCGGTTGGCCGGGGTGGTTTCCGCCAGCGGCAGCCGCAACGAAAGGTCGATCTTGCCCAGAATGGCCATCGCCTCCTTGACCATCACCGGATTGGTGTCGATGAAGAGGTCGTGGAAGAGCGGATAGTACTTGGCGTGCATTTGGCCCGCCAAGACGAAATCGCCCCGGAGCGCCGCGCGGATCATGTCGCCCACCTCTTTGGGGATCACGTTGGACGCCACCGAGATGACGCCCTTGGCGCCTACCGACATCATCGGCACCGCCAGCGAATCGTCGCCGGAGAGGACGGTGAAGTCCGGGCAGAGGTTCTTGATGGCGCTGACCCGTTCCACCGAGCCGGCCGCCTCCTTGATGGCCACCACGTTGGGATGCTTGGCGAGGCGCGCCACCACCTCGAGCGGAATCTCCTTGCCGGCGCGTCCCGGCACGTTGTAGAGGATGACCGGCATCCCCAGGTCCGCCACCGTCATGAAGTGGCGATAGAGACCCTCGGCGTTGGGCTTGTTGTAGTAAGGGGTGACCTGCAGCGACGCGTCCGCCCCGCCCATGGCGATGGCCGCCCGGGTGAGACTCACGGCCTCTTCGGTGGAATTGGCGCCCGTGCCCGCCACGATGAGGCAGCGACCCCGGGCGAATTCGATGGTCTTTTCGATGACCTTGTGATGCTCTTCATGGCTGAGCGTGGGGGATTCGCCCGTAGTGCCGACGGCGCAGGCCCCTTCCACCCCGGCCGATACCTGCTCGTCGACGATCGACTGGAGCCGGCCATAGTCGACCGCGCCCGACTTGTCGAACGGGGTGACCATGGCGGTGATAGTTCCGGCGATATTCATGGCTGGTTACCGGTTGGTGGCGTAGAGCGGGCCGAAGTTCTTGCAGGCGCGATAGTCCGCGCCCACCGGGTCGTCGCCCGCGCCGAAGAGACCCCAGCAATGCGGCGTGAACACCTTGTCTTCCGGCACGTTGTGCATCGACACCGGAATGCGCAGCATGGACGCGAGCGTGATGAGGTCCGCGCCGATGTGGCCGTAGGCGATGGCGCCGTGATTGGCCGCCCAGTTGTTCATGACGGAATAGACGTCCTTGAAGTAGCCCTTGCCGGTGAGCCGGGGCGTGAACCAGGTGCACGGCCATTCCGGATTGGTGCGGAGCATGAGCTTTTCGTTCTGCTTGGGATCCAGCTCCACCGACCAACCCTCGGCGATCTGCAGCACGGGGCCCTGGCCCTTGACCACGCTGATGCGCGTCATGGTCAGCGGCATGCCCTTGGGCGTGAGGAAGGAGGACGAGAAACCGCCGCCCCGGAAGTATTCCACTCCGGCCGGCACCCACTCGGTCTTCTTCATGGTGGCGTCGATATCCTTCTGGGTGACCTCCCACCAGTTCTTGAAGACGCTCTTGCCCTTCTCCTTCATGCCGCCGGCCGCGTCCAGACAGCAGCTGCCGGAGTTGAGCAGATGGATGATCCCCTGCTTGGCGACGCCCGTGAGGCCCTTGCCGGTGGCGCGCTTGACCGATTCGTCGCTCCAGTAGGTGCGCACGTCGGCGAACATCGAGGCCTTGTTGGTGAGGAGTTTCATGAGCAGCATGCAGATGCCGTTCAGCGAGTCGTTCTCGGTGGCCACCACCTGCGGCTCCTTGGGTCCGTTCCAATCGAAGGACGAGTTGCAGAAGGCCTCCATGAAGTCGCCGTTGGGCCAGTGGTCGGTCCACTGGCGCTGGCCCTGGAAGCCGGCCGCGATGGCGTTGCGGCCCACGCCCTCTTCGCCGAAGCCCATCTCGACGAGCTTGGGGTTGCCCTTCATCATGTCGCGCATGATGATGGCCATCTTGGTCACGTATTCCCAGTCGGCGTCCTTGGCGGCGCGGGACTTCTGGATCTTGGCCGGGTTGTAGTCCTTGCCCTCCTTGCAGTTCTTCTTGACCCACGCGAGCGCCTTCTCGTACTCGTCCTTATCGTAGATGCCCTCGGCGATGCGGCGCTCGATCTCGCACATGTCCATGTTCTCCGGACGCATGCCGAGATAGTCCTGGAAGAGGTCCACGTTGACGAAGCTGCCGGCGATGCCCATCGCGGAAGTGCCGACGGACAGATAGCTCTTGCCCTTCATCATGGCCACCGCGAGACCCGCCTTGACGAAGCGCAGGATCTTCTCCTTGACGTCTTCGGGCACCGAAGTGTCCTTGGCGTCCTGCACCTCGCGTCCGTAGATGCCGTAGGCGGGCATGCCGCGCTGGGCGTAGCCGGCCAGCATGGCGGCCAGATACACCGCGCCGGGACGTTCGGTGCCGTTGAAGCCCCACACCGCCTTGGGCATCTGCGGGTCGGCGTCCATCGTCTCGGTGCCGTAGCACCAGCAAGGCGTCACCGAAAGGCTCACGCCCACGTTGTTGGCGCGGAACTTTTCGGCGCACTGCTCGGCCTCCACCACGCCGCCGATCGTCGTGTCGGCGATGACGCACTCGACGGGGGTGCCGTCGGGATAGCGGAGATTGCCGGAAATCAGTTTGGCGGCCGTCTTGGCCATGTTCATCGTCTGCACCTCCAGGGACTCGCGCACTCCTCGCCGACGTCCGTCGATGATGGGTCTGATGCCTACCTTGGGATAATTGCTCATGATGGTTTCTCCTTGTTGCTTAAGCTTTTTTCTTGCGGAACGCGAGGGCGTACGCCAGCACCACCGCGAAGCAGATGGCCGGCACCACGAACGAAGAGCGGAGCGACGCCTGAGTGAGTTTGAGATTGGCGTCCCAGGCGAAGTCGAATCCGCCCGTGAGTTTGCACCAGCAGCTCCCGGCGTCGCCGATGATTCCGGCCATCCAAGGCGTGATGACGGCGCCGCCCAGGATCGCCATGATGAGACCCGACGCCCCCAGCTTGAGCGCTTTGGGGTCGAGTCCGCCCAACGCGATGCCGTAGATGGTGGGGAACATGAGGCTCATGAAGCCGCTCATCGCCACCAGACAGAAGATGTTGGCCGAGAACGGCAGTTGGCCGATCGTGAAAAGGATGTCGGTGGGCAGATACATCACGCCCGCGCAGCAGACGATGGCGCACGCGGCGAACACGGCCATCATCGTCGCGGGGTTGAAGTATTTCATCAGCCAGGTGGCCACCCAGCGGCAGGCGATGAAGAGCGAAATGGCGATGGTGTAGTAGATGGCGCCCTGGGCCGGCGTCACCCCCAGTTCCTTCTGGCAATACACGTTGAGCCACGTCCAGGCCGCGATCTGCACGCCCACGTAGAAGAACTGCGCGATCACGCCGAACCAGTAGCGCGGAGTCTTGAGGAGGACCGCCAGCATCGAACGGTAATCCTTGAGCAGCATCACGTAGCAAAGCGGACCCGACACGCCGCAAAGCACCCAGGCGATCTTGTCCATCTCCGGGAAGAGGAAGTAAAGGACCGTCATCGGCAGGACCGAAAACGCCAACGCCACCCCCACCCGGACGAGCGCCGAACGCGAAGGCGCGGTTTCGCCCTCGCGCCGGGAGAGGAAAAAGAGCCAAATCAAGGCCGCCACCGCGCACAGGCCCACGTACGGCGCGCACACCCAAAAGAGTTCGTTGTGGATGATGCCCTGGCGCGTCGCCTCGTCCATCAGCAGACGCTCCTCGGCCGTGGCCGGATTCAGGTGCGAAAGGATAAGCTGCTGCGCCAGCACGATTCCGCACATGGAGCCGACGGGGTTGAACATCTGGGCGAAGTTGAGCCGGCGCACGGCAGAGGCTTCGTCGCCCAGAGAAAGGACGTACGGATTGCAGGTGGTCTCCAGCAGCGAACAGCCGCCCGCCACGATGAAGATGGCGATGAAATAGATGTCGAAGCTTTGCGCCACGCAAGCCGGAATGTACAAAAGCGCTCCGGTGATATAGACCGCGAGCCCTATGAGCACGCCCTTGCGGTAGCTGAACTCCTCGGCCAGCACGGCCGCGAAAATGGCCAACACCGCGTAGGCGCCGTAAAACGCCACCTGCACCAATCCGGCGCGCGACTGGTCCATCGTGAAAATACGCTGGAACGCGGGCACCAGATTGTCCGTCATGTTGTTCAGGAGCCCCCACAGCGCGAAGCAGGAGACGAGCATGGCGAAGATCGCCAGATATTTGCGCGGTACCATTTCAGTTGGAAAGGAAGTATTTGTAGGCTGCGTTTTGGGTGACGTCGGCATGCTGGTAGCCGATCAGCTTCAGCGTGGACTCGAAATCCTTGCGTTCGCCGACCGGCACCTGGAAGCCCGCCAGCACCTTGCCGTGATCGGAGCCGTGATTGCGGTAATGGAAAAGCGAAATGTTCCACCGGTCGGCGATGGCGTCGAGGAAGTTCATGAGCGCGCCCGGTTTTTCCGGGAACTCGAAGGTGTACACCACCTCGTCAACCGCGTTCCGGGCGTGGCCGCCCACCATGTGGCGGATGTGCTCCTTCGCGACCACGTCGTCCGTGAGATCGTGGGTGGCGAAACCCGCCTTCTCGAAGAGCGCCTTCAGCTGCGCCGCCTCCTTTGGGTTCTTGACCGTCATGCCCACGAACACGTGCGCATGGTCGGACGCGTTCATCCGGTAGTTGAACTCGGTGATGGAACGCTTGCCGATCTTGGCGATGAACTTCTTGAAGGAACCGCGCTCTTCCGGGATGCGCACCTCGAAAATGGCCTCGCGCCGCTCGCCGAGCTCCGTCTCCTCCGACACGAAGCGGATGCGGTCGAAATTCATGTTGGCGCCGGAAACGATGCAGGCGTAGGTTTCGCCCTTCCGGGCCGTCTTCTTGGCCGCGCTCAGCGCCAACGCCCCGGCCGGTTCGCAAATGGCGCGCGTCGCCTCGAAAATGTCCTTGATGGCGGCGCACATTTCGGCCGTCGAAACGCGTACGATGCCGTCCAGCTTCTCGCGGCAGATGCGGAACGTTTCCTCGCCCGGCTTCTTCACGCAGACGCCATCGGCGAAGAGTCCCGGATTCTCCAACGTGACGCGCTTGCCGGCCTGGATGGACCGGTACATGCAGTCGCTATCCTCCGGCTCCACGCCGATCACCTTGACCTCGGGCCGCACCGCCTTGACGTATTCGGCCACGCCGGCCGCCAGTCCCCCTCCGCCGATCGGCACGAAAATCGCGTCCAGCTTGCGTCCGGCCTGCTCGAGAATCTCTTTGGCCACCGTGCCCTGCCCGGCGATCACGTCCGGATCGTCGTAGGGCGGAATGAAGGTGACGCCGGTCTCCTTCACCAGCCGGGCCGCTTCTTCCGCGCAATCGGAATAGCCGTCGCCGAACAGCACGATCCTGGCCCCCCAGGCCTTGACCGCGTTGATTTTGATTTCCGGCGTGGTCACCGGCATCACGATCGTCGCCTTGACGCCCAGCTTCCTGGCCGACAGCGCCACGCCCTGCGCATGGTTGCCGGCCGACGCCGCGAGCACGCCTTTGGCCAGCGCCGCTTTGGGCAGCTGGCTCATCTTGTTGTAGGCGCCGCGGATCTTGTACGAATGCACCGGCTGCAGATCCTCGCGCTTGAGCAGGAACCGGCATCCGTACTTTCGGGAAAGCGCCGCCATTTCGTCGAGCGGCGTCTCCAACGCCACGTCGTACACCGTGGCGTTGAGGATTTTCTTGAGATAAGTATCCATCACAGGTCTTCGGCCTTGGCCGCAAACTCGATATCCGGGAACATGGCCTTGGCGTTCTTTTCGTAGTCAGGGAACTCCTGCACCACCTTCTGGGCGATCTGTTCGCCGCGCGCCGCCGCCGCCGCATCGTCCGAGCAGATGATACGCATCGTCAACGCCGCGCCGCACATGGCTTCGGCCCAAGACAGCTTGGACAGCCGGGGACGGCAATTCTCGCGCCCGCCCTCCACGAATTCGATGATGATTTCGTTGAGGTTGCCGTGATAGCCCTGATAGAACTTGACCCACGTCAGCTTCATCGGCGTGCCGTTGGACTTGGACAGCACGATTTCCTTTTCGTTGATGCTCGTGACCGTGCTGCCTTTCAGCTTGGACCGTTTGAAGGTGTAATCCTTGAGGTTCTTGATGAAGATGTCCTGCACCGACTTCATCGCCACCACCTTGCGCATCTCGTCTTTGGCCGCCATTTCCGCCTCGGCAGTGGTGAATTCGGCCTTGACCTGGTTGAGCTGGCGCTCGGCGCTCTTCCAGTCCAGCTGGCGGAACACGCCCGACGCCACCAACGACTCGAACTTGTCGCGGATGGCCTGGCTTTCCTCCTCGATTTTCGCCGCACGGGCTTCGTCGGCGGCTTTCCGGCGGGCTTCGCGATCGGCCTGTTCGGCCTCCTTCTTGGCCTTGCGATCGGCCTCCAGCTTGTCCAGGCGCATGCGATTGACCGTCTGCTTGACCGTCTTTTCGCCCTTGGAATTGATGTACCCGACGCCCTTCTTCAGGTTTTCCACGTCCTTGGACGCCTCGATGAGGCCGTAGTCCTCCACCACCTTGCGCGAGATGGCCGAAAGCTTGTCCATCGTGGCGCGATCGGAGCCGGTTATCTGCTCGGCCTCTTCGCACGTCTGAACCACCCGCGTGACGCCCGCCCGGATCCTTACGGCCGAAGCCTGGCACGAGCAGGCGCGGTCCCACAGATCCTTGAGGTCGTTGACGACCGGCGGCACTTCCGCTGCGGCACCGCCTTCGGCCGGGGCGGCCGGAACGGCTTCAGGGGCCGGTTGGGGTGCGGCCGGAGCTTCCGCCGGGGCGGCGGGGACAGCTTCCGGAGCCGGAGCTTCCGCCGGGGCGGCCGACGGATTCTTGGCCGCCTCGATGGCGTCCTTCAATTCCTGCGTCGGCTCGAACTGCATGTAGGAAGCGAATTCAGGCATGATCTGCTTCATTTCGGCGATCGTCTTTTCCACGCCGTCGACGCCCTGCTTGGCCAACGCGTCGGTCTTGTCGGCGAAATTGGCCGCGGTGTTGCGCGTGTCGGCGATGGCCTGGCGCGCTTTGGCGATGCCGTCCGTGATCTGCTTGACGATGGCCGCCTGGCGTTCGGCCTTGTCGCTGGCCTGATACCAGACGAGGAAACCGATGATGCCGCCGATGGCCGCGATGCCGATGCCCACGAACATCAGAATCTTGCCGACCACGCTGCCGCCCTCTTCCTCCTCGTCGTCCTTGGCCGCCTCCGCCTTGGCTTCTTCGGCTCCGTCGGACGATTCGGACCCGGCAGCCGCCTTGGGCGGAACCTTGAGCCCGGGACGTTTGCGGATCGGACGGACCATCTTGGTGCCGCCTGCCCGGATGGGCTTGGCGCCGGACGCGGTGACTGCGGTGCCGGACGCATCCATCTTGACGGTGGGATTCTTTTGCGTCGTGCCGAGACCCGACTTGAGCACTTCCTTGATCTGCTCGATGAGCGCCTCGAAGCTGGGATAGCGGTCTTCCTTGTTGAGGGCAAGCATCGTCATAACCAGATCGTCCACCGCCGGCGTAAGGCCCGGCCGGACCTCGCTCGGCTTCTTGGGCGCGCCCTGGAAACGCGCCTTGACCACCGCGATCGCATCCTCGCCGTCGAACGGCGGGACGCCCGTGAGCGCATGGTAAAGCGTTCCGCCCAGGCTATACATGTCGGCGCGGAAATCCACCGGCTCCTTCTTGACCTTCTCGGGGCTGATGTAGTAAGGCGTGCCCCAGATTTCGCTCGTGTCCTTCTGCATGGCGGCGAGACCGAAATCCACCAGCTTGGCGTTGCCGTTGGCGTCCAGCAGGATGTTCTCGGGCTTCACGTCGCCATGGATGATGCCCATGTCCGACGCGCACTGCAGCGCCTGGGCGATCTGCTGGATGATCTTGATGACGCGCTGCACCTCGGTGGTGCCCTTGTTGTGCTCGATCATCTTCTCGAGATTCGTGCCAGTCACCAGCTCCATGGCGATGTACGGCATCTCCTTGCAGATGCCGTAGGAATAGACTTGGGCGATGTTCGGATGCAGCAGCTTGGCCACCGCCTGGGCCTCCTTCTTGAACTTGCTGACGAACTCGGGATCCTTGCCGTATTCCGGCAGCATCACCTTGACCGCCACCGGCCGGTCGAGCATTTTGTCGCGGCCCAGATAAACGCCGCCCATGCCGCCCTGCCCCAGCTCGCGTTCGAGCATGAAGTTGTCGGTCTCGCCAAACAATCCCGGAGTGGGAATAAGTTGTTCGCTCATCGTATTTTCCTCCATCCGTTAAACGGCCAGAAAACCACACTGCCAACGCCGCGAAGCTTGGTTCCCGGAACCGCACCCCAATAGCGTGAATCGAAACTGTTGTTGAAATTGTCGCCGCACGCGAAGTATTCGTCCGCACCCGTCTCGATCACGGTCGGCAAATCCGGCCGACCCGCCACCGGATGCTCCAGGACGTAGGTCTGCCCGGGCGTGGCCTTGATGCGCTTGATGTAATGCGTGCCCTGCTGCAGCTGGGGAATGCCGGTGGTGGAAAACACCGCCACCTCGCCGACCTGCGGCCGGAAGAAATTCCACCGCCAGCGATTGACGAAAATGAAATCGCCCGTGCGGACCGCGCCCTTCCAGACGCTCTCGCCCTTGCGCACGAACTTGCCCGCCACCGTCAGCGCCGCGTCCGCCGGCAGCACGAACGGTTTTTTGGAAGTGCCCACGTAGATGTTGGCGTTGCCGTCCGCGCGCGGCACCGCCCGGACCGTACCGGAATTTTCCGCCTTCAGCTCCACCACCTTTTCGCCCGTCCAGACCCACTTGAGGACGGAAAGCGGAAACTTGTCCCAAGCTCCCTGCTCCACGCCCGGGACCGTATGGTTGCCCCACAGCGTTTCCTGCATGGAGCCGGTGGGGATGTTGAACGGCTGGAAGAAGTACGCCCTGAACGCCATGGCGACGGAAATCGCCACCACCAACGTATCGAGCCACTCCTGACAGAACTTCTTCACGCGCGGTAGTTGGGAGCTTCCTTGGTGATGGTTATGTCATGCGGTCTGGCCTCGCGCTGTCCGGCCGCGGTAACCCGGTAGAACTTGCCGTTCTCCTGGAGTTCCGGGATGCTCCTGGCGCCGCAATACCCCAGGCTTGCCTTGAGTCCGCCACAGAACTGCACCATGATCGAGCGCACGTGGCCGGAATAAGGCACCATGCCCTCGATACCCTGCGGCACCAGATCGTCCTCGGTCTCGTTGTCCTGGAAGTAGCGCGCCCGGGAGCCCTTGCCGTTCTTGAGCGCCGCCATCGACCCCATGCCGCGATAAACCACGTACTTGCGGCCGTTGGAATAGATCTTTTCGCCCGGGCTTTCTTCCGTGCCCGCCAAAACCGAACCCAGCATGACCGAATCGGCGCCTGCCGCGATCGCCTTGGGCACGTCGCCAGACAGCTTGATGCCGCCATCGGCAATCACCGCCACGCCCGAACCCCTCAGCGCCTTGGCCGCGTTGTAGACGGCCGTCAGCTGGGGAATGCCCACGCCGCAGACGACGCGAGTGGTGCAGATGGATCCGGGACCGATGCCCACCTTGACCGCATGCGCGCCGCACTTGGCCAACGCCAGCGCCGCTTCGCCGGTGGCGATGTTGCCCGCGATCACGTCCACTTTGGGGAAATTCTTGACGATGTACTTCGTCATGTCCATGATGCCCTTGGAGTGGCCGTGCGCGGAATCCACCACCACCACGTCCACACCGGCTTCGGCCAGCTTCTCCATGCGCGAAAGATCGCCCTTGCCGCCCGAAACGGAAGCGGACACCCTGAGCCGGAACTTGTCGTCGCAATTGTAGCCGGAATTGGGATTCTCGATGATGCGCGCCACGTCGGTGAACGAATAGAGACCCACGATCCTGCCGTCCTTGTTCACGAGCGGGAGCTTGCCGATCTTGTTCTCGCGCATTATCTCGTAGGCTTTCTTGAGCGTGGTGCCGGGCTTGCCCGTAACCATCGTCTTCTGCATCACGTCGGAAAGCTTGGCGGCGTTCATCGGCGCGAAACGCATGTCGGAACCGGTGATCATGCCCACCAGCCGCTCCTGGTCGTCCAGCACCGGGAAGCCGTTGAACTTTAGCCCCATGCGCTTCTTCTCCGAGCGGAGAAAACTGATGTCGTCGTTCGCGTGGAAGCAGATAGGGGTTTCGATGAGACCGTTCAGATAGTTTTTGACTTTGGCCACTTCGCGCGCCTGGTCGTCCTCCTCCAGGTTCTTGTGGATGCAGCCGATACCACCCGCGAGGGCCATCGCAATGGCCATGGGGGCTTCGGTAACCGTGTCCATCGCCGCCGAGATGAACGGGATTTTCATCTTGACGCGCGCGGTCAAATTGGTCTCCAAACTTGCCTCGTCCGGCAGAAAATCGGCATACTGCGTGACCAAAGTCACATCATCATACGTCAGGCCTTCGTACGGGAAGGTCTTCATAAACGAATCCATGTACTTGTTCATATACTTGACTCCTGGAGAGCGCCGATTAGGGCATTCTCAACCTTTTCCTTCATATTATACCATATTTCCCCGCCAATTGCAAGAGGAAAATGCAAAAAGTTGCAAAATTGGTGCCAGAAGCGGGACTCGAACCCGCACGCCCGATACCGGGCAGGGGATTTTAAGTCCCCGGTGTCTGCCATTCCACCATTCTGGCGCTATATGCTTGTCTTACCATTCCGACGTCTCCGGCAGCGGTGCGGGGTCGTTGGGACGGATCAAAAGCGAAGGATTCTCCTCCAACCGGCGGCTGAGCTCTTTGAGACTGGACGAAAGCTCTTCCATATTGCCCACCACCGTGCCCACCCCGGTGGACTGGCTTTCGAGGAGCAGATCGACCTGGCGGGAGATGTTGGCGGCGCGAACCGCCACCTCGGACAGATTGCTCCAGGCGCTCGCGAAGTCCATGCTGCCGATCTGGTTCATCAGCCTAGCCGCCGCGCTGGAAAGACTGTCCATCATCGACGGCGCGGGCGGAATCGTGATGTAGCGCGACAACCACGTCACCGGTTTGTCGTCCACCGGAATCTCCGGAATCTGCAACTCGATGTGACTCAGCCCCGTGATGCCGCTGGTTGAAATGGTGGCGTGCAGACCGTGCGCCACGTACTCCTTGACAATCATCTCCGCGCTGTAGCCGTCGGCCGCCTTGAACTTGCGACGGTCCAACGCCATCGTCACCACTATCCGCTGGAGCGTGGACGTGTCGATTTCGCTGCCCGGATAAAGCGACGCCGCAAAATCGATGTCGCGCACCTCGCCCACCTTCACGCCGCGAAAATCCACGCTGCTGCCCACCGACAGCCCGCTCACCGAAGTATCGAAATAGCTCTCCACCATCACTTCCTGGTCGGCGTCGCCCACACCCGCCAGATACGTCAGCGCGGCGGCTATGGCCAACGTCCCGGCAAATACCGCAAATCCGATTTTGGCGTAGCTGGCGTGGTTTTCGCTAGACATGGCTTTCTCCCCGTGTAAAGAAATCGCGAACGAACGGGTCGTCCGATGTTGCCTCGAGTTCCGCCGGCGTACCCAGCGCGATCATCGCCTGACGCGACTTTTCGAACATGGCGCACCGGTCGGCGATCTTGAAAATGCTCGGCAGTTCGTGCGTAACCACCACGAACGTCATGCCCTGCTCGGCCTTGAGCTTGAGGATGAGACGGTCCAGCGAAGCGGAAGTGACCGGGTCGAGTCCGGCGGACGGCTCGTCCAGAAATAGCACCTCCGGCTCCAGCGCCATCGCCCGCGCGATCGCCACCCGCTTGCGCATGCCTCCGGAAATTTCGGACGGCAGCTTGCCGGCCGCGTCCTGCAGTTCCACGTCCGCGAGCAGTTTCATCGCGCGCTCCCGCCGCGCTTTGCGCTTCAGGCCCGAAAACTCCTCCAACGGCAAAAGCACGTTCTCGAGACACGTCATCCCGCCGAAAAGCGCGCCCGACTGGTACATGACGCCGATCTTCCGGCAGAGCCCCTGGCGCGTCCGGTCAGACCATTCCTCCCCGCACACCTTGAGCTTGCCGCCCAACACCGGATTGAGCCCGATCATGTGCTTCATGATCGTGGACTTGCCGCACCCGGACGTGCCCAAAAGCGCAAACACCTCGCCCTTCCGGACGTCGAACGAAACGTCCTTCAGCACGATGGCGCCGGGATAGCCGGCATCCACATTCTCCAGCTCGATTACAGGTTCCATGCGTAACACATCACCGCCAAAATTCCGTCCGCCAACGCGATGGACACGATTCCGCCCACCACCGCCGAGGTGACCGCGCGACCCACGCCGTCGGCCGTGTTCTGGGTGCGCATTCCGGCCGAGCAGCCCACCAAACCCACCAGAAGACCGAAGAGACACGCCTTGCCGAGTCCGAACACGATCATGAACATGTCGGCCGTAGACGCCACGTGACGCCAGAACACGGCGTTGGGCACGTTCATGAGCTCCAGCACGATCGCTCCGCCCACCAGTCCCGCCAGTTCCGCGAAAATGGTCAGCACCGGCATCGCCAGCACCGCCGCCGCCACGCGCGGCATCACGAGAAAGCGCACCGGCGGCAAGCCCATCGTCGTCAGCGCGTCCAGTTCCTCGTCCACTTTCATGGTGCCGATTTCCGCCGCGAAAGCCGACCCCGAACGCCCCGCCAGAATGATGGCCGTCACCAACGGACCCAGCTCGCGGAAGAGCGCGATCGTTATCATGTCCGAAACGTAAATCTCCACCCCGAAACTCTGCAGCGCCGCCGCCGATTGGAACGACAAAATTACGCCAAGCAGAAAACCGATTCCCGCGCAAATTGGCAACCCGTCGAAAGCCGCGCGCTCGAACGCCAGCGCCGCATCGCCCAACCGGAAACGTCCCGGCCGGATAAGCATTCCCGCGAATTCCGTCACCGTCTCGCCCAGAAACGACAGATTCTCGTGCAGCCCTTTGAGGAGCGTCACCCATCGCCGTCCGATACTGTCGAAAAGCGCCATCAGTCGTTCTTGAGCTGGCGGATGGCGTCGGTCGTGGCCGCGCCCAACGCCTCGGAAAACGCCTCGGTGAAATTGCCACCGGTCACCGGCACCGACCTCCCGGCCCGCGCAACGGAAACCCGCTTATGGTCGCAAATCAACATGAGTTCCACCTCCGCCACCGCCTCGCGCCGACCTTCGCGCCGGCAGTCAAGCGCCAAACGCGTGACCGCAGCTTCGACAACATACGGCGTGGATACGGACGATCCCGCGTTGATCACGCCAGGAAACCGTCCGCTGCACTCCAACGCGTCCTCCACCGCGTTGCGCACCAACTGGGGCGGCGGCGCGGCGAACTGGTTGTAGTTGTCGAACGCAACCGATCCGTCGGCACGGAGCACCGCCAGCCTAGCTCCGTTGTAAGGCGCGCGCACGTTGACTTGCGCCAGCCGCACCGGGCCCAACGTCAAAACCTCCCCCACCGGCGAAGCGATCGCCGGACGTTCGAACTCCATAGTCCAGTTCACGGCCGGCTTGGGCGCAGACCCCAGACACCCCGACAGCACCGGCGCCAGACCCAGCGCCAAAAGCATTCTTTTATTCATGACAGGTATATTATATCATATTCCCGACGGAATTGCAAGCGAAAGTTGCCACTTTTCGGGTCATCGGACTGCGCGTGCGGTCCGATCAAGCCAACGCCAGCTTCAGCTCGGCGAGAGACCGGGAAATCTTGACGAGATTCCAGCGACGCGACCAATAAGGAATCTCCCGCCAGTAGGAAAGCAACTCCTTGAGTCGACCCAACACCGGTTTTTCGCCGCAAAGTTCGGCGCGACTTTCCTCCACGTAGCGCGCCAGCAACTCCATGATATCCGCCCGCTCGCCCAACGAACGGACAAAGGGACGCCCGATCATCTGGCCGCCTGGGCCGTTGCAGATCAAAGGGATTGTCGCCGCCTCGCGGATGCGATCGAAAGCGGCCATGTCGCACTCGCCTTCGTACATGGCTTTGGCGGTGCGCGGATGAACGGTAAGGAACCTGAGCGGGAACGAATTCAAAAGCGGCATTAGCCGGAGGAGCTCGTCGTTTTGCTCCACGCCCAGGCGCGCCTTGACGGAAAAGTTGCCCGGCCCCATCACCCGGCAACCCGACTCCAGCATGCGCCCGAGCACGTCCGGCGTGCGCAAAAGTCCGCTTCCCCGCCCTTTGTTGCGCACCATCGGAAACGGACAGCCGCAATTGAGGTCGGCCGTACGATAGCCGATGCTTTTGATTCGCTCGAGACAGTATTCGAGCGCGGCCGGATCCTTGCCGATGAACTGCACCGTTACGCCCGGCTCGAATCCGGAAACTTCGCGGTCCTTGAGCGGATCCACGCCAGGCATGGCGGAAACGAACGGCGTGATGGCCTCGGTAAAGCCCGACTCGGCGATGGCCGGGGCGAACACGCGCCGGAACGTGCGGATGGTCACGCCCCTGAGCGGGGCCAAAATCTTAATAAACGAGCTGGCTGCCACCGATAGTCTCGCGCAAGATGCTGTCGCCCGGAACGGCGTTGGGCGAAGCCGACTCGATCAGCCGGAAGAACTCGCAGGAATAGATGATCGGGAAATTCTCCGGCTGGCGCAACCGCACCATTTCCAGAAGACCCAGGATATACGGTTTCAACACGGCCATTTCGTAGTCGAGCGAAGAATCGAACTCCACATCGGCGCGGGACCGGAAAGGTTCGATCCACTTCTTTTCGCCTTCCCGCACGAACGGCCAGATGCGCAGCGTTTCCGTAGGATGGGTCTTGCGGAACTGGTTGTCGCGCACAATTCGCCGGTAGAAACGGTTCTCCGCCGACTTGAGCCGAGTGAAGGCGAACACCTCCAGTTTGCTCGTCGGCTCCACGAAAATGCGATACTTCACTTCTTCCGGCACGAGCTCGGTGAGGAGCGGATTCAGCGAGTGGATGCCTTCGAGCACGATCACCCCGTTCCCGGGCAGGCGACGCGCAAAGGAGATGTCTTCATAAGGCTCCTTTTTGATGAAATCGAAACGATGCGCCACTATCGTCCGGCCCTCGAGCAGCGCGTTCAAGTCGGCCGCGAGCTTGACGCGGTCCACGCAGTCCACATGCTCGTAGTCGAGCGAGCCGTCGGGATTCTTGGGGTAGTAGGGATCGCCTTTGAAATAGTCGTCGGTGGAAAGATGGAGCGCGTAGACCCCGTTGACCCTAAGCTGCGTGCAAAGCCGCTTGGCGGTAGTGGTTTTGCCGGCCGAAGAGCACCCGGCCAACAACACCAACCGGATTCCGCGCTTGGCGCAAATCGTATCGGCGATGGCGGCGATTTCCTTGCACTGCCTCGCCTCGCACACCCGGACGAATTCGTCGAATTCGCCGCCCAGCACCTGTTCGTTGAGTTCGTCGATCGTCATAGCGAACCGGTCCCCCGCCAGCCGATTTTACGGCACATCACGTCGCACGGATCGTAGCCTTCCAGCTCCACCACGAGCGCGTTCTGGCTGGAGCGCACCACCTCCGCCGTCTCGTTGCCGTCCAGCGAAAACACGAGCTCGCCGTCGGCATAGACGTTGATCTTTTCCGCCCGACCGTTCGAGCGCTGACAACTGGTGATGGCGAATTTCTGCCGGTCGGAAAACACGACCGGCCTCACCCCAAGCGTATGCGGATTCATGGGGGTGATGACGATCACGCCGGACTCGGGCATCACCACCGGACCCCCGGCCGACAACGAATAGGCGGTAGAACCGGTAGGCGTGGCCAGAATGAGTCCGTCGCACATGTAGCGGGTAAACAGCTTGCCGTTGACCTGCAGATCGAGAACAGCGGCGTGACCGCTTATTTCGCGCGCGATCACCACATCGTTCAAAGCGGTGATCATGGGACCCACAACGCCAACCTTGCCGACGGACACGACGGCGCGCTGGGACACGCGGAAGCGTCCGGCCGCCAACGCCTCGATGGCAAGTTCGAAATCTTTCTCTTCCACGCTGGAAAGATAGCCCAAGGTGCCGAGATTGAGCCCCAGCACCGGCACGCCCGGATATTCGTGGATGGCGCGCAGAATGGTGCCGTCGCCCCCCAAAGCCACGATGGCGTCGGCGTCGTAGCCCATGCATTCCTTGATGCCGTACTGCGCGGCTTTGGCGGCCAGCAGCTCCTTCTTGGCGAGGGCGTCGGCCTTCTTGAGATTGACGCTAAAGTGGATTTTGCCTATTTTCATCGCTTCATCGCTATTTCGGGACAGGTGAAAGGATCGGTATGCTTGGTGCAATTGACGCAACCGGTGTAAAGCTTGTGCATGACTTCGGTTTTGGGTATCTCCCGGAAACCGAGCGAGCGGAAAAACTCCGGCGCGAAGGTGAGCACCACCAGTTCGCACGGACGGAACGCGGAAACCTTCCGCGCCACCTCCTCCACCAGCCGGCAGCCCGCGCCTTGTCGCCGGAACGCGCTTTTGACCGCCAGCGACTGGATTTCCACCATTGCCTTGGTCCAGTCGCCCAGTTCGGGATGGATGACATAAGACACGCAACCGATCATCTCGCCCTCCGCCTCGGCCACGAAAAAGCGATCGATATTCTGCACGATATCGCCGATCGAACGCGGCACCAGCTGGTCGCGATTGAGATGGACAAGCGCGAAAATGCGTTCCGCATCCGCGAGCGTGGCAGGTCGGATCAGCGTCTCCATGTTACTTTCCATAGCGGTTGCGCCGGAGGGCGCGAGGGACGCGAATAGCCGCGCAACCCGCCACCTCCCGCATAGTCCATGCTCGACATCTGTACGCGCCGGCGATTGACGAGCGAATCGGGTATTTCCGTCGCGAACATGCTGGGGTTGACCGGATACATGCCGCCATCGGGGTTCTTGCGGATGGTGGGCGAAAAGAGATAGAGATGATCCTTGGCTCGCGTCACCGCCACGTAGAAAAGCCTCCGCTCCTCGTCCATGCGCCCTTCCTCGGCCGCCTTCTGGCTGGGGAACATGCTTTCCGTGAGCCATGGCACGAACACCACCGGCCACTCCATTCCCTTGGCCTGATGGACGGTGGAAAGCGTGACCCGGTCGGCCTCGGGATCGTTGCGCCGCATATCCAGATTGGTCATGAGCGCCACGTCGGTCAGAAAACCCTCGAGACCCGTGTCCGAAGCCGCGATTTGCGCAGCCAGCTCCTTGATGTCGTCCAGCCGGTCGTCGGCCTCCTCGCCTTCGAACTCCCGGTGAAGGTGATTGGCATAGAAATATTCGCAGAAATCCTCTACCGCCTTACCCGTTTCGCCCCGCTCCAGATGGTCCCCGGCGCGGGCAAAGGCGCTCGCGATCTGCTCCCAGACCGGCTTGGCCTTGGTGCCCAGAATACCCGCGAGCGAATCGCGGTCGGACTGGCGGCGTCCGTCGAACATGCCGCCCAGCTTGTCCCAATATTTCTTGGCGGACTTCTCCCCCACGCCCGGCAGCATCCCCATGAGCCGCATGAAGCTGAGTTCGTCGCGCGGATTTACGAGGAGTCGCAGATAGGCGAGGACGTCTTTGGTATGGAGCTGCTCGAACACGCCCACGCCGCTGGTGATGCGATGCGGCACGTGCAACCGCGCAAACGCCATCTGTACGTCGATTGAATGGAAATGGCTGCGATAGAGCACCGCCATGTCGTTGTAGCGATAACCCAGATCGAGGAATTCCCGGACGAGCCGCAGAATCTCCTGCGCCTGGGCCTTGCCGTCGTAGCAGACGCACTTCCAGGGCTTGTCGCCGGACTTCGGTCTAAACGCCCTGAGCCGCTTTTCGAACTGGCCGGGCGCATCCTTCATCACCACGTTGGCCACGTCCAGGATGCCCGGTACCGACCGGTAGTTGCGCTCCAGTTTGATGATGCGGCAACCCTGCCAGCGCCGGGGGAAATCCATGATATTCTCGATCTGCGCGCCGCGCCAAGTGTAGATGCACTGGAAATCGTCCCCTACCGCCATGATGTTGCGCCACTTTTCGGCCAAAATGTCGGTAAACTCCGCCTGCAGTCCGTTGGTGTCCTGGTATTCGTCCACCAGCACGTGCCGGAAATGCTCCTGCAACAGTTCGCGCACCCCCTGCTGCGTCTTGAGGAGCTTGAGCCCGTAAACCAATAGATCGTCGAAATCCATCGCGCCCAACTCGAGCTTGCGCGCCCGATACTTGCCGGCGATGCTCCCGATGGCTTCGGGGTCGATGCCGCCCGTCTTCGTTTGCCACCTAGATGCGATGTCCTCCACGCGCTTGCCCTCGTTGGCCGACTCGCTGATGATCTTGGCGATAATCTCCTTCTTGGGGAATTCCTTGGGGTTGGGCACCGACGACTTGATGATTTCTCCGATCAGCTTTTTCTGGTCGTCCTCGTCCAGAATCTGGAAGTCGGGCTGGAACCCGATTTTCCCGCCATATCGCCTGAGCAGCCGGGCGCAGATGGAATGGAACGTACCCGACCAGATGGCGCTCACGGCGTCGCCGCAAAGCTTTTGGGCGCGCTCGCGCATTTCCCGGGCGGCGCGATTGGTGAAGGTGAGGAGCAATATCCGCGAAGGATCCTCCCCCTGCTCGATCAAATACGCCACCCGATGCACCAAAGTGCGCGTCTTGCCCGTGCCCGCAGCCGCCAGCACCAGCAAAGGACCCTCGCCGGCGGTAGCTGCCGCGAACTGTTCGGGATTCAGGAGCTGGGCGAAATCCGTCATCGGCAACCTACTTGGTGATGTAGATCTTGACCATGTCCGTTTTGTAGCAGGACTTTTCGGAAATGTCCAGTTCCTCGAAAAGCTTTTCGCCGGGCCGGATGCCGGTGAAGACGATCGGGATGTCCACGTAGGGCAGATATCCCGCCTGGCGGATCATGCTTTCGGCCAGATCCACGATTTTGACGGGCCGCCCCATGTCGAGCGTGTAGATGGCGCGCTCGGACCGGCTCGCGGCCTGCAGCACCAGCGACACCGCCTCGTCTACCGTCATGAAATAGCGCTGCATGTCGGGATGGGTGACGGTCACAGGTCCGCCCTTGGCGATCTGCTCCTTGAACAGCGGCACCACCGAACCAGAAGACCCGAGCACGTTGCCGAAGCGCACTGCCGCGAACGACGTGCCGCCCTCCCGGTTGAAATTCATGAGCGCGCGTTCGGCCGCCTGCTTGGTCTTGCCCATCACGGACACGGGATTGACGGCCTTGTCGGTGCTGATCATCACGAAACGCTCCACCCCGTGCTGCGCCGCGAGTCCCGCCAAAGTGATGGTGGCCTGCGTGTTGTTGAGATAGCCAGCCTCGGGATTCTTCTCCACCATCGGCACGTGCTTGTAGGCTGCCGCGTGCAACACCACCCGGGGCGCGTACTCCTCGAAAATAGCCGACATCTTATCCTCGTCGCCGCAATCGGCCATCACCGGCACGAATTCCACGTTGGCGCAAAGCGCCGCCATCTTGCGATCGATTTCATACAGCGCGTTCTCGCCTCGCTCCACCAAAATCACCTTGGCCGCACCCGCAAACGCCACCTGCCGGACGATTTCGGACCCGATGCTCCCGCCCGCGCCGGTGACCATCACGCACTTGCCCAGCAAAAACCGGGCCGCCGGCGAGTTGTCGAAACGCCGCTCGGTGCGCTCCAGGAGCCCCGACTCGCGCTGCCGCTCCAGCCAGTAATGCTTCCAGGCGAAACGCACCGCGATCATCCCGGCCGAAGCGAAAATCGCCGTCATGCCCGCTACCGTGTAGGGCGGACGCAGATAGGCGTAGTCCATGCTCTCCATCCAGTAGCGCAAGGCCACCAGCACCGCGATGGTCGATAGCGCCGCCAGAAGATAGCGCGGAACTTGCGTCAGGCGCATCTGCCGCCAGGAGCGGTTATAGGCGCCGAACAGCATCAACATGGCCAGATGCACCGCCGCCACTGTCGCGAAACAACTCCCTACCGCCTTCCAGCCCCATTGCGGCGCCAGGAAGTTCATGCGCAGCAGGAACGCCGTCAGATACGCTACCGCCACGATGGCGAGGTCGGTGGCTATCGCGGCAAGGCGCAACAGCACCAGTTCGGTCCAGGCTTTGACTCGGTTTTCCATCAAATGAAGAAGTAAAGGACGGCCGGAGCCACGAGGAGCGAATCGAACATGTCCAGGAAGCCGC
This sequence comes from Kiritimatiellia bacterium, assembly GCA_017542055.1. Classification (GTDB taxonomy): domain Bacteria; phylum Verrucomicrobiota; class Kiritimatiellia; order RFP12; family UBA1067; genus UBA1067. The sequence continues at coordinate 26,163 of JAFXXW010000030.1, forward strand.
CCATGCCGTTGGTGATTTTCATGGAGGAGGAGTCCTTGACTCCGATCCAACGTTTGAACTTGGACTCGATCAAGTCGCCCAAAGAGCCCAGCACTGCCGCCGCCACGCCGAACGCGATCGCCTTGGCGGGAGCGAAATGGGTAGCGGGAATGAAGCAGCACGAAACGAGCGACGAGAGGAAGATCGACCCGGCCATGCCCTCCCAGCTCTTGTTGGGCGAAATCCCCGGACACATCTTGTGGTTGCCGCCCTTCATGCACTTGGCGGAAGTGAGCCCGAAAGCGAATCCGCCCACGTCGGAAAACTTGACGATGGCGATCACGTAAAGGAGCATCACGTTGCCGAATTTGTCCACTGTCGCCGCCAACATGGAGAAGCCGGCGAAGATGAGCGCCACTCCTGCCACCAACGCCAACAGCGCCGCCGGAACGGGCCGGTCGAATTTCTTCTTGAGTAGCAGCAGATACTCCATGATCGACAGCGCGATCAGTCCGGCGATCACCGGCACTACCGCTTTGGGCGGAGTGAAGAGAATGGCGCAAATCACAATCGCGCCGACCAAGAGTCCCGTCAATGTACGTTTGGCTACCGGATTCATTTTGTCAGTCTCCCTCCCATTCTGCGTTCCCGCTTGGCGTACGAGGCCAGCGCCCGGTCGAATTCGGCCTGGTCGAAATCGGGCCAAAGGGTTTCGGTGAAATAATACTCGCTGTAGGCGCTCTGCCACAAAAGAAAATTGCTGATGCGCTGCTCGCCGGACGTGCGGATCACCAGATCCGGATCGGGCAATCCGGCCGTGTCGAGGCAGTTGGCGAAGTCCTCCTCCGTGCCGCCCCGGAACTTCATGGCCGCGCGCACTATCTCGTCCCTGCCGCCATACGACAGCGCCACGATCAGCGTGAAATCTCCGGCCTTCGTCTTTTCCTCCAACGCCGCGATTTCCGCCTGCAGTTTTTCGCTCAAGTCGCTGCGCCGGCCGATCACCCTGAAGCGCACCCCTTCCGCGAGCAGCTCCTTCTCCTTGGAATGGACGAAGCCGGACAGGAGCTTCATGAGCCCCGACACTTCCTCTTCCGACCGCTTCCAGTTTTCCGTGCTGAACGCGTAGACGGTGAGATACCGGATGCCGGCCGCCTTGCAGTAATGCATGCACCGGTCGAGCGCCTCCGCCCCGGCCCGGTGGCCCATGATGCGCGGCAGATGGCGCTTTTCGGCCCATCTGCCGTTGCCGTCCATTATGACCGCCAGGTGCTCCATCAAATGTTGATCCGGAGCGTGGTTTCGCGCGCAGGGCCCACCGAAAGCACGCCCAGCTTGCCTCCGCAGATTTCGAGAATGCGCTCGATGTACTTCTTGGCGTTCTCGGGCAGCTCCGAATAGTCGGTGATGTGGCTCGTCTCGCACTGCCAGCCGGGCAGTTCCTCGTAGATGGGTTCGCACGTGGCGAGCGCGTCGAGGTCCATCGGGAAAGTCTGGTACACGAAACCGTCGGGCCGGCGATACCCCGTGCAGATCTTGACCACCGGGAACGTGTCCAGCACGTCCAGCTTGGTCATGGCCCAGTAGTCGATGCCGTTGATGCGCCGCGCGAAACGCGCCACGCACGCGTCGAACCAGCCGCAACGACGAGGCCGTCCGGTGGTGGCGCCATACTCGCCGCCCCGCTGACGCAAAGTCTCGCCGTCCGCGTCGGACAGTTCGGTGGGGAACGGACCCTCGCCCACTCGCGTCGTGTAGAGCTTGAGGACGCCGATCACCCGGTCGATGCACCGGGGACTCACGCCCGACCCCGTGCAGGCGCCGCCCGCAGTGGGATTGGAGCTCGTCACGAAAGGATACGTGCCGAAATCGATATCGAGCATGGTGGCCTGCGCCCCCTCGAAGAGAATGGACTTGTCCGACTCCAGCTGTTCGTGGATGAACTGGATGGTATCCGTCACGTACGGCATCAAGGCGGGCTTGACCGGCAGATACAGCTTGACCATCTCGTCCGGATCGAGCGGCTGGGCGTTGAGCGCCTTGAGCTTGCGGTTGGCCTCCTCCACGTGCTCGCGAATGAGATCTTCGAAGTTGGGCTTGAGGATGTCGCCCACGCGCATGCCGCTGCGACCCACCTTGTCGGCGTAGGCCGGACCGATTCCGCGTCCGGTGGTGCCGATCTTCTTGCCCTCGGGCCTGGCCGCCTCGTCGGCCCGGTCCAAAGCCCGGTGCCACTGCATCACCATTTGCGCGCGCTCGGAGATGTGGAAGCGACCCTGCAGCTCGAAGCCCCAGCTCTTGACCTGCTCGAGCTCCTTCATGAGATCGAACGGATCCATCACCACGCCGTTGCCGATGATGCAATGCTTGCCCTCGTGCAACACGCCCGACGGCACCAGATGCAGCACATACTTATTGTCGCCCACCACTACGGTGTGGCCGGCGTTGGAGCCGCCTTGGAAGCGCACCACCACGTCCGACTCTTCCGTCAGGAAGTCGATGACCTTGCCCTTGCCTTCATCGCCCCATTGGGCACCCACCAGCACTGTATTCATTTTCGGTTGTTCCTATTTTAAATGGTTATGCTATATTATATCATAAATAGCCGCTCAAGTAAAGGGGAAATAAAACTTTCCGATACATCCATCCCCAACGCGATGTGGGGCTTGTTGTCGCCGTGAAAGTCGCTTCCGGCCGATTTTACCAGCCCCAAACGGTCCGCCATGCGCGTAAATTCCACGTTCATCTCCGGGGTGTTGGCCTCGTACAGCGCCTCGAGTCCGTCCAGCCCCATCTCCTTCAGCGGCCCCAGATTGCGCTCCACGCGTCGAAAATCGACTCCGGTCGTTTTCCACTGGAAAGACCAGTATCGGGGGTGCGCCATGATCGCCAAACCCCCTGCCGCGTGCACCACCCGGATGGCCTCCTCCTGCGAAGGCTGGTACCGCTCCACGAAACAGCTCGTCGCGGCCGGCGAATTCTTCATGAGGTAGCGCTCGAACGCCTCGGGGATGCTCTTCACATACCCCTTGTCCATCAGCCAACGCGCGAAATGCGGTCTCGCCAACACCTCCCCGTGCGCATAGCCGGCAATCTCGTCGGCGGGGATTTCGATACCCAAGCGCGCAAACCGCTCGATTATCCGCTTGTTTCGCTCGTTCCGGCCCGAGAGAATATCGCGCAGGAAGTTTTTAAGTTCCGCGCTATTGGGATCGATCCCCAGCCCCAGAAGATGGAACTGGTCCAACCCCTCGCCCGGATCTACCGCGAGTTCTATCCCGTTGGAACCGGCATCCACGTTGTCGTGATCGGTGATGATATAGTGGCGCATCCCGATCGCTTCCGCCTTGCGGGCGATTTCCTCGGGCGTGAAGGTGCCGTCGGAAAAGGACGAATGGAGGTGAAAGTCAACTTTCATGGATGATCTTTTCCGCGCCCCGAATCCATTCGCGCATCAAAGCTTCGCTTTGGGCCTCCACCAAGAGCCGCAAATACGGCTCGGTGTTGGACTTCCGGACCGACATCCACCCCTCCGGCTTCTCCATCCGGTAGCCGTCCAGATCGTTCACTTCGCCCCCGAACCACTCCCGGATGCGTTCCATCGCGTCGTCCTTGTCCTCCACCCGGTAGTTGAGCTCGCCGGAATTGGCGTAGCGCGTGGCGATCGGCGCCATCAGCTGCGAAAAAACCATCCCCTCGCGCCTGGCTTTGACAGCCTCGCCCAGAATGCGGATGGCCGCCAGCAGTCCCGAGTCGCACCCGTGAAAATCGCGGAAATAGTAGTGCCCGGCCAGTTCCCCGCCCCCGATCGACCAGATCTTGCGCAAAATCGGCTTGGCGAAGGCGTGTCCTACCGGCACCATCACCGGTTCGCCCCCCTGCTCGCGAATATATTCGATGACTCCCCTGCTCGTCCGCACGTCGTGAATCACCTTCTCGCCCTTCACCGGCACCACCAACGGGATGAGGTAATCGGGCTGGACGAAATCGCCCTTTTCGTCCACCACCATGCAGCGATCGGCGTCCCCGTCGAATATGACGCCCAAATCCAGTCCATCCAGGCGCACCAATTCCGACATCTGCCGCCTCGCTGCGGGATCGAGCGGATTGGGGCTGTGCGCGGGAAAACTGCCGTCCATTTCGTCGTTGATGATGGTCGCTTGCGGGAAAAGCTTGCGCACCAAGAGCGACGCCATGCCGTTGCTGGCGTCGAGTCCGAACTTAAGTCCCGTCAAGTCGCCCAACTGGGACCGCATGAAAGCGAGATAGCGCTCAAGATAGTCCATTGACGATCGCCTCCACTTTGTCGAGTCCGTCCTTGTAGCCCACCGGCAATGCCGTCTTGACGGACACCTTGAGCCCGTTGTCGGAAGGCGGATTGTGCGACGCGGTGATCATCACCGACGCGTCAAAACCGTCTTCGGCCGTGAAATAATAGACCATCGGCGTGGTGCAGAGCCCCAAATCGCTCACTTCGGCCCCGCTCTCTTTGAGCCCCTTTACTAGCGCCTCGTGCACGGCCGGCGAAGTGAGCCGGCAATCGCGACCCACCAGCCACTTCCTAGCGTTCAGCACCTTCGGCAGCGCCTCGCCCACCTTGCGGACGGTATCGAGGTCGAAATCCTTGCCGAACGTTCCGCGCATGTCATACGCTTTGAAGAATCCCATCCACATCCCTCCTTATCTGCGCTTTGAGTGCTTCGGTCGAGTCGAATTTGCGTTCGGGCCGGATGAAGCGCACCATTTCTACCTCGCACCGGTCTTGAATCTCCGCGCCCGGCTCCAGCAGATGCACCTCGCACACTGCTCCATCCCAAGCCTGCTCCCCGAAAGTTGGCGCCACGCCATAATTGGCCACGCCTCTCGCTCCCCCCATACGTACCTCGTAAACGCCATGCGGCACCTTGACGAGGCCCTCGTCCGGACGCAAATTGACGGTTGGGAAGCCGAGTTTCCGTCCCTCGCCCTTGCCCTTCGCCACCCGGCCCGAAAACCGCCAGACGCGTCCCAGCATTTTCGCCGCCCCCTGCATGTCGCCTTGCCTTAGCGCCTGCCGGATGCGGGTAGAGGAAATCTTCTCGCCTTGATACGTCTCGTAGGGAACGGTCTCTGCCGCGTATCCGGCCTGCTTGAGCCAACCGATATCGCCCTTGCCGCCCTTCCCGAAGCGCCAGTTTTCTCCGGCATATACCCGCTTGACTCCCAACGGTCTGAGATATCGCTCCGTAAACTCTTCCGGTGTCATCGCGGCCAGCTTCGCGTCGAAATCGAGGACGATGAGCTTCTTCCCGCTTGCCGCGAGCCGCCCCAGCCGCGCTTCCGGGGTCATGATAAATTCGGGAGTTTTTTCGGGTGCGATCGTCGACAGCGGATGGTTCCGGAACGTCATGACCGTTTCCGCTTGGCGGAGAATGGCCTGGTGTCCCTTGTGTACGCCGTCGAAAAAGCCTATCGCAAGGCTACCTTGAGCGGCATCACCCATGACGGAAAATCCTTCAATTCCAATTCCAGCAGCCGACTGAAAGGTATGGCGTCTTCCACCTTGAATTTGCCGATTTCCGTTCGCCGGAGGCTCTCCAACGCCGCCCCCATTTCGTCCGCGATCGCCCTAACTATCGTCTTGGCGGTGCACTTGATGCGGAACGCGACGCCCTCCATTTCCAACCGGTAGACGTGCGCCATGAACTGCTCGTGCTCGCCCGTGTCCGCCACTTCGTATCCGGCCGAACCCTCCCGGCGCACGCTACAGAAACGCGGTTCGCATTGGAAAATATCGCCCTTGAACTCCTTAAGGTCGGGATGGAACTCGCTGGCCGGAACCGCCCCAGGCACTTCCTGGCCGTAAATGTCGCCCGTATTCGTCTTGAGCCCCAACCGGAGTCTCCCCTCGTACGTCCTATCCTCGCCCATCACGCGTTCCGTGAACTTGTTGGCGTCGCCCACCAGCACCACCATAAGTCCGCTCGCCATCGCGTCCAGGCTTCCGCCATGTCCCACCTTGACGAGATTGAACTTGCGCTTGACCGCTTTCAGCACCGACGAAAACGCGATTCCGGCCGGCTTGTCCACCAGCAGAAATCCGTCCAGCCGCTCCAGCTCCCTAAGTTGCGTCAGGTTGGCCATCGAGATTGTTCAGTATCGCCAACACCTCGTCGCCCTTTTCGAGCGAACGGTCGAGCTGGAACAACAGGCGCGGCGTGAATTTGAGCCGCACTTCCTTGTTGACGAGCGCCTGGAACTTCCGGGCGTTGTGCCGGAGGTGCTGGATGGCCGTTTCCTTGAGCGCGTCGTCCCCGAAAACGGAAATCCCCACTGTCGCGTCGCGCAGATCCTTGCCGCACTTGACTCCGGTCACCGTGATGAAGCCGGGCGGCACCGAGTCGCCCTGCATCACGGTGAACATCCCCTCGGCGATCACCCGCTTGAGGAGACTGTTGATCCGCTCGAGCCGGTCTACCGCCATCAGAGACTCCTCGGGAGTTCCTCGAGGACGTAGCACTCTACCGTGTCGCCCGTCTTGAACTCTTCGTAATCCTGGAAGCAAATGCCGCACTCCTGCTGGCCGGTGACTTCCTTGACCTCGTCCTTGAAGTGCCTGAGCGTCTGCACGCGGCCTTCCCAGATCATCTGCTTGTTGCGGAAGATGCGATAGCGCTCCTTGGCCACGAGCACGCCGTCCAGCATCTGCGAACCGGCGATCTTGCCCAGCTTGCCGATGTCGTAGATGGCCTTGATCTCCGCGTGACCCTTGACCACTTCCTTGTATTCGGGCGGCAAGAGGTCCATCATCGACTGCTTCACGTGGTCGATGAGTTCGTAGATGATTCGGAAACAGTTGATGCGCACGCCGTCGTGACGCGCCTGCTGCTGCACGCCGGAATCGCTGCCCACGTCGAAGCCCACCACAATCGCCTTGCCCGCAGCCGCGCTCTTGGCGTCCGTCAGCGACACGTTGCCCGTGCCGGTGCCGATGATGTTGAGCCCCACCTTCTCGCTCTTGATCTGCTCGAGCGCCTGGACGATTGCCTCCAGCGAACCTTGCGTGTCGGACTTGACCACCACGTTAAGTTCCTTCTTGCCCTCGGCCGCCATGCGCGACATCAGCATGTCCAAAGTGGCCGCCTTGTTGTTGGCGAGCGCCTCTTCCTTCTTCTCCTGGGCGGTCTGTTCCGCCAGAGTGCGCGCACGCTTTTCGTCCAGCATCACGCGGAAATCGCTACCGGCTTCGGGGACGCCGCTCAGACCCGTGCACTTGACTGGCGTGGCCGGAGGCGCTTCCTTGATGCGCCGTCCGTGATCGTCGATGAGCGCGCGGACCTTGCCGAAATGCTCGCCGATCAAGATGGCGTCTCCCACCTTCAAGGTGCCGCCCGTCACCAGCAAAGTGGCGCACGGACCCAAACCCTGCTGCAGCTCCGACTCGATCACGTAGCCGTTCGCGCGGCGATTGGGGTTGGCCATGAGTTCCAGCACTTCCGCCTGCACGAGGATGTTTTCGAGGAGCGAATCCACGCCCTCGCCCGTGATGCCGGACACCGGACAGCAGATGATGTCGCCGCCCCAGTCTTCCGGCGTGAGACCCGCCTTCTGCAGCTGCTGCTTGACGCGATCCACGTTGGCCGTAGGCTTGTCGCACTTGGTGATGGCCACCATGATCTGCACGCCCGCCTGCCGCGCCACCTTGATGCACTCTTCGGTCTGCGGCATGATACCGTCGTCGGCCGCTATGATGAGCACCGCGATGTCGGTGATCTGCGCACCCCGGGCCCGCATGCTCGAAAAAGCCGCGTGCCCCGGCGTATCCAAAAACGTGATCTTCTTCCCGGCCACGTCCACCTGGTAGGCGGAAATCTGCTGGGTGATGCCGCCAGCTTCGCCGGCCGCCACGTGCTCCTTGCGGATCCAGTCCATGAGCGTCGTCTTGCCATGGTCCACGTGACCCAGGAACGTGATCACCGGAGCGCGCGGCTTCAAAGTCTCGGGCGGATCTTCCGGAATGAGGTCGTCCGCGTCGATGGCCTTCAGGACCGGCTTGGCCGTGGCCTTGTCGCGCGCATGTTCCACGATCACCTTGAAACCGTACTTCTCCGCCACCTTGGTGGCCACGTCCGGCTCCACGCGCTGATTGATGGAGGCGAGAACCTTGAGCATCATCAGATCGGCGATGAGGCGGTTGGGCTTGATGCCCAGCTTGATCGCCAGATCCTTCACCACTACCGCGCCGCGAATGCTGATTTCCTTGCTCTCTTCGTTGACGCTGATGCGACTCGAAGGCGTGGCCGCAGCGGCAGCCTTGTGCTGGTTGCGGTCGAAGCCCTTCGTGTTCTCCCGGTCGCGCCGGTCCCCCCGGTCCCGACCCGTCGCCCCCTTGCCCGGCTTGGGCTCGCTCACCGTCACCTGCACCTTGGGCGCTTTGGGCTTGGGCGTGGCCGTAACCGAAATCGTAATGCCGCCCGACGCGGGCTTGGTCCGCTGAAGCGGTTTGAAGCCGCTGCTATTGAGTCCCACCGACCCGAACGCCACCGGCTTGACCGGAGCCGCCTTGGGCTGCGCTTTGGGCTCCACTGCCGGCTTGGGCGGAGGAGTCTTGGCTTCCGGCCTGGTCTCGGTCTTGGGCGCTTCCGGCTGGGGCGCCGCTGCCGGAGCGGGCTGTTCCACCACTTCCGGCCGGGGAGCCTCTTCCTTCACTTCCACCTTGAGCGTATAGACCTTGCGGCTCGCATAGGCGCGCTTGGCCGTCTCCTGGCGACGCGAAAGCGCCTCGTCGTCGGCCGCCTTGCGCGACCTGGCCGCAGCCGCCACCTTGTCCGCCTTGGCCTTGCGCTTGGCGGCCAAAGCGTCGCGATCCACGCCCGAAAGCGCCTTTTTAAGCGACTCCACGTCGGCGTCGAACACCTTGCTGATGGCCGAAGTCAAATCGAAACCGGCCTGGTCGGCCGCCTGCAACACGTCGCCGGAAGAAACCCCCAGCTCTCTCGCCAATTCGAAAACTCGCATAGTCCCTTATTCCTCCTCGCTGTCCGTTGCCGCTTCCTCGCCGCTGACCAGCTTGTGCACCGCCTCGGCCGCCGCGTAGACGCCCTTGGCCGTAACCTCGTCGAGACCCGTCGCCGCGATGAAGCTGGGCTCGTCCACGTAAATGATGCCCTCTACCGTGAGGAAGCCCGCATCGGCGATCTGCGTGGCCACCGCCGTAGACACGCTGAAGGTCTCCGCCAGTTCCTTGATGGCTTCCGCCTTCTGGTCTTCGAAGCTCGCGGTGGCCATCGACTTCTTCACTTCCACGTGCCAGCCCGTCAACCGCGTGGCCAGCCGGACGTTCTGTCCGCGCTTGCCGATCGCGAGCGAATACTGGTCGGGGGCCGCCACCAGATGCACCGTGTTGGGCAGCACCTGGTCCACCTCGATCGACTCGAACTTGGCCGGCGCCAACGCCTGCTGCACGTATTGGCGGATATCCTCGTTCCAACGCACGATGTCGATCTTCTCGCCCGAAAGCTCGTTCACCACGTTCCGCACCCGGCTGCCGCGCTGACCCACGCACGCGCCTACCGGATCGATATTCTCGTTGTCGGTCCGCACCGCCAGCTTGGCCCGGAAGCCCGGATCGCGGCTCGACCCCATGATTTCCACCACGCCGTCGCTGATTTCGCTCACTTCCAGCCGGAAGAGCGCCTCCAGGAACTTGTTGGAGCTGCGGCTCAAAGTGACGGACGGGCCCTTAGCTTCCGGATCAACCCTCAAAACGAGCGCCCGGATGGGATCTCCCACCTGGTAGTTCTCGGTCGGAATGCGTTCGCGCGCCGGCATCACCATCTCGGTCTTGCCCACCATCACGTACGTGTCGCCGCGCACAACCGCGCTCACGGTGCCGCTGATGATATCGCCCACGCGATCGCGATACTCGCTGAAAGTGTTGGTGCGTTCGGCTTCGCGGATCTTCTGCATGATCATCTGGCGCGAAGTCTGCGCCGCGATGCGTCCCAGCTTGGAAGCCGGCATCTCGATCTCGATGGGGTCGCCCTCCTTCACCGGATTGCCGTGATTGAAACGAACCGCGCGCGCCAACGGAATGAAGCCCGGGCCCGTCTCTTCGTCGGACGCCACGAGGGTATCGTAGACATGGAGCGAAAGATCCTTGCGGTCGATGCTGACGCGGAGATCGTTGGTGACGTTGTGGTTCTTGCGCGCCGCCTGCTGAATGGCCTGCTCGATCGCGGTAATCACGATTTCACGGCTCACCCCGCGCTCGTTTTCGATGTGCTGCACCACCGCCAGCAACTGGTTGTTCATCGCCATGGTCTTTCGCTCCTTTTTGTCAAAAATCAATGCTCACGCGCCATGTGAACCACCTGATTCACCGCGTGAATGTGTATATTATACCATATTTTATCCCCAAAAGTCAATAGGAAAAATGCACATTCACATCGTAAAGCATCACATGATTCATTCCATAGCCCATACTGAAATTCACCGTGCAAGTGAACTCAACCGTTTGCTAGCCAGCCGGAATCTCGATTTCTCCGGACGAAATCTTGTCAGCGGAATCTGCAAAAATCCCACTGCGTAGGGGGTGCGCACCCCCTCCCCCTATCGCCCAATAGGGCGTCACCCCCTCGCCATACGGGGCGACACCCTAGGGGGTGCCCACCCCCCTCGCCCCTACCCCTTCTCGAATTCAACCAATACCCCAAAAGCATATTGGCATATTTGCGCTTACTATATAAGCGCTTGCAAATATGCAACCGTTTTGGCAGACCCTAAAAAACGATACGCTGCCAATTTGCCAAAATGGGCAAAATTGCTACTTTGTGCTAAAATTCAGCACTTTTCTGCTTATTCTTACCCTTCCATCCCTCTCCTACATCATCAAATCCTTCCTCTTCAATACAGGAGGTGGAGAACTATGTTCTAAGATATGTTCTTTATGTTGATAGGAGGAAATTATTTCCGTTTGACCGGAAACTATTTCCTCTTGAATGGAAATAAATTCCTCTCAATCGACCAAATCCAGCTCGCGAGCAATCGCGGAATGTCCGCTTTTACGGCAAATAGCGGTAGCCGGTGCCGTAGACGGTTTCGATGTGGCGACTCAAGGCCGGGCCCAGCTTCTTGCGCAAACCCGCGATCCGGGTGTCCAGCGTGCGGTTGGTGCCGTCGTAGGTGGCGCCCCAAATTCCGGCGATCATGTTCTCGCGCGACACCGCATCGCCCGGATGCGCCGCCAGAAAGTGCAGAATGTCGGTTTCGAGTTCGGTAAGGTCGATTTCGCCCAGCTTGCGCCGGTCCGCATCCACCTTGTGGCCCGCAAACGCGAACATCCGCGACCCGGAGCCAGACATGTTGACCCCGCTGCGCCGCAACAGCGCCGCCACCCGCGCACGCAATTCCCGCACGCCGAAAGGTTTGGTCATGTAATCGTCCGCGCCGATGCCCAGCCCCTGCACCTTGTCGGACTCGGAACTCTTGGCCGTCAGCATCATGATCGGCACGTGGCGGTCGTGCTCGCGAATCGCCAACAGCACGTCCCACCCCGACTTCTTCGGCATCATCACGTCGAGAATCATCAGATCGGGATGCTTTTCGCGATAGGCGACGAGCGCCGCCTCGCCGTCGGCGCACGCCCTGACGCGAGCGTTGTCCCGCTCCAACGCCACCCCCACCCATTCGCGAATGTCGGGGTCGTCCTCGGCCAACAGAATATCGGTCATAGCTTGAACTCGAACACGAGACCCTTTTCGCCGTTCCGCGCAACCGTCAAGTCGCCGCCCATGCCGCGCGCCAACTCCCGCGCGATGCTGAGACCCAAACCCGACCCTCCGGTTTCGGCCGTGAGCCGGTTGTCGCCGCGCCAGAATCGATCGAACACGCGCTTCAAGTCCTCCGGAGCAAGCCCCGGCCCCTCGTCCCGCACCTTGAGGGAGCCGCCCTCCACCTCCACCCGGACGGGACCGGAATTGGCCGCGTACTTGGCGGCATTGTCCAAAAGACACGCCAAAATCTGCCGGACCGCGCCATCGTCGCACCGGACCGGACATTCGCCTGCCGTCACTTCCAAGCCCAAAGGAAACCGCTCGCGCATGGACTCGGCCACCTCTTGCGCCAGCCGACCCAAGTCGACCGATTCCAGCCGGAAACTGCGCCGGCCCTTCTCCAGCCGGGAAAAATCGAGCGCGTTCAAGATGAGCGCTTTGAGCCGCTCGCTCTCGTTGGCAATGGCCTTGAGCGCCTTTTGACGACGCTCGGCCGAAATCCCCTCGTCCTGCGCCAGTTCCGCGCAAAGGCAGATGGTGGTCAAGGGCGTTTTGAATTCGTGGGAGATGTTGGAGAGAAAATCGGTCTTCTGGCGCGACTCTTCCCGGGCTTTGCGCGCCGACTTCATCAGCACCCAGCCGCCCGAAACGGTCGATAGCGCCGCCAGCCCCAACACGCCGGCCACGATCCAGCGGAAGCGGTCGCCCTCGTAACGCTCGGACCAGGGACCCGGCCGGCGTCCCCGCATCGGCGGACGATGACGACCCTCCGGCGCCATCTCCATCCGACAACATTCGGGCCGGGGCGCGGGAGCGCGATGCTCCAACGTCACCAGCCGCAAAACGAGCAGCAGCAGGATCGCCGCCGGCAACCCCACTGCTGCAAGGAATAATTTAAGTTCCTTGGCCATTATTCGGCCGGTTCGGCTTCAACCTCGGCCTCGGGGGCGGGCGGAGGCGGAGGCGGGCATTCGCCGCGTCCGCACTCGGGCTTGGGGCCGCACTCGCAACCGGGCTTGGGACCACGTCCGCACTCGGACATGGGACCGCGCTTCATTCCGTGCGGACCGCGAGGACCCTTGGGCCCCATCATGCGACCGAAATCCACGTTCAGCACGATCCGGGGCGCCGGGGGGCAGGGACGCTTGTCGCACGCTTCGCCTTGGGGCGGGGCGGGCAACTTGGCCGCGAACTCCTGGTGCTTGCGGACGATTTCGTCGATCGCCGCAGCCACTTCCGCCTTGTACGCCTCCACCTTTTCGGGGCTGAGATCCTGATCGAGCACCAGCATCACCGGCTTGGGACCGCGACACTTCCTCTCGCATCCGGGACGTGGACCCTCGCACTTGGGACCCTCCGGGCATTCGGCCATCGCCACTCCCGCGAGCGCGACAACCGCCATCATGATCAGTTTCTTCATAGGCTGTCTCCTTTCTGGTTTTCCGTTGAAGATGCCCATATTATATCATATTTCGCCCGGAACGATTGTCACCAGATTGTGACATCCGCTAAATGCGATTGTCCCAGTTTTTGAACACCACCTCTTGGCCGTTGGCCTTGATGGCGGCGTAGACTTCGGCCGGCGCGCGACCGTCCGTCAGCGTGAACTGCGCCACGTCGGGCGCATGCTCCCGCTCGAGCACCGCATAGCCGCCCGGCGTCACCTTGCTCCCGGCGGACATGTTGTCGGCCGCGTACTGCACGATGTAGTCGCGGAATTTGGGCGCCTCGCGCGTGGATACGGTCATGCAGCATTGCGGAAAAACGATGCGGAAAGCGAGCATCATCAAATCCACGTCTTCCTCGCTCACGGGATATTCGGGCTGGAAACCGCCCTCCACCGGACAGAAGCGCGGGAAAGCGAACTGCACCTTGGCCTCGTAGCATTCCTTCATGAGATAGAACGCGTGCGCCGCCAACGACGCGCATTCGGGACGCCAGGGATTGAGCCCCAAAAGAAACGCACACCCCAGCTGACGGAAACCCGCCTGGCCCGCGCGCAGTTGCGTCCACAGGCGGAAATCGTAATTGGACTTGGGCCCCGCCGGATGGAAATACTTGTAGCGAACGGGATCGTACGTCTCCTGGAAACAGGTAAGCGCCTCGTAGCCGGCCTTGAACAGTTCCCGATACCCTTCCAAAGTCTGCGGCGCCACCTCCAGCGAAAGGTTGGAGAACATCTTTTTGAGCATGCGCCCCACTTCCGCCAGATGCTCCACCGTGTTGACCTTGGGGTCTTCGCCCGCCACAATCAGGAGCGAATCGATTCCGCTCGCCTTGATCGCCTCGGCCTCGAGCCGGATCTCGTCCATCGAAAGGTTGCGCCGCACCGTCCCCTGATGCTGCACGCGGAAATCGCAATAGCGGCAGGAATTGATGCAGGTGTTGCCGATGTACAAGGGCGCGTAGACGCTGACCGTCTTGCCGTAATAGCGAATGCGGGCCTTGCGCGCCTTTTCGCGCATTTCCGGTTTGAAGGCGTTGGCGGCCTCGCTCGTGAGGTTGAGGAGGTCGAACCAGTCGTGGCGATCCTTGGCCAGCGACGCGCGCACCATCTCCGGCGTCACGCGACCGTAGTAGTCCAGAACCTCCGCTTCGGAAAACTTGAGGAGCGGGAACATCTCGGTCAGCCGACTTTCGGCAGTTTGGCGAAGGACGCTTCGAGATCCGCGTCGGTGGGGATGTAGTCGCCCATCGTGCCGTTGTTGTAGGACTCGTACGCCTTGAGATCGAAATACCCGGTGCCGGTGAGCCCGAAGAGGATCGTCTTCGCCTCGCCCGTCCGCTTGCACTCCAACGCCTCGTCGATGGCGGCGCGGATGGCATGCGAACTTTCCGGCGCGGGAAGCGTCCCCTCGGTGCGCGCGAAGAGCGTGGCCGCCTCGAAAACGTCCGTCTGCTTGACCGACTTGGCCTCCATCAGACCCTGCGCGTAGAGTTCCGACAAGGTGGCGCTCATGCCGTGATACCGGAGTCCGCCCGCGTGGTTGGCGGAAGGAATGAAGTCGCACCCGAGCGTGTACATCTTCTGCAGGGGGCATACCTTGCCCGTGTCGCAGAAATCGTAGGCGTAGCGTCCCCGGGTGAGCGAAGGACAGCTGGCGGGTTCCACCGCGACAAAGCGATAATCCCGTTCGCCGCGCAGCTTCTCGCCCATGAAAGGAGCGATAAGTCCGCCTAGATTAGATCCGCCGCCCGCGCAGCCGATGATGACGTCCGGCTTGACACCCAGCTTTCCCATCGCCGCCTTCGCCTCCAGCCCGATGATGGACTGGTGTAGCAGCACCTGGGCCAGCACGGACCCCAGCACGTAACGGTAGCCCTCGTGGGTGACGGCGTCCTCGACCGCCTCGGAAATGGCGCAACCGAGCGATCCGGTGGTGCCGGGATGCTCTTCGTTGATGCGCCGGCCCACCTCCGTGAGCATACTGGGCGAAGGCGTGACCTGCGCGCCGTAAGTGCGCATCACCTCGCGCCGGAACGGCTTCTGCTCGTAGGAGCACTTGACCATGTAGACCTTGCAGTCCAGCCCGAAGAACGCGCACGCCATCGAAAGCGCCGTGCCCCACTGGCCGGCTCCGGTTTCGGTGGTGACGCCCTTGAGCCCCTGCTCCTTGGCGTAGTAGGCCTGGGCGATGGCGCTGTTGAGCTTGTGCGAACCGGAAGTGTTGTTGCCCTCGAACTTGTAGTAGATCTTGGCCGGAGTGCCGAGCGCGCGCTCCAGGAAGTAGGCGCGGATGAGAGGCGAAGGACGGAACATCCGGTAGAAATCGCGGATTTCTTTGGGAATCGGGAACCAAGGCGTCGTGTCGTCCATCTCCTGCTTCACCAGCTCGTCGCAAAAGATATGCGACGCTTCTTCGGCCGTCACCGGCTTGAGCGTGCAGGGATTCAAGAGCGGCGAGGGCTTTACCTTCATGTCCGCGCGCACGTTGTACCACGCCTCCGGGACCTCGCTCTCGGTCAAATACGTCTTGTAAGGTATGTCCATCTTGTGCCTTTCGTGTCTTCCAGTTGGTTGTCCGGGGTGGATTCGAACCACCTCGAAGGGTATCAAAAACCCCTATGCTGCCATTACATCACCGGACAATGGTGTGCGCGATTTCCGCCCAATAGCCGCGAGCGCGCAACTCGCCTGCGAGCCGTGCCGCCTCGGCCTCGTCCCGCACCTTTTTGAAAACGCACGACCCGCTTCCGCTCATCATGGCCCCCTCCCCCATCGCCGCCTTCAACACGCCGATTTCGGGATGGAGCCGGATTGCCGCCGCCTCCAAATCGTTGATTGGATGTATATTATACTCTTTTTCGGACGGAAAATCAAGGCGGCAATCGCAATTCCGGTAAACTTCCGCAGTGGAGGAGGCCACTCCCGGATGGGCCACCACCAGTACGAACGGCAACCCCGCCTGTTCCATTTCGCGCGGCGAAAGCGGCGTCACCTTTTCGCCCCGACCCTCCATCCAGCACGGTTTTCCGCACAGCAAAGCCGGCACGTCCGATCCCACCTGCGCCGCGATCGCCATCAGTTCGGCCTCGCTTTTGCCGAGATTCCAGAACCGGTCGAGTCCCCTCAAGGCGGCTGCCGCGTCGGCGCTACCGCCCCCGAGGCCCCCTCCGGCCGGAATCCGCTTGGCGACCCTCACGAACGCCCCGCGACCCGGTGCGAGCAGTCGGGCCGCTTTGAGGATGAGATCGTCCGGGTAGCCGGAGTCGGTGGCGAGTTCGGGCGATTCTTCGATCGATAGCGTATCGTGGAGCGAAATCGGCAACACCACGCTCCTGAGCGCGTGGTAGCCGTCGGGTCTGAGTCCGTAAACCTCCAACGTGAGGTTTATCTTGGCGCAGGCGTCGACCTCAAGCCGTCTGCAACTCACAAATGGCCCGGTAGAGATTGTCGAACAGCTTGCGGAGCTTGCCGGTGGGCACGGTCGAGAAGCTGATGCGCACGAGCCCCGAAAGGACGATCACGCCCGTTGAATACTTGCGGATCAACAGCTTGCGCACCGCCTCGGGATCGACCGCGATGGGCTTGACGCACATGAAGTAGCCGGAGTTGAACGGCATGGGGCGGAACGCCACCTTGGTGTATTCCGGATGCTCCTTGAAAATCTTGCGCACCATGTCGTAACGACGCTTCAGCACGGCGAACTTCTTGTCCTTCTGCTTCTGGTACTGCGGATCCAGATACGCGTTGAGCGCGATGTGCTGGCCGAGCGAGCTGCAGTTGGAGATGGACGAACGCACGTTGCCGGCCGCCTTGGCCTCGATGGCCTTGAACTGTTCCGGCTCGGTGAAGAGCTTGCCGCCGAACGACGCGAAACCGATCCTGAGTCCCCACGCGTAGTCTTCCTTGGTGGTGCCGTCCAGCTTAACCGCGATGATCCGGTCGTCCGCCTTGCAGAAATCGGCGAAGAGCGACTCCTTGTGCACGCCCGGCTCGTAAACGAGCCCGAAGTACGCGTCGTCCAGCACCACCACCACCTTCTTGTTCTTGCGGACTGCGGTCTTGACCGCCGCCACGATGTTCTTGGCGTCCTCCTCGGTGGGGGTGTAGCCGGTGGGGTTGTTGGGGAAGTTGAGGATGAGCACCTTCTTGTCGCCCTTGGACTGCAACGCGGTCTTGAGCGACTCGGCGTCGAACTTGCCGGTGCGCATGAAGGTGTTGAACTTGCGGATCTTGCAGCCTACCGCGTCGCGGAAGATGAGTTCGTAGTTGTCCCAGGAGAGATCGGGAATGACCAGCTCGTCCTCGGGATCGGCAAAGAGCTCCGCGCACACCCTGAGCCCGTGCGTCAAGGCGCTCGTCACGATCGGCAGCGAATACTGCACCTTGGCCATCGAAGGATTCTTCTGCATCTGCAAACCCTTCCACACCTCGCGCAAATTCTGCAGCCCGAACGATCCCGCGTACAGATACGCCTTCTTGTCCAGGTTGATGGCCTTCTTGAACGAATCCATCACGAGCGCAGTGTTGTCATCCTCGAACGCCATGCCGATGGTGGCGTTGAGCGCGCACTCCTTGGCTTCCGCACCCTGTCCCAGGATGCCGCCATAGGGGAAGTACATGCGCTTGCCGGTTGCCGAGAGAAACTCCGCCACGGGACCCAATTTGGCGTTGAGGTCCGCTGCCAGCGGATGGAGAGTAGAGTCTGGATCTTTCATAATGGGCGAGTATTATATCATATTTTGGCGGAAAAATCAAGCCCCAACCGGCCGATTCGATAATTCATCATCCGGGGCGAAACCCCCAGCTCCCGCCCGGCCGCGCTCTTGTTGCCCTTGTGCCGCAAAACCGCATCTTGCAGGATTTGCCGCTCGAAATCGGCCAATTGCGCCTCCAGCGTCTTGCCGCGCGCGACCGGAAAAGGATCTTCGGCCAACTCCGGCACCTGCAACTGGGGCGGCAGATTGTAGCCGTGAATCATGTCGTCGCGCGTGGTGAGGACGGCCCGCTCGATGCAATTCTCCAGCTCGCGCACGTTGCCAGGCCAACCGTACTTGAGCAGCATGTTGACGGCCGGCGTGGTCATGCCTTTCACGTTTTTGCCGTACTTGAGATTCATCTTCTTGATGAAATCCTCCGCCAGCAGCACCACGTCGCCCGACCGGTCCGCCAGCTTCGGCAGCGTGATCGGAAAAACCGAAAGCCGGTAGTACAGGTCCTCGCGGAACAGCTTCTGCGCCATCAGCTCCTCCAGATTGCGCGAAGTGGCCGCGATGAATCTCACGTCGGAACGGATTTCGCGGTTGGACCCCACCCGGCTGAACGTGCGCTCCTGCAAGAACCGCAAAAGCTTGATCTGCACCGGAATGGAGAGGTCGCCGATTTCGTCCAGAAAGAGCGTCCCTCCGTCCGCCGCCTCCGCCCGACCTATCCGCTGCGCGAACGCATCGGTGAACGCGCCCTTTTCGTGCCCGAAGAGTTCGCTCTCGACGAGACTCTCCGGCAAGGCCGCGCAGTTCAAGGTGACGAACGGCTTGTCGCGCCGGGGCGAAGCCGCCTGGATGGCCCGCGCCACCAGTTCCTTGCCCGTGCCCGAAGCGCCCCGGATGAGCACGGTAGCCTCCGACGGCGCCACCTGCCGAACCTGCTCGTACACCGACCTCATCTCCCGGCAGTTGCCGATGATTTCGCCCGGCCGGTCGTTCAAAATCTCCTTGAGCCGCTTGTTTTCGTCCGTCAAGGCCGCGCGCTCCTCCACCTCCGCCAGACATGCCGCAGCCGCATCGGCCGTGATGTTGGCGATAATCTCCAACAGCGCCACGTCCTTTTCCAACGTGGAGGCGTTTTCGTCGGTGTTTTCGCGATCCACCGACAGCGTCCCCACCACCTGGCCCAAATGGACCAGCGGCACGCAGATGAACGAAAGATTGTCGTTCCGGTCGCGCGCTCCGGTGCGGTTGAGGAAGCGATGGTCGGTGCGGATGTCGCGCACCACTTCCGCCTGGCCGGTGCGCGCCACCGTGCCGGTGATGCCCTCGCCCAACCGGTACCGGCCCAACGCGCGCTCTTCGGCGTTGAGGTCGTCGGTGGTGGCCTCGATCCGGAGTTCGTCGCCCTCGAGGAGCGTGATCGTACCCCGAAGCATGCCCATCCGGTCGTGCAGAAGCGCGATGATCTTTTCCAGAAGCCGCCTCACGTCGCGCTCCGACACGAGCGTGCGCGACACCTCCTGCAGCACGGAAATCTCCGGCGAGAGCTTGAGGTCGTTCATTTGACCGCGTCGTAGAGTTCCTGCGCGTACGCCCGGAGCTTTACCTTCTCCTGCGCGATCGCTTCGGGAACCTCGAGCTCGTCGATTTCCTTCAAGATGGCTTCCACCTTGGGCTTGGCGTACTTCTTGACCGCAGTCATCCCCCCGCCGAGCTTCTGCTTGTAGAGCTTGTTCATCACGGGAACGATGGTGTCGAACTTGGCAGCGATGGGCATGATGTACTTGTCGATGTCCGCCTGGTTGGCCTTGAGGTAATCGATGGTCTTGACGTAATTGTCCGCCCCGCCCTGCTCGTAGCCGAGCCGGCTTATCACCTTGCCGTCCGCGTCCAGAATGTAGCAGGAAGGAAAGCCCTTCACCTGGTAGTCCTCGCAAACCTGTTTGTTGTGTTCGCGCGCCCAATCGGACAGAAGCGAGCGGTCCTGCGGCATGTCGATGTAGACGAGTTCGTACCCGCCCGCCATCTTGGCGCGGAAGACTTCGGAGGAGAGCACCTCCTGCTCCAACCGCCTGCACCAGCCGCACCAGTCGCTGCCGGAGCAGACCATGAACACGCTCTTGTTGTTCGCCTTGGCGGACTTGAGCGCCTCGGGCAGGTTGTCGGTGAAGCCGGTCGGGGTGGAGGTGGCCGCCAGCAGCAATGCGCAAAGTATCGTCGTCATTTTACTCGGCTCCCAGGCAAAGACCGATTTCCTTGATGCCGGCCGCGTCGAGCGCGTAGGCCGGATCGATCTCGATCGCCACGTCCTTGCGCACCAGCACTCCCGCTTCCGCCAACGCCTTGGCCCACTTCTCCTGCATGTCCGCCTTGCAGGTGGCGGGCGAGTCGCCGCCTTCCGCGTTCTTCACGGGGCTGAACTCGTCCTTCTGGTCGAACGCCAGAAACGCCGCCGTCTTGGCGTTGGGCAGGATGTCGAAAATGAACTTCTCGAACTTGTAGCCGTTGGGCTCGGTGGGCTTGACCACGTTCCCCTTGTCGTCCGTCATCGGAATCTTCTTGAACGCCAGGTGGAGCGGCATGGGCCGGCCCGCCTCGCGCTCCAGGAACGCGCGGTCGAACACGTGGATGGCGGGCGAACCGTACAGGAAGTACAGCTTGCCGTCCTTGGCCTTGCGCGTGCACTGCTCCTTGGTCATTTCGGTGTATTCCACCATGCGATACTGCTGGCCGAACTTCATGGGCATGCCCACCTTCTCGAACGCGTCGCGCTTGGCGCAGAGCTTGAGCGAATATTCGCTCTTCATGTTCACGTGGTAGCCCACGAACGCGGGATCGGCGATCTCCACCAGGGGATTGTCCACCTGGAAGAAGAACACGCTCTTGATGCCGCGCTTCTTCATATCCTTGAGCGCGCCGGACTTCTTGAGCGCGGCCAAAAGTCCGCCATGTCCGTCGGGCGACATGAAGACGTGCCCGGGCGCGTCAAGAATGATCTTGCCCTCGGCCGTCATGCCCGGCCACATGCCCTGCGTGAAGAAGAACACGTCCTTGGGATCGAGCCCGAAGTAGTTGTTCTTTTGGAAGCACTCGACCGTCGCGGCGTTGTTGGCCTCCGACGTCATCACGTAGAACGGAATCGGCTTGCCGTAGCGATTGCCCCGCGCCAGAATCTTGCGCGCATGGAAGTAGAAGAGCGGCGCGTTGGTGATGGGGCCGATCGGATAGCAGCCCTTGGGCCCCTCGAAGCCCAAACGCGATCCCTGTCCGCCCGCCACCAAAAGCGCCGCCACGCGTCCGGCCTTGAGTTCCGCCTCGCCGGTGGCGACCGCTTCCTTCAGCGCCTTGCCCTTCAGCACCGCCACCTTGGGCGCCACGCCCTTGGAGTTGTCGACTGCCGTCGTGCCGGCCTTGAGCGCCGCCTGGCAGTACTTGACGTTCTTGGGTTCGATCTTGGCCACCTGCTCGAGGAGCGCGGTCTGTTCCGCCTTCTTCAGCTTGCCGTAGAACTTGAGCACGTGCTCCTGGCCGCAGCCCTTCAACATCTTCTCCGCTTCTTGGATCGTCATGGTTTCCCTCCTTGGTTTATGTTCAATTCTTGCACACCGGCTCCAGTATCCAGCGCTTGTTGTACCAAAACCAGTCGCCCGGATGTCGCATGATGTGGTCAGAAAGAATCTTGAGCGCCTCCTGGGTGAGCTCCTGCGCCGTCTTGCCCTCGGGCCGGAGCGTCGCGAGGTGGTTGAACGCGTGCTTGCCGTTCCTGCGTTCCATCGCCGCCACCACGATGGGCGAACCGCACTTCACGGCGAACATGCAGGCGCCGTGCGAAACGTTGGCCTTGTGACCCAGAAAATCCACTTCCGTATCGGGCGTGGGTACGCGCAGATCCGGCAGAATGGCGAACGCCCGCCCACCCTGCAGATAGTCCTTGATCCGGTTGAGCGTGCCGTGTTCGTTCCGGCACAGCACCTCGATGTCGCCGTACTGGCGATTCATCCACTCGTTGATCTTGGGATTGCGCTGCCTGGCCGCGATGGCGAAGAGCGGCAGCCCGTACTTGGCCATCGACCACGCCGCCATGTACCAGTTGCCTGAATGCGGCACCATGATCACCACGCCCTTGCCCTCGTCCACGTACGCCTGCAGCTTGGCCTTGTATTCCGCGCCGTCGATCACGTGCTCGTCCATCCACCGGCGCGTCAGCTTGGGCGCGCGAATCATCTCGACCGCGTTGCCCAGCACGTTGGCGAGCGAATCGACGGCTATCTTCAGGCGTCCGCGCTCGCCGAGTTCCGGAAAAACCTGGGCGATGCGCTTCATCGTCCGCTCGCGTTGGAACTTGAAAACCCGCACCGCCAGCCACGCCATTCCCCGCACCGACGCCATCGCGATCCGGTAAGGGATGGCGTTCACCAGCGCGCAAGCGGTTCTGAGCGCGTAATATTCGAAATTTATCGCCGTTCGGCTCTTTCTCATGATGTTGTCAGTATTATATCATATTTCCACCCTTATTGCAAGAGGGAAATGAAAAAAGTTCAGCGATGCCGCAAGGCGTCGAGCGTTTCCGAGAGCTTCTCGCGCTTGCGTCTGGCCTCGTCGCCAAAGAGATCCTCCTCCGGCCGGTCCGTGAAGTTCCCCACCCCGAAACCCACCAACCGCAAAATCCGCGCCGCGTTGACCGGCCACTCGCGATCGAACAGTTTGAGCATGGCATGGCGAAACGCGATATCGTCTCGCGCGGGAGGATTGAGCGGCGCCTGCCGGGTGATGGTGTTGAAGGCGGAATCGCGCAACTTGATGCGCACGAGCCGCGCCCAACGCGGTTCGCGACGCGTCCGCTCGCCCACCTCGGACACGAGTTCTAGCATCTTTTGGCGCGCCGTTTCCCGATCGGAACAGTCCTCGAGAAACGTCCACTCGCGCGACACCGTCAGTTCCGGCTCCGGCTCGTGCGCCACTTTGGTGCGGTCGATCCCGAACGCATGCGCTTGGATGCTCGTTCCGGCCGCCTCGCCCAGGATCCCTTTAAGGACGTTCAGGTCCGTGCGTTGCACGTCCCCGCACGTGACGATGCCGTATCGCGCCAGCTGCGTCCGGGTGGTCTTGCCCACGCCCCACAACACCCCCACCGGCTTGGGCGCCAGGAATTCCCGGATCGCCTCCGGCTCGAACGACATGACGAAAAGTCCATCCGGCTTGCGCTCCTCGGACGCGATCTTGGCCAGGAGCCGGTTGGGCGCCACTCCGGCCGAACAGGTGAGATGGCACTCCTCGCGCACGGCCTTTCGGAGTTTTTCCGCCAACGCCTCCGCCCCGCCAAAGAGATGGGCGCTGCCGGAAACGTCGAGAAACGCCTCGTCCACCGACACCTGCTCCACGAAAGGCGTGAAGCGATCGAAAATGGCGAAAACTTCCCTACTCGCCTGGGCGTACAGTTTCATGTGCGGCCGGACGAACACGCCGTGCGGACACTTCTCGTAGGCGGTGCGGCTGGGCATGGCGGAACGGACGCCGAATTTTCGCGCCTCGTAGTTGCAGGTGGCCACCACCCCGCGCTCGTGCGGACCCGCCCCCACGATTACGGGCTGGCCCTTGAGCTCGGGATGTTCGCGCTCCTCCACCGAAGCGAAGAACGCGTCCATGTCCACATGCAGGATTATTGTTCGCATTGCCGAATATTATATCATAAAACGCTTGACTATTGCAAGCGAAATATGATATAATATCTCCCGCAATCTTGCTTAACCGGGGGTGATCCGGTTTCGACGGGACAGACCGAAGTCAGGTTGCGCGCCGTGGATGCTCGTTGGCCACGTTAAAAAACGGGTACAAAAAGTAATTGCGAAAGCTGATTACGCTCTGGCCGCCTAAGTAATGGCCGCCATGTCGAAGCGCCGACGTCCGATGAGCGCCTAGACATCATCTATCGGGCCACGCTGCAGGGAGTTCCGCTTGCCCGCTGCAGGGTGCCGAACCAAGCGGATGGAGACGGATAAGCCCGCCCGCCGGCGTGCCGTCCCCGAGACAAACGGCCGGCTACGCGCGTAGATATTTGATGGACGATGCTCCGGACAGGGGTTCGACTCCCCTCACCTCCACCATCCTCCCCTTGAACTCCCCAACTCCCAATTGGCAATTGGTACTGGACTTGGCAACACTTTCACATTTCCACATTCCCCAACTCTCCAAATCCAATCGGTAAATCGGTAAATGCCGGGGGGTGCCCACCCCCTCCCCCTGTCGCCCAATAGGGCGTCACCCCCTCGCCATACGGGGCGACACCCTAGGGGGTGCCAACCCCCCTCGCCCCTACCCTCCGCCAGCAATCGCAACCGGAAAGCTATCGCCAATCGCACTGGCACTATCGCGCTTATATATATAAGCGCTCGCGATTGTGCTAAAGGCGTCGCGACTATCGCCAAAATGCTCTCTCGCGATTAGGCGATTGAACATAAATATTATTAAGCCGTTGTTTTCAGCAAGTTATTGCACATACAATTTTCATCGTCGCGAGACCCCTCTCGCGATACCCCTCAAGCATTATCGCGGCGATAGTACATCTCCGATTTGGTCGTCTTTCGCATGGCCAATCCATAGCTCCACCATGTCCGCTTCCGGCACGTCGATCTTGCTCCCCTGCGCCTGCGCGAATCCGTACACCTCGTGCACGAATTCCTTGCTCAACAATTCATCCATCTTTTAATCCTTTCTTGGCCGAGTATTATATCATATCTGACCCCGCCTTGTCAAGGCCCAAAACTCCCGCAGGACTTTCCCCAATTCTCCCGCAGGACTTTTGCGCGCCAAAGTCTATATGGGCGTTTATACAATACTGGCGGGCCTTGCGAGCCCGCCAACAAGCACTAGTCCGGAAACAAGTTCCGGTTTAGTCACTTTGGTCACTTGACCTGGACGTTCATGATCCGGTAGTCGTCGCCCAACCAGCCCCAGAAACCGAGATTCACATCCCAGTCGTCAGCGGCCAAATCGCTAAGCCGGGCTTCCTTGGCCGTAAAACTGACGTCCGTTTCGCCCCCGTTGAACACCAGCTTGGCCGAGCAAGCATACTCGGCACCGGGAATAGGATTCCACCAAGGCACCTCGACGGATTCCGCCCGCTGATAACCCTGATAGTTCTTCCTGCACTGCATGTCCAGCGCCCCTTCGACGCATTTCACGTGGGCGATATGCTTGCCGCCATAGGCGAGGGCCAGGGCAAACGGAGTAATCACTGCATAAGTTATTATCTTGTTCATGTTAATTTATTTCCTTTCGGTTAAAATCAATCATTCAGCGGCTGGATCAGCATCTCGCCTTTTTCGGGCCAAAATGTCACCTGGATCTTTTTGGCGCGCGTCTTGGAAATGTAGTATGCGTCCCCGCCGGTATACGCATTTGAGTAATCCCCCATCGCCTCGCTGATTTGCTGCACCAAACTGTCGTTCCGCTTGATTTCGGACACTTCCACCCGGAAATCCGCCAATCCGAACTTCTTCGGGAATTGGTACTCGACGTCCGCATCTTCGATGCCGGTATCCTCGTACACCCCCTTCAGGAACATGATGGCTTCGACAATCAGCGTCTCGCCTTTTTCATCCGCGCCGACACGATAGATCGAGCCGTGGGTCTTGCCCTTCTTCTGCAAGGCGCACATATTGATGCAAGGCATCCCCAGCCACGTGCCGCCGATGACAACCCTGGCTTTGTCTTTGCCTACTTCTTCGGCCTGTGCCAGCGTATCGGCGACCAGCTTGTCGAGCTCGGCTTCCGGCATTTCTTCCACGATCTTCTCGAACAGCTTTCGCGCGTATTTCTTCAAACTGCCGATGGATTTGTCCGGCCAGGTCAGATTCGCGGTTTTCGCCTCCTTCAGCAACCTGCTCATCGTAGCGGGATTCTTGACGAATTCAAGCGCGCCCAACATGTTGTTGTTGTAGCTACGATCGTCGAAACGAGTCCATTCGTCGACTACCGCGATCGC
Source organism: Kiritimatiellia bacterium (assembly GCA_017542055.1). Classification (GTDB taxonomy): domain Bacteria; phylum Verrucomicrobiota; class Kiritimatiellia; order RFP12; family UBA1067; genus UBA1067. The sequence goes on from JAFXXW010000030.1 coordinate 52,032, forward strand.
TTTTTCCGTCGCAAGTTTGCAAAGCTTCTCCAGCGCCTGGCCCCGCTCTTCGTTGCTCTTGCTTTTGTCCAGGCAGGCATCCAGCAAATCCGCACCGGCCACCTTGGAAGCCAACGCCTTTTTCTTGGCGGCATCCTTTATGGCCTTGTGGGCGGCAAAAGCCACCGCTCCCTCGCTCTTGTAGAACTTGTTGACTAGGTCCTCCAGCATCGTGTCGTCGGTGATGTACGAGGCGGCGCGAATACGATAAGGCTTGCGCTTCAGGGCTACCTCCTCGTCGAACGTGAAGCTCCTCACGAACCCGTAGAGCGCATCGTTGTTTTTGGTGTTGGCAATCGCCCAATTCGAAAGTTGCTCGTCGGGGACGATATCGGAGAGCAGCGGCTCCTTGTTTTCAGCGCCGCAGAAAATTCTTTTCGCCTCGCCGTTTTCGTCATTGCCTTTCTCCGCCAACTTGCGCAGCGAAAGGTAAAGCAGCTTGCGCAGCTCGATCGGGGCATTTTCGTCCTTGATGACGCCCGTACGGTACCCGACGTTGAACCACGCCAACACCAACTTGGAAAGTGCCTTGCGCTCTTCGGCTTGGGCCGCGGAATACTCCGCATATATCGCCGCGAAATGGCTACGGCCAATTTGGTTGCAACCGATCACTTTGATCGCTTCCGCGGCAGCCTGACGCAACTGCATAGGGGCGCTTTTATCGACGACGGTATCGTTTAGCGCGTCCTCGCAACTGGGATGGTAACCGCTCATTCCGCGCATGGCTTTTACGGCTTTTATGCGCGCCTCCACCGGCAAATTGGCGTTCTTCAGGGCCAATGTCGCGAACGAATCGTCCTCGAGCATATTGGCATCCTCGCAGCCGAGCGTCATTATCCGCTCGACCGTTGCGGCGAAGACTTTTTCGGGATAGACCATATGATCGTTGTCTACATGGTAGGTTACTATCCACTTGAGTTTGGTCGCATCCGAAATCTTTTTGACCGCTGCCACGCGCGCATCGGTGCTCGCGCTATAATTGACGATAGAGGCAAGATCTTCTTCATCGTCGATCTCCGCCACCGCTGCCACCGCCCCGGGGCCATTGCCCATCGCTTTTTGCACTTGGCAGCCTGCCATCATCGCGGCAAGCGCCATTAAGCCTGCCAACATCACGAGTCTGTTCATTTACCTCTCTCCTGTGCCCTTGTTGGTTGCACGGGAAAAGAAAGAGGGCGCAATCCCATCCCGTGTTCTGTTGAGGCCCTGAGAAAGCCCTGTCTGACCACGATAGAGAGATGCGCCCAAACGGGCGCGTCCTCCACTTTTCATGACTCAGACAGTGAAATTTCTCAGGTTTCAACAGAGTCAATCAAAGCGCGAACGCTAAGATCTTAAATTGTCTGCCACATATTATATCAAATTTCGGCTTGAAAGTCAATGCCAAATTTCGACGCTTTTGCGGCCGCCAATCCAAGAACCTTGGGAGCTTCGTGATTCAGAGCAAACTCATCCTCACTTTATACTACCTTATTGCCGACCCGATCTTATGCGCTCGATGAAAAATTTATCGCGCGCTTCTTCATCCATATTCTCGATATAAGGGCCGCTCGCTTCCTCGAGCGCCTTTTTCCATCTGTCTTGGCTGGAAAGCTGCCCCCGGAAACGCACTTCCGCATTGCTCTCGTCCGGAATCGCCATATTCTCCAGCACCTTGCGGTTTTCGTCCAGATTGGCAAAATTGAGTCGACTTCCGCGCTCTGCGATATAGCGGATATTGTTTTCCGGCGGAGGCAGCATGGTAAGATTGTCGAACTCGCAATTGTCGAGCCGCATGGTCACGTTGCCCGAGCCTATGATTTCCGCCGTGAGCCTGCCCGGCCCTTTTACGCGGTAGTTGCCGTCGGGCAAGTTGATCGGGCGAAGAAAGCTATGGCTTCCCTTTGCCAATTCGATCACCGTCTCCCGGATCTCGTTGGTCGTGTTGCGATACCGGAGTTCCGCCGGCAAGGCCATGACCGTGTTGCCAACCTGGTTCGTCTCCCAACGCTCGTAAACGAGTTCGCGCGCCACCAGATTGGTCGTAGCGACATGGCACAGGTTCCGCCAATGCAATTTCTCCGGATCGCGCGATTTATGCCATCCGTATATGCCCAAAAAAGCCGCCCCCAAAGCCAAGCTCATCGCCGCAATCTGCCACAGACGTCTCGACCGGTTGCGCTGCGTGATGGCCAATATGAACTCCGTTACCGTTTGATAACGCCGATCCGGAATCGAACTCGTCGCGCGACTGATGATTCGCGCCCATTCCGGGGGAGGATTTCCCTCGAAGCATCCGTTCGCCAGCACCCCTAGCGCATGGATGTCGTTCGCCTCCGACACCTCGCCGCCGGAAAATTGCTCAGGGGCCGCATATTGGCGCGTTCCTTCGCCTTTGGCAACCTGCGTTCCGATTCGCTCCACCAGCCCGAAGTCGATCAATACCGGCTTTCCCTCGCGGAACATAATGTTCTTCGGTTTGATGTCGCGATGCGCCAATCCTCGCCGATGCAGCTCGGCAACCGCTTTCGACACCGCAATCATCAATTCCGCCACCTTGCCGTCTTCCTTGGGCAGTTGCGTCACCGGCTCCAGCCATTCCATCGTGTAGTACAAATGTCCGTGCACCTCGCCGAAAGAGTAGAAACGCGGAAAACACTCCTGGTTGATTCCGGACAGCAATTTCGCCTCTTGGCGGAAGTGCTCTTCCGCACCATCCTTCATCAGCACCTTGAGCGCCGCTTCGGTCCCCAGTTCCGCATGTACCGCCCGGTAGACTTCGCCGTTGCCGCCCTTCCCCGCAAATGCGGCGATGCGCCACTCGCCGAATTCGTCGCCCGGCTTGAAAGCGGCCCCGCTCCCGACCGGCTCGTGCCCGGACAGAAAAGCTTCCAGCTCCTCAGGACTCGAAGCGCGCATCGTCCACCCTTTCCAAATCCGCCACCAGTTTTTGCAGCTTCGCCTTCATCCGGCTCTTCATCTGGTCGGCGGCGTTGCGCTTGATGCCGAGCGATTTGGCCACCGCCTCCACCTCCTCGCCGTTTATGGCGAGGCGTCTGAACACTTCCTTGGTTTGGCCCTGGATGGTCTCGTCGGACATGAGTTGCCGAAGCGCGATTTCGAACACCGACTCCTGCCACTGCCGGTGATGCCGCTCCGCGTTCGTCTCCCGCTCCGTTTGGCCGGCCGCGTATCGCGTCTTCCGTTCCTCCGCCTTGCCCCGCTTGGCCAGTTGCTTGAGCGCCTTGTTGCGCAGAATGCCGGTGAGATAGTTGTGGAACGACCCCTTCTCTTCCGGGCAATACCGGTATGCCGGCAATATGCGAATCAGGGCGATCAGCGTTTCCTGGATGATGTCGTCCGCTTCCAGTTCCGGAAAACGACCTTGCATGTACGACTCCATCATCGGACGATACCGCGCCACGAACTCGCCCCAGCGCGCATGTTGCGAATCGCCTGCCAAGTCGCGCAAAAGCGTAGTCGACGTCTCCGGCACTTCCGCCATCTTCATGCCCCCTTTACTTCCCGATGCCCGCCCTGGTCAGGGCCGATGCGACGGATGAAAGTCATATCTATTTTAAAGAAAGCGCCTTGTCGCCGAGGGCAACAAAGCGCTTCCGGTAGTCCAAAACCGGCGGACTTACTTGTTCTTGTGGCGCTGAGCCTTCATACGCTTGTCGTATTTGTGCTTCGACATTTTTTTGCGCCGTTTCTTCTTGATGGAACCCATGGTTTTCTCCTTAGTTGTTTGCCAGGTTAGCTAGACCTGTTTTTCCTGATCAGAAAATTATCTTGTTGAGCGGCAGCTCGATGATGCCGGTGGCCCCGGCCGAGGTGAGACGCGGAATGAGGTTGCGGACCTCGCGCTCCTCCACCACCGACTCGATGGCGTACCAGCCTTCGCCGTTGAGCTTGTTGACGGTGGGCGCGTGCAGCGCGGGGAGGATTTCCGTCACCTTTTTGAGCGACTTCTCCGGCGCGTTGCACTTGAGGAGCACCCGGCGCTGCGCTTCCAACGCACCCGTGAGGAGCATCTTGAGCTGCTCCAGCTTGGCGCGCTTCTGCTTGTCCTTCCAGCTCTTCTTGTTGGCGATGAAGCGCGTGGTGGAAGTGAGGATGGTGTCAACGATGCGCAGATTGTTGGCCCGGAGGGAGCTGCCAGTCTCGGTGAGGTCCACGATGGCGTCCACCAGTTCCGGCGCCTTGACTTCGGTGGCGCCCCAGCTGAATTCCACGTCGGCCTTGACGCCGTGCTGCTTCAAGTACCGCTTCACGAGACCCATCGCCTCGGTCGAAATGCGCTTGCCCTCCAGGTCCTTCACCGTCTTGATCTTGGAGTCGTTGGGCACCGCCAGCACCCAGCGGACCGGATTGGAGGTGGCCTTGGAATAGTTGAGCTCGCAGATTTCCTGCACGTCGGAACCGTTCTCGTAGACCCAGTCGAAACCGCAGATGCCCGCGTCCAAAAGTCCCAGCTCCACGTAGCGGCTCATTTCCTGCGGACGCAGGAGCCGACACTTGATTTCCTCGTCGTCGATGGTGGGAATGTACGAACGCGAAGAGCAGGAGACGTTGAACCCCGCACGCTTGAAGAGCGCGAAAGTGGACTCCTGCAACGAACCTTTGGGCAGCCCCAATACGATAGCCATGCTGTTTGTCTTTCCTTCTTTTTCGACTTGTGAGCCGTATATTATATCATTTTTCGCGCTCGGATGCAAGCCCCCCGCCCAAAGATTTGTAAAGTTGGATGAGCTCGAGCGTGATCTCGCCGCGACTTATCACCAGCTCTTCTTCGAGCGAAAGCGCGCTTCTTTGCGCGTCGATGACGTTGTTGAAGTCCCTGAGGCCGTTCTTGTAGAGGTCCTGCGAAATCGTCACCGCGTCCTGCGCGGCCTTCACGGCGTCAGCCAGCGCGCGGTAGCGATGATACTCCTGCGAGTAGGCGCTGTAGGCGTTGCGCACTTCTCCGTAGGCCTGCGCGATGGCCAGCTCGTAGGCCAGCGCCACCTGCTCGGTGCGGACTTCCTCGGCCTTGACGTTGGCGTAGATGGCGCCGGCCGAGAAGATGGACCAGGACGCGCTGGGACCGAAACTGGACATGAGCGCGCCGTGAGTCAAAAGCCGGCTCGGCGAGGTGGACTGGTAGCCGAGCGTACCGGTGATGAAGAGTTTGGGATACCAGGCCGCCTTGGCCACGCCGATCCTCGCGCACTGCGCCGCGAGTTTGCGTTCGGCCGACTTGACGTCAGGCCGCGCGCGGATCAGGTCGATCGGGAGGCCGTCCAGCTTCTGCGGGGCCAAGAGCCAGTCGCGCGACGTCTCGAGCGGCTTCAGATCGTCATGCAGCACGCCCGGCATTTCGCCCGCCAGAATCTCCAACGCGTTCTTGAGCGCCTCTTCCTGCGCCATGAGCTGGGGAATGCGCGCGCGCGTCTGTTCCACCACGTAGGCGCACTGGTTGACCGCCAGTTCGTCGCCGATGCCAGAATCGAGCCGCGACTTGAGGATGTCGTACGTTTCCGACTGCAGCTTCAAGTTGGCCTCGGCCACCTGGATGCGCTCCTGGCAGGTGCGCAGGGTGACGTACTGCTCGCCGATTTGCGTGGTGAGCACGAGCCAGGCCTGGGAAAGATCCCACTCCGCGCTTTCCGCCAAAGCCAACGCCGCTTCGGTGGCGCGACGGCTCCCGCCGAAAATGTCGATTTCCCAGTCGAGCCCGAGACCCAGATCGGCCACCTTGGAATGGCGCTTCTTGAGTCCCGTGCCGGTCATCGACGTGTTGCGACGACGATTGTAGGCGTCGGTATAGCCGCCCGAAGCGCCTACCTTGGGCAGGAATTCCGAATACGTCCCCAGGAGCACCCAATTGGCCTCCTCGAGCCGCTTCTGGGCGGTGCGGTAGTCGAGATTGTGCGCGACCGCGCTCTCAAGCAGACCCACCAGCACCGGATCGTCGAACTGCATCCACCACTGGTGCATCGAGTCGGACGAGATGACGACGCGCTCGTCCTGGGCCATTTCCGGGGGCTGGCCGGCGTCCGGGAGCGCCGCCGCCACGTCCGTGAATTCGGGCTCGCTGTAGTCCGGTCCCACGCTGGGCAGGTTGTTGCACCCGGCGAGCAAGGCCGCCAAGGCCACGAAAGGAAGCTGCTTATTCATGCTTGTTTCCTCCACTGAACAGGTTTTTGACAAATTCGCGCCAGGTCTGGAAGAGCGCGTAGAGACCCGGCACCAGCAAGATGCCGAACATCACCGACGCCGCCATGCCGAAGAACTCCGTAGTGCCCAGATGGTTGCGGCTGGCCGCGCCCGCACCGGTGGCGAGCATCATGGGCAGCGTCCCCAAAAGCGTGGTCAAGGCCGTCATCAGCAAGGCGCGCAGACGTTCGCCCGCCGCGAGACCGGCCGCATCCGGGATTGCCATGCCGTCCACCTCGCGCTTGTCTTTGGCGAACTCCACGATCAAGATGGCGTTCTTGGACGCGAGACCGATCAAGAGCACCAGCCCCAACTGCGCATAGATGGAGAGCGAGAACCCGTAGAGCTTAAGGCCGAACAAGGCGCCGCTCACCGCCACGAAGATGGAGAGCATCACCGGCAAGGGAATGGTCCAGCTTTCGTACTGCGCCACCAAAAAGAGGTAGCCGAAGAGAATCGCCAGCGCGATCAGCGGCGCGGCCGTACCGGAGTTGCGCTCTTCCTGGAAGGTAAGTCCGCTCCACTCGAAACCGTAGTCCTCGGGGAGTATCTCCTTCAAAATCCGCTTGATGTCGGCCATCACCTGGCCCGACGAAACGCCCGGCTTGGGCATCACGGTGATGCCGGCGGCGAGGAACATCTGGTAGCGACTCACCGCGCGCGGACCGATTTCGCGATGGATGGAACCGAGCGATCCCATCGGAATCATGTTGCCGTCGGAGCTGCGCACGTAGAGCCGCTCGATAGCCTCGGGGGTGGAGCGCCCTTCCCAGTCGGACTGGACGGTCACACGGTTGACCTGGGTGCCCAGGTTGACGTCGTTAACGTAGCGCGAGCCGAGATAGTTCTGGAGCGTGGTGTAGACGGTCGAAACCGGCACCCGGAACATTTCCGCCTTGGTGCGGTCCAGATTGAAGCGCAAATGGGGAGTCTGGGCGGTGTAGCCCGAGAACGCCACCATCACCGACGGCAACTGGTTGAGCTTCATGAGCACCTGGTTCTTGATGGTGTCGAGCCGCATCGCGTCCGTGTCGCCCCGGCTCTGGAGTCGGAGATCCACGCCGCTGTTGGCGCCGAGACCCGGAATAGCCGGCGGCACGAACACCTTGACCGAAGGCTCGGGCACCTGCGAGAGCACTTGGGTGATGCGCGGAATCATGTTGACAGCATGCTGGTCGGGCCGCTTGCGCTCGCCCCACTCCTTGAGCATGACGATGAGCATGCACTGGTTTTCGCCGCGTCCGCCCACCAGCGACATGCCGGTGATGGACAGCACGCTCTCCACTTCCGGCACGTCCCGGAAAAGCACTTCGGTGGCACGCGAGGCCACGTCCACCGTGCGTTGGCGGGTGGAGCCCTCGGGCATTTCGAGCGAGGCGAACACCACCTTCTGGTCCTCCTCCGGCAAGAAGCTGGCGGTGGTGCTCCGGAACATGCTGACCGTGAGCAGAATGGTGAACAAAAGCAGCATCAGCGCCAGAAAAATGCGGTTGGCTAGCCACTTGGCGAGCGCCACGAAAAAGCCTTTGAAGCGATCGAGCGCCCAGTTGAACCAGGCGAACGGTCCGTGCTTGTAGGGGCGCGACTCGTGCAGGAGGAGCGAGCACAGGGCCGGCGCCAAAGTGAGCGCGCAAACGGTGGAGAAGCACACGGCCGCCGAGAGCGTCACCGAGAACTGCTGGTAGATGCGCCCGGTGATGCCGGTCAAAAAGCCCACCGGCACGAAGATTCCGAGCAGCACCAGCGTGGTGGCGATAACGGCGCTGGTCACGTCGCTCATCGCCTGGATGGACGCCTCTTTGGCGTTGAGTTTGCGCGTTTCGATGAGATACTGCACGCGCTCCACCACCACGATACAGTCGTCCACCACCACGCCGATGGCGAGGACGAGGCCGAAGAGCGTCAGGATGTTGATGGAGTAGCCCAAGGCCGCCATCAGGATGAAGGTGGAGGTGAGCGACACGGGAATCGTGAGGCAGGGAATCAAGGTGGCGCGCCAGTCCTGCAGGAAGAGATAGCACACGAACACCACCAAAGCGAACGTGATGATCAAGGTGATGACGATTTCCTTGATGCACATGCGCACGTATTCGGTGGCGTCGTAGGCGAGCACCACTTCCATGTCGTCCGGGAAGTTTTCGGCCAGCTTTTTGAGCTCCTTCTGCACCGCGTCCATGGCGGCGATGGCGTTGGCGCCCGGCTTCTGCTGCAGCGCGATCGACACCGCGTTGGCGCCGTTGTAGAGACCGGCGAAGGAGTAGCTCTGCTCGCCGATTTCGGTGCGCGCCACGTCTTTGAGCTTGACGATGCCCCCTTGCGCGTCGCGCCGGATGACGATTTCGTCGAATTCGGCCGGAGTCATCAGTCGGCCCTTGGAGACGAGCGAGTAGCTGAAAGCGGCATGTTCCCCGGTGGGCGAGGACCCTACCGTGCCGAGCGACGCCTGGATGTTCTGCTTGCTGATGGCGGAAATGACCTCTTCCGAGTTCATCCCCTGCGCGGCCATCCGGGCGGGATCGAGCCAAATGCGCATCGACAGCTTGGGTCCGTAGACCGTGCACTCGCCCACGCCCGCCACGCGCAGCAGCACCGGCTGGATGTTGGCGTAGCAGTAGTCGCTGAGCTGCATGCGCGAGAAGGTTCCGTTGGGGCTCCTCAGCGCGAAGAACCCGAGGAAGTCGGTGGACTGGGCGCGCACGCGTCCGCCCAGCTGCTTGACCTCAGACGGCAACTTGGCCTCGGCCTGGGTGAGGCGGTTCTGCACCTTCACGAGGTCCATATCGCGATCCGATCCCACCTCGAACGACACGGTGAGCGAGTACTGTCCGTCATCCGAACAGCTGCTCGTCATGTAGATCATGTCGTCCACGCCGTTGATTTCGTCCTCGACCGGAGTGGCTACGGTGCTCAGGACTTCCGAAGCGTTGGCGCCCGGATAGGAATAGTTGACCTGGATTTCCGGCGGGGTGAGCTGCGGATACTGCGCGATCGGCAGCTTGGTGATGCTGAGACCGCCCGCCAAAGTGAGCACGATGGCGATGACCATCGCGAAACGCGGACGCTCGATGAAGACGCGCGAAAACGTCTTGATCTGGTCGATGCTGGCGCGAATCGGGAGCTTCACAGCTTGAATCCTTCGTAATCTTCGGCGTTTTCTTCGGTCTTGGTGGGCTCCACCTCCACCACCTTGGCGCCGTCGGTCAGCTTGCGGGTGCCGGCCGTGACGTACTTCTGGCCGACTTCCAAACCCTTCACCACCGGCGTGAAGCCGTCATGCGTGGGGAGCGTCTCCACCGGAGTGGCGTGGGCACGACCTTCCGCGTCCACCACGTACACGCCGGTTCCCCCGGTAGGCAGATCGAACACGGCCGACTGCTGCACCGTAGGATACACCGGAGGATTGGCGCGATCGTACAAGAGCGTCACGAAGCTGTTGGGGATGAGGATGCGGTCGGGGTTGGGGAACTTGAGCCGCAGCATGATGGAGGCCGTCTCCCGGCTCATTTCGTTGTCGTCGAAATCGAACGCGCCCTGATACTCGTATTCGGAACCGTCGGCCAGCACGAGGCGCATGCGCTGCTCGTACGTTTCGCCCCGCTTTTGGAGCTGGCGCCACTGCACGTAGAGCCGGTCCGGCAACGGGAAGCTGACGCGAATCGGGTCCACCTGGACGATGCGCGCCAACGCCCCCCGGCTGGGCGCCACGTAGTCGCCCACGTGGACGTTGGACTTGCCGATCTGGCCGGAGATGGGCGCGCAGACCCGGGTCTTCTTGAGATCGTACTCCGCCACGATCAGATTGGCCTCCGCCAGCAGCACCTGGGCCTTGGCCGTTTCGGCCTGGGCTTCGGCGTTGTCCAGCTCCAGCTGCGACCGGCCGCGTTCGTCGGCGTTGGCGAGGCGCTGATACTGCCGGTCGGCGCGACGCTGTTCGGCCTTGGCCGCCTCCAAGTCTGCCAGGCGCTGGTTCTTGACCGCCTGGTAGCGCTCGTCGTCCAGCACGTACAGCACGTCTCCCGTCCGGACGATATCGCCTTCCTTGAAGCTGATTTCCTTGATGTAGCCGTCCACCTGCGGCAGGAGCGACACTTCCTGCATAGCTTCGGCATGGGCCACATAACGTTCGGGCAGGTTGTAGGGCATGGCCTTAACTTCATCCACGCCGATCGTCACCGACTGCTGAGGCATGGCCATTTGCGGCGCTGCCTTGTCGTGCGGACACAACGTGCAGAGGATCCATCCGGCAGCGGCGCACACGAGCGCCATCACCGCCGGACCCAACACTTTCTTGAAGAAACCGACCATACCTTTGCCTCCTTGAATTCGATTAACCGATCATGCCGCCATTGACGGAGATGATCTGACCCGTCACGTAGGCGGAATCGTCCCCGGCCAGCCACAACACGCACTTGGCGATGTCCTGGACCGTGCCAAAACGCTTAAGCGGAATGGAATCCATGTACGCCTGGCGGACGTCTTCGGGAAGGACGTCGGTCATCTTGGACTGGATGAAGCCGGGCGCCACCGCGTTGCAGCGGATGTTCCGGGAGCCGAGCTCCTTGGCCGTCGTCTTGGTGAGCGCGATGACTCCGCCCTTGGACGCCGTGTAGTTGGCCTGGCCCGCGTTGCCCATGATGCCCACCACGCTCGCGAGGTTGATGATGCTGCCGCCCTGCTGCGTGCCGTCCGCGGCCTTGTTCTTCATCATCGGCCGGGCCACCGCGCGGGTGAAGAGGAAGGTGCCCTTGAGGTTGACGTTCAGCACCGCGTCCCAATCCTCGTCGCTCATGCGCATCAGCAGTCCGTCCTTGGTGATGCCGGCGTTGTTGACCATGATGTCGATCCGGCCGAGTTTGGCGATGACTTCCTTGACGCAAGCGTCCACTTCGCTCGAAACGGCCACGTTGACGCCGAGACCCAGTCCCTTGACTCCGCACGCTTCGATGGCCTTGACCGTCTCCTCGCACCATTCGGCCTTGAGGTCGCACACCGCCACGTCCGCGCCGGCAGCCGCCAACGTCTTGGCGATTTCCGCGCCTATTCCGCGCGCCGCACCGGTAACCAAAGCCACTTTGCCTTTGAGATTTGCCATGTTTTTGCTCCTTTGTTTGAAATTACGTTATTCCGCGAAGGCTGTGAGGTCGCTTACGTTGCTCACATTCAAGGCGGGGTCTATTTTCTTGATGAGACCCGACAGCACCTTGCCGGGACCGAACTCCACGAAAGTATCGCAGCCCATCGCCTTGGCCGTTTCCACGTCCTTGGCCCAATTGGTGGTGCCCGTGACCTGCTCGAGCATCATCGCCTTGATGGCCGCCGGATCGGAACTGTGGGGCTCGCCCGTCACGTTGGACAGCACCGGGAACTTGGGCGCCTTGAATTCGATGGTCTCCAGCACCTGGGCCAGCTTTTCCCGGGCCGGCGCCATGAAGCGCGAGTGGAACGCGCCCGCAGTGGCCAAAGGAATGGCCCGCTTGATGCCCAGCTCCTTGGCGACGTTGGCCGCATCGGCGATGGCCGCCTTGTCGCCGCTCAACACTTGCTGCGCGGCCGAATTGATGTTGGCCACCGTGCAACCGGTCCGGTCGCACAACGCCTTGAGCTGGTCCGCGCTAGCCCCCACGATGGCGATCATGCCCGAAGGCGTGGCCTCGCAAGCTTCCTGCATGAAGCGACCGCGCGCCTCCAGCACCTTGAGGGTGGATTCGAAGTCCAGCACGCCCGCCGCACACAGCGCGCCCCATTCGCCCAGCGACAGGCCAGCCGCGCACGCAAACTCGACGGGGCGACGCTTCTGCAGCGTGAGATACGCCGCGTAGCTGGTGACGAAAATGGCCGGTTGGCAGACGTTGGACTTGGTCAGCTCCTCCGCCGGGCCTTCGAACGTCACCTTTTTCAGGTCGAAACCCAATATTTCGTTGGCCTTGTCGAACAAAGCCATCACTTCGGGATCCGCCTCGGCGAAATCCCGTCCCATGCCGGGAACCTGCGCTCCCTGTCCCGCGAACACGCAACAATTGCTCATGCGATTTCTCCCAATCTGGACATTAATTTTTAGATTGGGATATTATATCATATTTCCCCTCCAAAAGTCAAGCAAAATCTCCATTTTCGCCAAGGTCGGTCAGACCTTGACGACGGAGCCGGGGGGATATTTGCCCGCGATGATGTCCTTGGCGATGGGGTTTTCCAGCAGCCGTTGGATGGCGCGCTTCACGGGTCGGGCGCCGAACTGCGGATCATAGCCCTCCTCCACGAGCTTCTCCATCATGGCGTCGGACACCTCGAGCGTCAATTCCTGCTCCTTGAGCCGGGACGCGAAATCCTTGAGCTGCAACCGGACGATCTGACGGATCTGGTCCCGGGTGAGCGAATCGAATTCCAGGATCTCGTCCAGCCGGTTAAGGAACTCGGGCCGGAAAATGTCCTTCAGCATGTCCTTGGGCGCGTTGGACGTCATGATGATGACCGTATTCTTGAAGCTCACGGTGCGTCCGTGACTGTCGGTCAGGCGTCCGTCGTCCATCACCTGCAAGAGGAGGTTGAACACGTCCGGATGGGCTTTTTCGATCTCGTCCAGCAAGACCACGCTGAACTGCTTGCGCCGGACGGCCTCGGTCAGCTGTCCGCCATCCTCGAAGCCCACGTAGCCGGGCGGCGCGCCGACGAGTCGCGAAACCGCGAACTTCTCCATGTATTCGGACATGTCGAGCCGCACCATCGCGTTTTCGTCGTCGAACAGTTCCTTGGCGAGCGCCTTGGCGAGTTCCGTCTTGCCAACGCCGGTTGGTCCCAGAAAGAGGAACGCCCCCACCGGACGCTGCCGGGCCTTGATGCCGGCCCGGGAGCGCAATACCGCGTCGGAAACGGCGTCGACCGCCTTGTCCTGGCCGATTACCCGTTCGTGCAGAATCTGCGCCAGGCGCGAAAGTTTCTCGCGCTCGCCCTCCATCAGCTTGCGCACCGGAATGCCGCTCCAACGCGAAACCACCTCGGCGATTTCGTCGGCCGTCACTTCCTCGCGCAGCAAGGCGCCTTCGTTCTTGGTTTTGAGATCCTGCTCGTGCAGTTTGAGCTTCTTTTCCAGCTCGGGGATTATGCCGTACTTTAGCCGGGCGGCAGTTTCGTTGTCGCCTTGCGAAAGCGCGCGTTCGAGGTGGTTCTTTTCCTCCTCCAACCGGGTACGGACGCGACGCACGTCCTCCAAAGCGGCCTTTTCGCGCTTCCACTGGTCGGTCATCCTATCCAGCTTTTCCTTGAGCGTCTTGAGTTCGCCCTGCAGCTCCAGGAGTCGGGCCTTGGAGGCGTCGTCCTTTTCCTTCTTGAGCGCGATTTCCTCGATTTCCAGCCGACGGACGTGACGCGAAATCTCGTCCAGCTCCTGGGGACAGGAGTCCATTTCGGTCCGGATGCGCGCACAGGCCTCGTCCAGCAGGTCGATGGCCTTGTCCGGCAGGAACCGGTCCTGGATGTAGCGCGACGACAGCGTGACGGCCGAAACGAGCGCCTCGTCGCGAATATGCACGTTGTGGTACTTTTCGAACCGCTCCTTGATGCCGCGCAGAATGGAAATGGCGTCCTCTTCGGACGGCGCGTCCACCTGCACCGGCTGGAAGCGACGCTCCAACGCCGCGTCCTTTTCCATATACTTGCGGTATTCGTCCAACGTGGTGGCGCCCACGCAATGCAATTCGCCGCGCGCCAGCATGGGTTTGAGCATGTTGCCGGCATCGGCGCTGCCTTCCGTTTTGCCCGCGCCCACGATGGTGTGGATTTCATCGATGAAAAGGATGATCTGGCCGTTCGATTCCTTGATCTTCTTCAAGACCGCCTTGAGGCGCTCCTCGAACTGGCCGCGATACATCGCTCCCGCCATCAACGCCGTCATGTCGAGGCTGAAAACGGTGCGATCCTTAAGTCCCTCCGGCACGTCGCCCCGGACGATTCGCTGCGCCAGACCCTCCACAATGGCGGTCTTGCCCACGCCG
>JAFXXW010000031.1 GCA_017542055.1 Kiritimatiellia bacterium
ACTACTCCGGAACGCAGGCGTGCAAGGCGCTGAAAGCGTGCGGCTACCAGGTGGTTTTGGTCAACTCCAACCCCGCCACGATCATGACCGATCCGGTAATGGCGGACGCCACCTATATCGAGCCCTTGAACGAGACTCGGCTGGAGCAGATCATCGAAAAGGAGCGGCCGGACGCGATTTTGCCGAATCTGGGCGGGCAGACGGGTCTCAACCTGTCGATGGAGCTGGCGAGGAAGGGTATTTTGGACAAGTACGGCATCAAGGTGATCGGCGTCAACCTGGGGGCGATCGAGCGCGGCGAGGATCGCGAGGTGTTCAAGGCCACCATGCAGTCGCTGGGCATCGAAACGCCGCGTTCTGGCATCGTGCACAGCGTGGAGGAGGCGGTCAAGCTGGTGGAAGGGGAGATCGGCTATCCGGTGGTGGTGCGTCCCGCCTACACGATGGGCGGCGCGGGCGGCGGTTTCTGCTACAACGTGGAGGAACTTAGGACCATTTGCGCGCGCGGACTGGACGCGTCGCTTACGCACCAGTGCCTCATCGAGGAATCCATCCTCAACTGGGAGGAGCTGGAGGTGGAGGTGGTGCGCGACGCGAAGAACCAGATGATCGCCATCTGCTTCATCGAGAATATCGACGCCGTCGGGGTGCACACGGGCGACAGCTACTGCGCGGCGCCGTTTTTGACGATTTCCAAAGAGCTCGAAGAGCGGCTCAAACGCGACGCGTTCAAAATCGTGGAGGCGATCGGGGTCATCGGCGGCACCAACGTGCAGTTCGCGCACGACCCCAAGACTGGCCGGGTGGTGATCATCGAGATCAACCCGCGCACCAGCCGGTCGTCGGCGCTCGCCTCCAAGGCCACGGGTTTCCCGATCGCGCTCGTTTCGGCCAAGCTGGCCGCGGGCATGACGCTCGACGAAATCCCCTACTGGCGCGACGGAACGCTCGACAAGTACACGCCGGACGGCGATTACGTGGTATTGAAATTCGCCCGGTGGGCGTTCGAGAAGTTCCGCGGCGTGGAGGACAAGCTGGGCACCCAGATGAAGGCCGTGGGCGAGGTGATGAGCATCGGCAAGACGTACAAGGAGACGTTCCAGAAGGCTATCCGGGCGCTGGAGCGCGGACGGGCGGGGCTTGGCTTTGCCAAGGACTTCCACGAGCGGAGTCTGGAGGAGCTCTTGAAGATGTTGGCCGTGCCCAATTCCGAGCGCCACTTCCTGATGTACGAGGCGGTGCGCAAGGGCGCCACCAACGAGCAGATTTTCGAGCGCACCGGGGTGAAGGCGTATTTCGTGGACCAGATGCGCGAACTCGTGGAGGAGGAAGAGACCATCCTCAAATACAAGGGCGGCATGATTCCCGACGAGTTGCTGGTGCAGGCCAAGAAAGACGGGTTTTCGGACAAGTATCTGGCGCAGATTTTGGGCATCGGCGAAAAGGAGATCCGCGACCGGCGCAAGGCAATCGGGTGCCGCGAGCGGTGGTTTGCCGTACCGGTTTCCGGCGTGGAGAACAAGGCGTACTACTATTCCACGTACAACGAGCCGGCTAGCGAGGCTAGACCGGAATTCGGGGAAGCGCCGGTCTCCGACAATCCCAAGAAGGTGATGATTCTGGGCGGGGGACCGAACCGCATCGGGCAGGGCATCGAGTTCGACTACTGCTGCTGCCACGCGGCGCTGGCCATGCGCGAGATGGGCTACGAGACGATTATCGTCAACTGCAACCCGGAAACGGTCTCCACCGACTACGACACGTCCGACAAGCTCTATTTCGAGCCGGTGACGGTGGAGGACGTGCTCCAGATCTACGAGGCGGAAAAACCGGCCGGCATCATCGTGCAGTTCGGCGGGCAGACGCCGCTCAACATCGCGCGGGGGCTGGAAGAAGCGGGTTGCCGGATTTTGGGCACGAGCGTGGATTCCATCGACGACGCGGAAGACCGCGATCTCTTCCATTCCATCATGGACAAGCTGGGCGTGCCCATGCCGGAGTCGATGATGGCGTCCGATTTGGACGGCGCCATCAAGTGCGCCAACGAGCTGGGGTATCCGCTCATCATCCGTCCCAGCTTCGTGTTGGGCGGGCGCGGCATGGAGGTCATCTACGACGAGCTCATGCTCCGCGAATACGTGGACAAGGCGGTGGGCGTGACGCCGGACCGTCCGCTCTATCTCGACCGGTTCCTGTGCCACGCGATGGAGTGCGAGGCCGATGCGCTTTCGGACGGCAAGGACGTGTTCATTCCCGCCATCATGCAGCATATCGAGCTTGCGGGCATCCATTCGGGCGATTCCGCCTGCGTGCTGCCGCCCGAGGGCATTCCGGAGGATTCCAAGCGCACCATTCTGGAGTACACCCGCCGGATCGCGAGCGAACTCAAGGTGGTGGGACTCATGAACATGCAGTTCGCCATCGAAAACGGCAAGGTGTACGTGATCGAGGCCAATCCCCGGGCGTCGCGCACGGTGCCGCTGGTGTCCAAGGTGGCCGGCACGCAGATGGCCGGCATCGCCACGCGG
This sequence comes from Kiritimatiellia bacterium, assembly GCA_017542055.1. Taxonomy (GTDB): domain Bacteria; phylum Verrucomicrobiota; class Kiritimatiellia; order RFP12; family UBA1067; genus UBA1067. The sequence continues at coordinate 2,529 of JAFXXW010000031.1, forward strand.
CTCATGCTGGGCGAGACGATCGTGAGCATGGGGCTGGACAAGAAGAAGTCGATTCCCTATTTCGGGGTGAAAGAGGCGGTGTTGCCGTTCGAGAAATTCCCGGAGGTGGATCCGGTGCTCGGACCGGAGATGCGCTCCACCGGCGAGGTGCTGGGGTTGGCGGATACTTTCGGGCTCGCGTACTACAAGTCGCAGGAGGCGGCGGGTTCGCCGCTGCCCACGACGCCCGGCAAGATGCTGGTGTCGCTGTCCGAAAAGGTGGACGACGCCATCGAGGCGGTGGTGCGGCTGGCGCAGCTGGGCTTCGAGGTGGTGGGAACTGCGGGCACGATCGAGTTCCTCAAAAAACACCACGTGCAGGGCAAGGTGGTGGCCAAGATCGGCGAAGGCCGTCCCGACGTGCTGGACGCCATCAAGAACCGCGAGGTGACGCTGATCATCAACACCCCCAGCGGACGTCGCGACGCTCGCGCGGACGACAGCCGGATCCGCCAGGCGGCCATCAAGTATCGCGTGCCGTACCTCACCACCATCGCCGCCGCCAAGGCCGCTTCGGAAGGCATCGCGGCCGCCATGAGCGGCAAGGGCGAGGTGCGCAGCCTGCAGTCTTATCACGCTTCAATCACAATGGTTTAACAGAAAGGACAACAGCATGAAAATTCTGGTAACGGGCGGAGCCGGCTTCATCGGCAGCCACACGGTGGTGGAACTCCTCAACGCCGGGCACAAGGTGGTGATCGTGGACAATCTTTGCAACAGCTGCAAGGAGTCGCTCAAGCGGGTGCGCAAAATCACCGGCAAGACGCCCAAGTTCTATCAGCTCGACATTCGCGACGAGGCGGGGCTCAACCAGGTGCTGGACAAGGAAGGCAAGATCGACGCCACCATCCACTTCGCGGCGCTGAAGGCGGTGGGCGAATCGACCCGCATTCCGCTCAAGTATTACGAGAACAACCTGGGCGGCACGTTCACGCTGCTCAAGTGTCTGGCCGCGCACGGCTGCAAGAACATCGTGTTCTCCAGTTCGGCCACCGTGTATGGCGACCCCGCGAGCGTGCCGATTCGCGAGGACTTCCCCACGCCCGGCTGCACCAACGCCTACGGCTGGACCAAGCTCATGATGGAGCAGGTGTTCAAGGACGTGCAGAAGGCCGATCCGGAATGGAACGTGATTCTGCTGCGCTACTTCAACCCCATCGGCGTGCACAAGTCGGGCCTTATCGGCGAAGATCCGGCCGGCATCCCCAACAACCTTTTGCCTTACGTGGCGCAGGTGGCGGTGGGTCGTCTGCCCGAGCTCAACGTGTTCGGCAACGACTATCCGACGGTGGACGGCACGGGCGTGCGCGATTTCATCCATGTGGTGGATCTCGCGATCGGCCACCTCAAGGCCATCGAGAAGCTGGAGAACAACCCCAAGCTGGGCCTCAAGATCTACAACCTCGGCACCGGCAACGGCTATTCCGTGCTGCAGGTGGTGAAGGCGTTCGAAAAGGCCTCCAAGCGCAAGGTTCCCTACAAGATCTGCCCGCGTCGTCCCGGCGACATCGCCGAGTGCTGGGCCGATCCGTCGCTCGCGGCCAAGGAGCTGGGCTGGAAGGCCAAGCGCGGCATCGCCGAAATGTGTCGCGACGCCTGGAACTGGCAGAGCAAGAATCCCTACGGCTTCAAGAAGGCTCCCAAGCAGGGCAAGTGACCGCCAGGGACTTTATTCTGTGCGGACTCGAGGCCGAGCTGAAGCTGTTGCGGACGCTCGGCGAAAGGACGGTGGAGGCGGACGTGTCCGCGTTCAGGCGGCCGGCGGCGGGTATCGGGTTCCGCCGTCCCGCGCCGCCCCCCGTCACTCCGGCGGCGGAGCGCGCGCGGAAATTGCCGGTGGTATTTCTGCACCATGCGCCGTTTTCGCCCCAGGCGGAGGAGATAGTGCGCAAGATCGCCGGCGCGCTCAAGGTGGAGCCGGTGGTGGTGTCCGGGGGCGTGCTGCCGGAGGCCAAGGTCTACGTGGTGCTGGGGTCGGAAGCCAACCGGAAGTTCTTCCCCGACGAGCGGGTGGGGCCCGGCAGCTACTTGCCGCACCACGCCAACGTGTACGTAACCTATTCGCCGGAACTGTTCGTGCGCATCGGGGTGAACGCCCCGGAAGTGCAGTCACGCAAGCGCGAAATGTGGACGGGATTGAAAGGAGTCATGCAGCGTCATGAAATACAATGAGCAGGCCAAAGTGCTGGAGAACCGCGAGTTCGCGTCCGGCTACCGGTATTTGACGGTGGAAGCGCCCAAGCAGGCGGCGGAGATGCAGCCGGGGCAGTTCGTGCACATCCGGGTGCCCACCCTGGAGCAGTCGGCGTTGCGCAGACCCTTTTCCGTATTCGACGCCGCGGACGGCAAGGTGACCGTGCTGTACAAGTCGGTGGGGCGGGGAACGACGGCCTTGTCGAAAGTGCAGGTGGGCGAGACGGTGGAGATCCAAGGTCCCCTGGGGCGCGGTTTCCCCGCCAAGTGCGACGGCGTGGCGTTGCTCGTGGGCGGAGGATTCGGGGTGGCGCCGTTGCATTTCCTGGCCAAGCGCTTGCCCAAGTCCATTCTGTTCGTGGGCGGGCGCACCAAAGACGATCTGCTGGCGCTGGACAGGTTCGAGGCGCTCGGGGTGGAGACCAAAGTGGCCACCAACGACGGTTCGGCCGGCTACAAGGGTTTCGTGGTGGGGCCGCTGGACGAAACAATCAACGAGTTGCGCGCTAAGGGCGAGAAATTCGAGCTGTTCACGTGCGGACCGGACGGACTTTTGAAGGCGGTAACGGAAAGGGCGCTGGCGCTCAAGGTGCCGGGCTGGATTTCGGTGGATCGCCACATGATTTGCGGAATGGGCGCATGCTTTGCCTGCATCCAGAAGACGGTGCGCGGCAATTCGCGTTGCTGCATCGAAGGACCGGTGTTCAAAGCGGAGGAACTGGTATGGTGAACATGGGAACGAATCTGGGCGGGCTAGCGATGCGCAGCCCCGTGGCGACCGCGTCCGGCACGTTCGGCTACGGGCACGAGTATCGCGATATCGTGGACTATTCCAAATTGGGGGCGGTTACCGCCAAGGGCGTCCGGATGGAGGCTTGGCCGGGCAACGCCATGATGCGCCACGCCGAAGTTCCGGGCGGGCTGGTGAACGCCATCGGTCTGCAGGGGATGGGAGTGAAGCATTTCCTCGAGCGGGACATGTTCATGTATTCGATGGTGAAGGACGCGCCGCCCGTGATCGTGAACGTCTGGGGCGGAACGGAAGACGAATACGCGCAGGTGGCCGAAACGATTTCCGCGGCGGGCAAGCCGCAGATCGGCGCCATCGAAATGAACGTTTCCTGTCCCAACGTCAAGGCGGGCGGGCATACTTTCGGGCAGGATCCCAAGGTGCTTTTTTCGGTGGTGTCCAAAGTGCGCGCGGCCACCAAGTTGCCGCTGATCGTCAAGTTGGCGCCCAACGTTCCCGCCATCGCGCCTTACGTGCAGGCGTGCGAGGACGCGGGGGCGGACGCGCTTAGCCTCATCAACACCATTCCGGCCATGGTCATCGACATCGAAAAGCGCGTTCCCGTGCTGGGCAACCGGACCGGCGGACTGAGCGGACGCTGCGTGCATCCGGCGGCGGTCAAGGTGGTTTACGACGCGCACCGGGTCACCAAACTGCCCATTCTGGCGATGGGCGGGATTTACGAGGCCAAGGATGCCATCGAATTCATGCTGGCCGGGGCGAGCGCGGTGGCCATCGGCACGGCCACTTTCTCGGCGCCGGACACCGCAGCCAAGGTCTACGACGGCATCGTCGAATACTGCGAGCGGCACGGTTTCGGGTCGGTGGGAGAATTGACGGGGGCGCTATGCGAATCTTGAGCCGTTATATCTTGCGGGAATATCTCGTTCCGCTTTTCTACTGTCTCACGGGGTTCGTATCCATCTACGTTCTCTTCGAGCTGTTCGGGTCGTTTTCGCGCATCATGGCTTCCGATGCGGACGGCTGGACCATCGTCAAGTACTTCCTGGCCTATCTGGGACCGTACTTCCATTACCTCGCGCCGGCCGCGCTCATGCTGGCGGCGCTATACACCATGTGGTCGTTCTGCCGGCATTCGGAATTGGTGGCGATGCGCGCCAACGGCATAAGTTTTCTCGCCATTTCGCTGCCGATGCTGTTCGTGGCGGTGCTGATGGCCGGATTCGTCTATTGGGTCAACGAAAGTTTCGTGCCCGATACGGCGCAGTGGGCCATCCGGTTCAAGAACGCGCACTTCATGGAGAAGGAGCTCAAGGCCGAGGACAATATCATCTTCCGCAATGCCGCCGATTCCCGCACCTGGACGGTGGACGGATTCGGCGATGCGGACGGCTACGTGCTCAAAGGCGTCAAGGTGGCGGTGGACCGTCCGATGGGCGGAGCCCGGCTGATGACGGTAACCGCGGACAAGGCCGAATATCTGGACGGGCAGTGGTGGTTCACCAACCCGAAAGTGCAGCATTATGACGCTTCCGGCTCGGAAGTGGCCACACCCACGCCCGAGCTTGACGCGCTCCAGTATCGCAATTTCGACCAGTTTTCGGAGCGTCCGATGGATTTCATATTGCAGAACCGCGCCTGGGGCTACAACTCGATCCGCGACATGCTGCATTATCTCCAGACCCGCAAAGACATCACCGGCGCCCAGCGCGACCAGTACGTGTACGACGTGTGTTCGCGCATCTTGGCGCCGTGGGCCTGCGTGCTCATCGTGCTGATCGCCATTCCCGCCGGAGTGGCGTCGGGGCGGCAAAGCGTGTTCAAGGGCATTCTCGGGGCGCTCGGCATGTATTTTCTGTTCTACGGCATCGTGATCGGTGGAATGGTGCTGGCCAATACCGGACTCATGTGGCCGGTTCCCGCGGCGGTAGTGCCGTATTTGATATTCCTAGCGGCGGGAATCAGGGTGTTCTGGAACCATCGCTAACATGGCGGCCGAATTGACACCGATGATGCGCCAGTACTTCGCGATCAAGCGCGAAGTGCCGGCTGGCGCCATCGTCATGTTCCGGCTGGGCGATTTCTACGAAATGTTCGGCGACGATGCCATCGTGGCCGCGCCCATCCTAGGCGCCACGCTGACGCATCGCGGCGACATGCCCATGTGCGGAGTGCCGTACCATGCGCTCAACGGCTATCTGTGCAAACTCATCCGGGCGGGCAAAACCGCCGCTTTGTGCGACCAGGTGGAGGATCCGAAGCTGGCCAAGGGTCTGGTGCGGCGCGAGATAACGCGGATCGTCACGCCCGGCACCGTGACCGAAGACGGCATAATGGACGAAAATCGTTCCAATTATCTCGCGGCCACGAGCGGAACCGGGTTGGCGCTGCTGGATCTGGCGACGGGCGAGTTTCTGTGCGAAAAGGACGGATCGCTCGACCGCTACTCGCCGGCGGAGGTGTTGGAAAAGACGGAGGAGAACGCCTGGATTTTCTCGCCGGACATGGCGCGCGAGACCTTGATCCGGCATTTCAAGGTGGCGAGCCTCGACGGCTTCGGCATCGACGATCCGGATTTGATTTGCGCGGCCGGGGCTTTGCTGCATTACGTGGGGGTGACCTTGCGGCATTCCATCGATCACGTGCGCAAGCTTCGGGTGGTGTCGGCCGCGGACGCTTTGATCATCGACGCTTCCACCCAGCGCCATCTCCAGTTGGTGCCGGGCGGCGAGGTTGCCAGGGAGGCGTCGTTGCTGGGCGTGCTGGACGTTACCAAAACTCCGATGGGCGCGCGTACCATCCGCAGTTGGCTGCAACGGCCGCTAGCCTCGCCCCAAAGCATCAACGCCCGGCTGGACAAGGTGGAGCGTTTCATGGGCGATCGGGCGGCGTTGGGCACGCTGCGCAAACTGCTGTCCGGGGTGCGGGATCTCGACCGGCTGATCGCCAAGGTTTCGTCGGGTCGCGCCAATCCGCGCGATCTCAAGGCGCTTGGCGATTCGCTGCGGCCCGTGCCGTCGATCAATCCGTATGTGGAGGGAATGTTGGCGGAGGAACCAGAACTGGTGGATCTGCTCGACCGGGCGATCGCGCCGGAGCCGGCGGTGATGTTGGCGGACGGCGGATTCATCGCGCCCGGGTACAATGCGGAATTGGACGAGTTGAGAGCGATCGCCCGCGACGGACACTCGTGGCTGGCGGAGTACCAGGCGCGGGAGCAGGAACGGACCGGCATCAAGGCGCTCAAGGTCAAGCATGTCAAGAATTTCGGTTTCGTGATTGAGATATCCAATACTTTCGCCCACGCCGCGCCGCCCGAGTATCAGCGGCGCCAGACGTTGACCACCGGCGAACGGTTTGTCACGCCCGAACTCAGGGAATACGAGGAAAAGGTGCTGGGCGCGACCGACAAGGCGATCATGCTGGAGCAGCAGATATACAAGGAAATCGTTTCGGCGGTCAATCTGCGCGCGGCATCGATCCAGGAGACCGCGAGGAAACTGGGCGAGCTGGACGCCATTTTGAGTCTGGCCGATCGGGCGTTGGCGGCCGGTTACGTGCGTCCGGAAGTGGACGACGGCGATACGTTGGAGATCAAGGACGGAAGACATCCGATAATCGAGCAGTTGCCGGACGCCGAACCGTTCGTGCCCAACTCCACTTTCCTCAATTGCTCGACCGACCAGATCATGCTCATCACCGGTCCCAACATGGCCGGCAAATCAACCTACATAAGACAGGTGGCAACCATCGCCATCATGGCGCAGATGGGGAGTTTCGTTCCGGCCGCATTGATGCGGCTCGGGGTGCTGGATCGCGTATTTACGCGCATCGGCGCCGGCGACGATCTGTCGCGGGGGCGGTCCACTTTTCTGGTGGAGATGCAGGAAACGGCGAATATTCTTAACAACGCAACCCGAAAGTCGCTGATCGTGCTGGATGAAATCGGCCGGGGGACGAGCACGTTCGACGGCATTTCCATCGCCTGGTCGGTGGCGGAGTATCTCTACGGCCGCGCCGAAAGCAAAGCCAAGACGCTGTTCGCCACCCACTACCACGAATTGACCGATCTTTCGGATCTGTTCCCCGGAATCAAGAATTTCACCGTGCGGGTCAAGGAGGAGAACGGTCGCGTGGTGTTTTTGCGGCGCATCGCGCCCGGAGTGGCGGAGAAGAGTTTCGGTATCAACGTGGGCGCCATGGCCGGACTGCCGCAGGAAGTGGTAGCGCGGGCGGGCGAGATTCTGGCCAATCTGGAGGCCAACGAAATCGACGTGTCGGGGCAGTCGCGCGTGGTGCGCCGTCCCCGCCGCAAACTGTCCGAACTGCCCGGGCAGATGACTTTCTTCTGATGAACCGGATTTTGTTCGAGCGCGAGGAAATCGAGAACGGCGTGGCCAAAATCGGCGATGCGCGGGCGGCGCATATCATCGACGTGTTGGGCGGCGAGGCGGGTCAGGAGCTCAAAATAGGGGTGGTCGACGGCAAGATCGGCACCGGAAGGATTCTCTCGGTTGAAGGCGGGCAGGTGGAGGTGGCGGTCGACGCCGGAATCGAAAGCCCCGCGCCGTGGTTCGATCTCGTGCTGGCGCCGCCGCGTCCCCGGGTGTTCAAGCGCATTCTGCCGCAATTAGCCGCTTTGGGCTTGCGGAGACTGACGCTTACCGGGGCTAAAAAGGTGGAAAAAGATTTTTGGGGCGCCACCATCCTCCGGCGGGAAAACTACCGGCCGCTACTGATCGAAGGTCTGCAGCAGGCCGGCACCAGCATTCTGCCGGAGATACAGGTAGAGCGCAGTTTCCGTCGCCTGTTGTCTCAGCTAGATCCGGCGGAAGGTCCGAGAATCGTCGCCCATCCGTACGGAAACTTCGCCGACGTTCCGGCGCCCGAGCCCGGCCGGATCGTCACTTTCGCGGTAGGTCCCGAAGGCGGTTGGACCGAAGCGGAAGTGGAGGCGTTGGAGGCGAAGGGATTTTTGCGGTTTTCGCTCGGCAGCCGGATCCTCCGCACCGATACCGCGTTGGTGGCGCTTATCGCCAAATTTATGCAACCATAACCAAGGAGATGTCATGAATACGCTCGTTTTTTCCGCTATCGTTTTGGCTTCCTCCGTGCTGGCTCCCGCGCATACGTTCGAAGTTTCCGCCGAACGCGATGCGTTTCTGCTGGACGGCGAACCGTTGCAAATCCGTTGCGGCGAGATGCATTTCGCCCGCGTGCCGCGCCCATACTGGCGTCAGCGGCTCAAGATGTGCAAGGCGATGGGGCTCAATACGGTTTGCGCCTATCTTTTCTGGAACTACCACCAGCCCGAGCGCGGGCAGTTCGACTTTTCAGACAATCGCGACGTGGCCGAGTTCTGCCGGGTGGCGCAGGAAGAGGGCCTTTGGGTGATTTTGCGCCCCGGACCCTACGCTTGCGCGGAGTGGGAGTTCGGCGGCTTCCCCTGGTGGCTGCTCGATCAGGGTGCCGATAAAGTCAAGATCCGTACCCGCGATCCTGCGTTCATGGGTCCGGTCAAGATCTATTTGACGAAAGTGGCGGAGGAGTTGAAGGACCTGCAGGTCACGCGCGGAGGTCCCATCTTGATGGTGCAGGACGAAAACGAGTACGGGTTTTTCGGCAACGACGGCGAATACATCCGCTCTATTTACCAAGTTCTGCGCGATGCCGGTTTCGAAGTTCCCATCTTTACCTGCAATCCGGCATATCACCTCACCAAGGGCGTAATCCCCGAAACGGCCAAGGTGGTCAACTTCGGCACCAACCCCAAAAACGCGTTCGCCAAGTTGCGCGAGGTGCAGCCGCGCGGGCCCTTGATGTGCGGCGAATACTATCCGGCCTGGTACGACACTTGGGGGCAACGCCATCACACCAAGCCGGTGCAGAAGATGATCGACGATATCGACTACATGCTGTCGGTGGGCGGTTCGTTCTCGCTCTATATGGCGCATGGCGGCACGAGTTTCGACGTATGGGCGGGACAGAATTCGCCGTTCGCGCCCATCACCTCCAGTTACGACTACGAAGCCCCGATCGACGAGCAGGGCCGTGCGACGCCCAAGTTCCACGCGCTTCGCGAACTTCTAAAGAAATACATGACGCCGGCGGAACTGGCACAGTTGCCCGCGATACCTGAGCCGGTGCCGGTGCAGGCATTGCAAAGCGATGCCAGTGCGGAAATTGGCGCGCCCAGGATTCCGCGCCCCGCCAATCGCGAATTGATGGACGAGCCGCTGCCGGTCGAAATGCTGGGGTTGGGTTACGGCGCGATGGTTTACGCCACGAAGCTGGAAGGGAAGGGCGGGCTCCTCAAGGCGCCCAATCTGCGCGACCAGGCCGCCGTTTTCGCCGATGGCAAGCATGTGGGATTTTTGAGCCGGCGATTCGCCAATCGCGGCGTCAAGATTCCGTCCGGCACCCAAATGCTTTCCATTGTCGTCTGCAATATGGGGCGTTACCATTTCGGTACGGCCATGAAGCATGCGGAGAAGGGTCTGCTCCCGCCGGTCACGTTGGAAGGCAAACCGTTGAAGGGGTGGAACGCCTATCCCGCGCCGGCCACCAAAAAATTCCTTTCGTCCATCGTCTATTCGCAATCGCTCAAAAACGAGCCTTGCCTTTTCAAACGCTTTAAAGTCCGGTTCGACTCCACCGCCGACACGTGGCTGTTGGTGCGCGGTTGGCAGAAGGGTTTCGTGTGGGTGAACGGATACGGGCTTGGTCGCTTTTGGGGAGTCGGCCCTACCCAGACCATGTACGTGCCCGGATGCTGGCTCAAGCCGGGCGAGAACGAGTTCGTGGTGTTCGATTTCGCCGGCAACGTGCCGATGGACGGATTGACCTTCGTGGATGCGCCGGTGCTGGACGAGATGCATCCGGATTGCGACTTCATCGTGGCCGCCGAACGCGAGTCCCAACCGTTCGAGCCGCCGCAGAAGCCCACGCTCAAGGGCGAGTTTCCTAATTCGGCGGATGCGCGCGACGTACGGCTCGACCGGCCGCGGAAGGCGAGGCGCTTCGCTTTTGTCATGGATAGCGATTGGGCGAACAAGGACGTGGCCGCGTTGGCCGAGTTCGAGATCATCAACGCCAAAGGCGAAAGCGTGCCGCACGACACCTGGGATTTCGTCTCCGTTTCCAGCGAGGAAAGTTTGGCCGAGGACGGAGCCGCCGAGAACGCCATCGACGGCCAGATCAGCAACTTCTACCATTCGCGGTGGAGCAAGGACACGGCCAAACCGCCGCATTATCTGGTGATCGATATGGGCGCCGAAGTGGAGGTGGCCGGTTTCCGCTACACGCCCCGGCAGGACAGCGTCTCCGGACGCATCCGCGCCTGGCGCTTCTATCTCGACCCTTGATTTGGACATGGGAATCGTTCGATATGGATAATTTCGGATTCTATCTCGTCATGACCGACCCTGCGGCCGGGTACGTCAAGTGTTGCGAGGCGGCGGTAAAGGCCGGAGTGAAAATGGTGCAGCTGCGGATGAAGCGCGCTCCGCGCGAGGAAATAGTGCGGACGGCGAAGGAGTTGAGAAGAGTGACGATGGGGAGCGAAACCAAGTTCATCGTCAACGACGATCCGTCCATCGCGGCCGAGGCGGAGGCGGACGGCGTGCATGTGGGGCAGGGCGATATGGGCGTGAAAGAGGTGCGGATGCGGTTTCCGGAACTCAAGATAGTGGGGCTGTCCACGCACAACCTGGAGCAGGCGCGCGAGGCGATGGGACTGGGTCCCGACTATATCGGCACGGGTCCGTGCTGGGCCACCCCCACCAAGGACATCCCCGATCCCACGCTGGGGCTGGAGACCGCCAAGGCGATCCATGAAATGGTCCCGTTCCCTGCGGTGGCGATAGGCGGAATCGATTCGGAACGATTGCCGGCGGTGATCAAGGCCGGCCTCAAGAACTGGGCGGTGGTGAGATCGGTCTGCCGGGCGAGCGATCCGTATGCCGCGATCCGCGGGCTGCTGGCGATTGCGGAGGAGGCGGGCACGATATGCTGACCAAACGCATCATACCGTGTCTGGATGTGCGGAACGGACGAGTCACGAAAGGCGTCAAGTTCAAGAACAACGTGGACTTGGGCGATCCGGTGGAAATGGCGGTGGAGTATTCGGACGGCGGCGCCGACGAGCTGGTGTTTTACGACATCACGGCCAGCGCGGAGCATCGTCCAATAGATATCGGCATGGTGCGTGCGGTGGCCAAGGCCATCCGCATCCCGTTTGCCGTCGGCGGGGGCATCGCGACGATCGGCGACATGGAGCGGGTGATTCTGGCGGGGGCGGAAAAGATTTCGGTCAACTCGCTGGCCGTGCGCAACCCCGGAATAATCGCGGAGGGCGCCAAAGTGTTCGGGCGGCAGTGCATCGTGCTGGGAATGGATCCGGTCAGGTCTTCCAATCCGGCGTGTCCGAGCGGATTCGAAATAACGACCAGGGGGTTTCGCGAGTTTACCGGAATGGATGCGGTGGAGTGGGCCCAAAGGGCGGCGGAATTGGGCGCGGGGGAAATCGTGGTCAACTCGGTCGACGCGGACGGTACGCGTGCCGGATTTGAGTTGGAGATCACCGGCAAGATCGCGCAGGCGGTGGGCGTGCCGGTGGTGGCGTCGGGCGGGGCCGGAAGGCCCGAGCATTTCGTGGAGGTTTTCGGGAAAACGGGGTGCGACGCGGCCATTGTGGCGGGAATGATCCACTCCAAGGAATGGACGATTTCACAGATAAAGGAGGTCATGTCGGGCGCGGGGATCCCCGTGCGCATGAGTTATTGATATGGCAGCAGATCACAGCAAATATCAGCGGGTAGTCATTCTGGACTACGGTAGCCAATACACTCAGCTTATCGCCCGGCGCATCCGCGAGCAACAGGTGTTCTCGGAAATCATCCGGTTCGACACGCCGGCGGAGGAGTTGCGCAGGAACATGCCCAAGGGCATCATCCTTTCCGGCGGTCCCAACAGCGTGTTCGAGGCCGGGGCGCCCGGCATCGACCCCGGCATCTTCGAATTGGGCGTGCCGGTTTTGGGCATTTGCTACGGCATGCAGCTCATGAGCCAGCAGTTGGGCGGCAAGGTGGAGCCGGGCACTTCGCGGGAATACGGCAAGACGGAAATGACCACCGAGCCGGAGAACCAGCTGTTCACGGGATTGCCGGAAAAGTTCACGGTTTGGATGAGCCATGGCGACCGGGTGTCGTCCTTGCCGGAAGGTTTTTCCGTCAGCGCCACCAGCGGCAATTGCCCTTATGCCGCGATTCGCGACGAAAAGCGTCGCTTCTATGCCATTCAGTTCCATCCCGAAGTCGTGCATACTCAGCACGGCAGCGCCATTTTGGGCAATTTTCTGTTCAAAATCTGCGGTTGTCGCGCGGACTGGAAGCTTTCGAGTTGGATAGAGGAGACGGTCGAAAAGCTCCAAGCCCAGATCGGCGACGAAGAAGTGGTGCTGGGCCTTTCCGGCGGAGTGGATTCGTCGGTGGTGGCGGTATTGCTGCACAAGGCGATCGGCCGGAGGCTCCATTGCATTTTCGTGGATAACGGCCTGTTGCGACTGAACGAGGATCGCCAGGTGGAGGAAATGTTCCGCGCCAAGCTGGGATTGGATCTCACCGTGGCCCGGGCGGCGCAGCGTTTCTACGCGGCGTTGAAAGGCGTGGAAGAACCGGAAGCCAAGCGAAAAATAATCGGCCGCGAGTTCATCAACGTGTTCGCCGAAGAGGCGCGCAAGTTCAAGAATTGCAAGTTCCTCGGCCAGGGTACCATCTATCCCGACGTGATCGAAAGTTCGGCGGCGGTGGGCGGGCCTTCGCAGACGATCAAGAGCCACCACAACGTGGGAGGACTGCCGCCGGATCTCAAGTTCGAGCTGGTGGAGCCGCTGCGCGATCTGTTCAAGGACGAAGTGCGAGCGGTCGGACGAGTGCTCGGCATGGATCCGGAACTCTTGGACCGGCAGCCGTTTCCGGGTCCCGGTTTGGGCGTGAGAATCCTCGGAGAGGTGACGGAGGACAAGGTTAAGCTATTGCAGCAGGCGGACGCGCGGGTGCAGGAAGAGGTGCGCAAGCTCCCCGATTGCAAGACCATCTGGCAGACGTTCGCGGTGTTGCTGCCGGTCAAGACGGTAGGCGTCATGGGCGACCAGCGCACGTACGAGTACACGTGCGCGGTGCGGAGCGTCAACTCGATCGACGCAATGACCGCAGACTGGACCAGACTACCCTACGAGACGCTGGCCACCATCTCCAGCCGCATCATCAACGAGGTGCGCGGAATCAATCGGGTGGTGTACGATATCAGCTCGAAACCGCCGGCCACAATCGAGTGGGAATGAAAAAAGTTGAAAATTTTACTTGCAAAAATAGGGTGAAATATAGTATAATATAAGCACCATGGGCAATAAATACTTCATCCTCGCCTTGATGGCGATGGCAACATGCGCGCCGGTGTGGGCGCAGGAGGCGGAAGAAGAGGCTCCGCAGGAGACGGCCGAACAGAAGGCCGATCGCGAAGCTATGGAAGGCGAGATAGCCTTTGTCGAGGCGCTCGTGTCCTACGGCTATCCGGATATCGCCGAGCCGGTTATCGCCGCCACCAAGCAACGTTGGCCGCAGTCGGAGGCCGGTTTCTTCGCCATCGAAGTGCGGGGAATGCTGTCGCTCAACAAGTTCGAGGAGGCGGAAAAGCTGATCGCTTCGCTGCCCGATCGCAAGAGCACCAAGTACTGGGCGGCCCGGCTGGAGGTGGCCAACAATTACTTCGGCCGCAACCAAAAAGACGAGTGCATGAAGATATACGACGATTTCTTCGCCCAGTTTCCCAAACCGCCGAAGGGACTGGAAAAATTTTACGTCGACGCGGGCTATTCGTACGGACAGATTCTTTCCCAGGCCAAGAACTACGACAAGGCCGCCGAGGTGTACGGCAAACTGCTGCCCAACCTCAAGGGCAAGAACTGGCTGTCGCTGGCCACCGAGTATTGCGATCTGCAGATGCGCGTGGCCGAGGCCTGCACCGAAAAGGAGAAGCAGAAGCGCGATGCGGCCTTGAAGACGGTGGGCGACATCGTGGACAAGCTCATCAGCGAGAGCTTGGCCAACGAGAACGCGGTGCTGTTCGGTCGCGCGATCGGCATGAAGGCCCACCTGGAGCAGCTCCGTGGCAACATCAAGAAGGCCAACCTCATCATCGAGGAGTTCCAGGAGGATCTGGAAGGCATCGACGACCAGATTCGCGAGGCGGATCCGGAAGGCCGGCTCGGGCTGATGAAGATTTCGCCGCTGCCGGAAGTGATGTATCTGCAGGCCAAGATGCTCTGGGAGGAGGCGCAAAAGGAATTCAAGAACCCCAAGAAGGACGACGAACTCATCAAGGGGTATCTCTTCGGCGAGCGGGACGAAAGCGGCAAGCGCGACGGCAAAGGCGCGTTCAACCTGTCGCTTTCGGTGTTTATGCGCTTCGAAATGTCGCCTTGGGCTCCCTTGGCCGGCGAGCTCTCCGAGGAAGTGCGGCAGTTCGCGGTCGAAAAGTACAACGCCAACATCAAAACCAAGATTACGGCGGAGGATATCGCCCGCGTGCGCGCGGCCCAATTCAAGACGGCCAAGGACAAGTATCTGGCCCAGGAGTATTTGGCGGCGATCGCGGATTATCTGGACGTGCTCTCCAAGTATCCGGAGGTGGAAGAGTCCGTTTATGCCGTGCAGAACGTTATCTACAGTTATCTCGACGCAATCAACGACGAGCCGAACGCGGAGCTGAAGGCCGAATATCGCGATAACGCCGACGCCATCGAAGGATATCTCGCCGAGCGTTTTTCGGGCAGCAAAGACAATGTGATCATGACCACCGCGGGCAATGCGGTTCTGGCGTGCGCCGGCAAGGAGCTGGAGCGCGGCGAGACGGAACGCGCCGACCGGCTGTTCACCTGGTTCGTCGCCAATTACCGCCGGCATGTCAAGGCGGCATCGATCGCGGCGGGCAAGGGCAGCGAAATGTCCAAGGCCGGGCGGCTGGAAGATTCCATCCGGTACTGGGAATACGTGGAACGCTTCTATACCAACTCCAACTTCTACGCGGCCTCGTTGCTCCAGTTGGCGCAGTGCCACGACAAGTTGGGCCATCGCGACGCGGCCAAGGATTATTACAAGCGTTATCTGCCGGTCGAGACTTCGCCCGCCAATCGCAACGTGGCGCAGATGCAGTTGGCGCAGATGTTCCAGAAGGACGGACAGGATCTCATCGCCGGC
Organism: Kiritimatiellia bacterium; assembly: GCA_017542055.1. GTDB lineage: Bacteria > Verrucomicrobiota > Kiritimatiellia > RFP12 > UBA1067 > UBA1067. The sequence continues at coordinate 17,769 of JAFXXW010000031.1, forward strand.
AGCGAGACCAACGAGACCGAGGAGGCGCAGAACGCGGCGGTCAAGACCGGTATGGTGCAAATCATCAACGCCATCAAGCAGTTTACCGACCTCGCGGCGCAGTCGGAGGTGGCCATGCAAGACCAGCGGCTGTCGGAGTCGGAGCGCAACACGCTCAACGACTTGCGCGAGGCTTCGCTCTTTTTGGCGGGGCAATGCCGCGGACGGCTGGGCCAGAGCTTGAAGAAGATCGGTCGCGCGGAAAGCGGCGACAAGCAGATGCTGGCCTCCGCCACGGCTTACGAAGATTACCTCGGCGCATATCCCCAGGGCAAATACGCCAAGTCGGCCTACGTGCAGCAGGGCACCATCTATACGGCGTTGGGGCAGCTGGACAAATCCAAGGAGGCGTTGGACCGGCTTTCGCGCGCGTTTCCGGATTCGGAAGAGGCCAAGAACGCCAAGCCGCACCTCGCCAAGTCGCTCATCGAGATGGGCATGAAGCGCGAAGGCACCGATATCTATGCTGAAATGCTTCGCACCGACGGCGCGTATACGGCGCAGCAGTTCGTATCCGCCGGCGAGGCGCTGATCGAGGCAAAGAGTTGGGATTACGCCAACCAGGCGTTCGAAAAGGCGATTCGCCTGGCGGGCACCAATTTCCCGCAGACGGTCGCGCGCGCCAGGTTGGGCGAGGCTACCAGCGCCTACAAGCAGGGATCGCTGGCGGAAGCGCGCGAAGCGCTGGACACGTTCCTGCAGGATCCCAAGATGTCCAAGATGGCGATCGCCGCCGATGCCAACTTCCTGTTGGTGGAGGTTTCCAAGGAGCAGGGGCGGCAGGAGAAGGACGCGACCATGCGCGGCAAATATTTCGGCGCGGCGGTGGGCGCGCTCAAGAAGGTCCGTACCTACTGGGCCAAGAAGCCGCAGTGGGAACAGGATCAGCTTGATTTGCTTTCGGGCGATGTGCTGGTCGATCGCATGAAGGCGGAACTTTCGATGGATCTCAAAGAGGATGCGGCCGAAACGCGCGGTCGCGCCGCCGCCACTTTCCAGGTGTTCATCCAGGCCCACGGTCCTTCGGAGGAAGTACCGTTCGAAAAGATGGAACAGGGCGCCAAGGACAACCTGGAGCGGGCCTACGGGACGTTGTTGCCGCTGCTGGCCGATCAGATCGCGGACAAGCAGGATCCGGTCGAAAAGCGCGAACAGGCCGAACAGGTCATAAAATTCGGCCAGCAATACATGGATCAGTTCCCGGGCGGCAAGTACGCCGCCGCCATCGTGAACGCCATGAACAGCGCCAAGGCAGACCTCAACTAAAACTTTCAAAGGAGAACGAAAATGCGCAAATACCTACTCGCAGTCGCAGTTGCCGCGCTCGCGGCCGATGTTTTTGCCGTCAAGGGCACCATCGTCACCGATGCCGCCAGCATGTCCGGCGATATCACCTACCAGCGTCGCCAGAAATCGTATGTGGTGGACTACAAGAAGGGCAACAACACGGTGCAGGCGGAGTATCCGCTGGCCGACGTGGTCAAACTCGACATCCCCAAGCCCAACGGCTTCGACAAGGCGGTGGAAGCGGTCAACAACGGACAGGGCGCGAGCGCCATCCCCATGCTCACCAAGATCGTATCGGACTATTACATGCTTAACTGGGACAAGACGGCGGGCAGGTATCTGGCGCTGGCGTATGTTGCCGCCGGTCAGCCGCAGAAGGGCCTGGACGTGTGCCAGAGCATGATCAACGAAGACAAGACGGCGGCCTATTCGGGCGATCTCGCTCCGGCCTATTGGACGTGCCTCATGAAGCTCGGCAAGGCCGATCTTCTGGAGCGTTGCCTCGCCAAAGCGGCCACTTCCGGTTCGCGCAATTCCTCGGCGGCGGCGCTCATCATGCGCGGCGATATGATCGTCGACGCGGGCGGCGACAAGCCGGACGTGCTGAAGCAGGCTTTGCGCGATGGGTATCTGCGGGTGGCGCTGATGTACGGCGACTGCCCCGACGAGAAGATCGAGGCTATGAAGCGCGCGGCCAACTGCTTCGACAAGCTCGGGCAGGCCAGCCGCGCCGAACGCCTCCGCGCGCAGACCAAGTGATTTTCGCATCAATCCGTATTTAAGCAAACCAAAAGGAACACACACACATGAACAAGATCAAGAAGTCTCTCATGGCGGCGGCAATCCTCGTAGGAACTTGCGTCGCACCTATGGCCGCGCTCCAGAGCTTTGGCCAGGAACTTACCGACGCCTCGGGTAACGCGGTGTCCGACAACGCCACCCAGCAAAAGGCCGGCGGCGGATTCTACGACATCGTTTTCGGTTCGGGCCTCGTGGGTACGATGCTCTGGTTCGTGCTGTTCGGCGACGGTGCGTTCGTCATTTACTTCGCGATCGATTCGGCCATCATGATCAAGCCGGAGAAGCTCATGCCCAAGAAGCTGATGGACCAGGTGCAGAGCGCCATGGCCGAGGGCGACATCGTCAAAGCCATGCAGGCTTGCGAATCTTCGCCCAGCGCCATGAGCTCCATCGTGATGGCGGCGTTCCAGCATGTGGAAGAGGGCTTCGATGTGATCCAGGAGGCGGTGACCGCGGCTTCCGATCTGGAACAGGAAAAGATCCAGCAGCGGCTCAACTGGATTTCGGTGTGTGGCAACCTGGGACCGTCCTGCGGCCTGCTCGGTACCGTGCAAGGCATGATCTTGACCTTCCAGGCGTTGGCTTCGGGCGGTGCCGGCGATGCGGCCGCGCTCGCCAACTCGATCGGCCAGGCGCTGTGGACCACGGCCGGCGGTCTGATCGTTTCGATTCCCGCCGTGACGATTTTCTACGTGCTCCGCAACAAGGCCAACCGTCTGGTGCTCCGCATGACCGCGGTCACGATGGAACTTTTGAACGGACTTAGGCAGGTGAGCGTCGATCCCGGTGCCGAGGCGGTGGAAGAACTGCAGCCCGTGGAAGCCTGAGGACAGGGCCCAAAAGGGAAAACCTCAAGATGGCACGCAAGCCACAAGAGAACCCCGCGCTCGATATGACGCCGATGATCGACGTCGTGTTCGAACTCATCATCTTCTTCGTGGTCACCCTGACCGAGGCGCAGAAGAAAGACGAGTCGATCGAGCTCGAGGACGGCCAGCACGGCATCGTGCTGACCCCGGAAGAGCTGCCGCCTACGCACATGATGATCGATATCGGCCTCCGGCCGGACGGTCGTGCGCGTATTTCCATGGGCGACAGAGACATCACCCCCGCCGAAATCGGCCAGCGCGTTAAAGACAAGTACCGCAAGATCGGGGAATTTCCCGTCATGATCCGTGCGGACTTCGCCTGTCCGCATGGCGCGGTGGCGCAGGTGATGAACGCATGCACCGCCAACGGAATCTGGAAGATTTCGTTCGTGGCGATCGGCGAAGACAAGCCCGGCAACGAGCCCCGCACGCGGCTTGAAAAGGTCAAGAGAAGGGGAGGCGGCTGATGGCACGCAAACCACAGGACAATCCCGCGCTGGACATGACGCCGATGATCGACGTGGTGTTCGAACTCATCATTTTCTTCGTGGTGACGATCAAACAGGAAGACCTGTTCACCAAGCTGAACGCCAACCGTCCGGCTCCGTCCACAGGCTCGTCCAGTTCGAACGAATCCGACACCACGGTGAATATCGAGATCGGACGCGGCCTCGGCGGCAACGAGAACGGCACCATCAAGTACAACAACCGCGTTGTCAAGGTGCGCGATCTCGACCAGTACCTGCGCGATGTGGCGCGTACTTCCAAGAAGACGCCCATCATCATCAAGTGCACGGTCGATTCGCCCCACAAGGCCCTCGTGGACGTGCTTGACGTATGCTACAGCCACGGGCTGTTCAGCGTCAGCATCTTCACCATGTAAGGAGACTTTCACATGAGCGAAGAATACGGAGAATACGAGGAAGGCGAGGCTCTAAGCGCGGAAGAGATCTTCGAGCAGCATCAGGCGGAAATCGCCGAGCGGTTCGAGGAAAAAGGTTTCTTCAAGCGCATGGGCATCCTCTTCAGCGGTATCGGCAAGCCCCACAACACCCGCGAATACAAACTGGCCATGACGGAACTGCAGCGTCTGCAGGCTCCGATTTTGGCCATTTTGCTCCCGACTGTCGGCGTGATCGTGCTGATCGTGCTGACGGCCGTTTCCGGCAAGTCGCGCGAAACCATCCAGGTGGAAATCGCGCGCGCCCAGGAAACGGAAACGGAGCTGGAGGCGGAAACGGAGGACGAACCCGAGGAAATCGACATGACGCAGGACATCGACGTCTCGGTGGACGTGGCGGTGGACGTGCCGAATGTCACCACGGAAATCACCTCCCAGTCCGATTCGCCCGGCGGCGAACCCGACACGGTGATGGCGGCGCCCAGCCCGGTCACGATGGCCAACATCAAAGGTTCGCCCAAACTGCGCGGCCTTGGCGACGGCGACGGCGGCGGCTTCGGCACCCAGATCAAGGCGGGCAAGTCCCAGGACCTGAACGGCGCCCTGATCGGCATCATCATGGACATGAAGACGGCCAACGATCCATCGGATCCCAAGGGCAAGAAGCTTGGCTACAACGGCTGGGGCAACTTCCGCGAACGGCTCAAGAAGTGCATCAACGGCAATTTCTCCACTGCGGCATGTTCGCACGTGCGTACATTGCCCAAGCGGGTGGCGCTGAGCAGTCTGTTCGTGCCGGTGTGTCCTGCCGCCAAGGGCCCGGAAGCGTTCGGCGTGGGCGATCTCGTCGAGCCGATGGGTTGGGTGGCCTACTATTCGGGCGAAATCACCGCCACGGAAAAGGCGCGATACCGCTTCTGGGGGTATTTCGACGACTACATGCTCATCCGCATCAACAACAAGGTGGTGTTCGAGTGGGACTGGCCGTTGAACAATCTCAAGTACGCGGGCAGTTGCACCGGATGGAAGCCGAACGCTCCCGACGCGGATAAGCTGGTCGGCAAGTACAAGGCGGCCCAGCACTCCACGGCGCTCGGGTTCAGCGACTGGTGGGAAGTTAAGCCCGGACAGAAGCTGAAGGTCGAGATTGTCTGCAGCGAAGTTCCAGGCGGCGCTTGTGGCGGATTGCTCTGCATCGAAAAGGAAGGCGAGAAGTACGAGATGAATGCGGGCCAGCCTGTGTTCCCCATCTTCTCTTCGCGCAAACTTTCCTATTCCGAAGTCGAGCGGTACGAAAAGGCCAAGCCGTCCTACGGCGGCTTCACCTACAAAATCGGCACCGACAAGGTTCCGCTCTTCAACTCGCGCAAGTCTGGCAAGGAAGGCAAGACTCGCGGGAAAAAGAAACAGGTAGAAGTAGAGGTGGACATCTAAGGTGAAATTCGCCTTATTTCTAGCTCTTAAATACCTGAGACCGAAGCGCTCTGTCGCTTCGGTCATAACTTGTGTAAGCGTGCTGGGCGTCATGCTGGGCGTGGCGGTGGTGATCATCGTCCGCTCGGTAATGACCGGCTTTGGCGACATATGGGAGGAGAAGATACTCGACTTCAAGCCCCATATTTCGCTGGTTGCGCGGCAAGGCGGTTCGGCCATCCAGGGCGAGGACGGCATTGCCCGCGCAATCCGCAGGCTTGACGGGGTCGTATCCGTCACGCCGGAAATCGATACCCGGGTGATGCTGTCGTACAAAGGCCGGGTGCTGGCGCCGGTGATTCTGGGCGTGGACGCGGACGAGTTCGTGCGCGCCTACAAGGTTGGCGCGCCGGTGGACGGAACCTTCGATCTCGATGGCGACTCCATCGTGCTCGGCATCCACGCCGCCCGACAGCTCGGGGTCTGGACCGGGGATGAAGTGACCGTCTACAGCCCCAAGACGCTGGTGGCCAAAGACGAGATATATCTGCCGGTAAAGTGGAAAGTGGCCGGCATATTTTCTTCCGGACAGTACCAGTACGATTCCGGCTATGTCATTTCGTCGCTCGCCAACGTGCGCGAACTGATGGGGATGGAGCACGGGGTGTTCGCCATTCACGTCAAGACCGCATTCCCCACCGACCACGATCGTTTCGGCGATTTGGCGCAGAAGATTCTGGACCGTTTCCCCGATCTGCGCCAGATTTCATGGCGCGAGGCCGACAGCGAACTGTTCAATGCGCTCGCGGTGGAGAAGAACATGACGGCGCTGCTGCTTTCGCTCATTTCGCTGGTGGCGGTGTTTTGCGTGATGAACACGCTTTTGGTGCTGACCGTGCAGAAGACGCCGGAAGTGGGGCTTTTGAAAGCGCTCGGCTTTTCCCGGTGGCAGATAATGTCGGTGTTTCTGGTGCATGGCATGATCCAGTGCGCCGCCGGCATCGTGCTCGGATTGCTGGCAAGTTGGGCGGTGCTGGCCAATTTGCAGAACATCGTGGAGCATCTGGCCACTTTGGGGCTGGAGGTTTTTCCCGCGTCCGTTTACGGACTTGACGCCATTCCGCACCGGCTGATAGCGGGGGATATTTTCTGGGTGACGGCGCTCGTTTTCGTTTTCGGCCTTTTGGCGTCGCTGGTGCCGGCGCTGATCGCCGCGTGCAAGGATCCGGTCAAGGCTTTGAACCAGTGATGGAAATCGTACTCGGCACAATCGACGTCAAGAAATCGTTCAAGATACCTCGTCATCCCCGGATCGAGGTGCTGAAGGGCGTCAACCTCACCGTCAAGCCCGGCGAGAAAGTGGCCATCATCGGCCGCTCGGGCGCAGGCAAGTCGACGTTGCTGAATATTCTGGGCGGACTCGAAAAGCCCACCGGCGGCACGGTTACCCGTCCCGAGAACATCGGTTTCGTGTTCCAGTCCTACCATTTGATGCCGGAATTGACGGTGCTGGAGAACGTGTTGCTGCCTGCCATGGCGCGCCGCGTTGGCGGTACGGTCAGTCCGGAAACCCGTGCGCGGGCGCTGGAACTGATCGGCCAGGTGGGGTTGTCTGCACGCGCCCATCATCTGCCGGCGGAACTCTCCGGGGGCGAAATGCAGCGGGTGGCCCTGTGCCGGGCGCTCGTAACCAATCCGTCGCTGGTGCTGGCGGACGAACCCACCGGCAATCTCGACCGGCTCACCGGCGCGGAAATCCTCAAAGTGCTGGGCGACCTCTCCCGCGGCAAGCCCGTGGCGCTCGTAATGGTCACCCACAGCCCCGAGGCGGCCGCCATCTGCGACCGGGTGCTCACGCTGGAGAACGGCATTCTCCATTGATTTTTTCGCCAAAATATGATATAATACAATCACACCAACGAAAAAGAAAGGCAAGCACATGAGTATCTTCAAAGCGTATGATATCCGTGGCATCTACGGGCAAGATCTGAACGAAGGCATCTTCTACAAGATCGCCCGCGCCTATGCCCGCTTCGCGCAGGTCAAAAAAGTGGTGGTGGCGCGCGATTGCCGCAAATCTTCCGACAGCCTGTTCGCGGCGTTCGCCAAGGGTCTCAACGACGAGGGAGTGGACGTCATCGACGTGGGTCTCGCTTCCACCCCGATGAGCTATTTCGCCAACGCTTCGCTCAAGGCCGACGGTTCGGTCATGATTACCGCGTCGCACAACACCAAGGAATGGAACGGGTGCAAGCTGTGCCGGGCCAACGCGGTGCCGATTTCCGGCGCCACCGGCATCAAAGACATCGAGGCCATAGTCATGGCCATGCCCGATGACGAACCGCCCCGCGGAACCGGCAGCGTGACCAAGGTGGACATCAGCCAGGCATACGGCGAGCACGTGCGCAAATTCGCGCACCTCAAGCGTCCGATCAAGGTGGCGATGGATTTCGCCAACGGCATGGGCATCGCCGAATCGGTGGCGTTCCGGGATCAAGACCTGTTGACCCACGACGATCTTTTCGGCGACTACGACGGCGACTTCCCCAACCATGACGCCAATCCGCTCCATACCGCCACCCTCAAAGACCTCCAGGACATGATCAAGGCCAATCCCGGCAAGTACGCCTTCGGCGTGGCGTTCGACGGCGATGCCGACCGTGCGGGATTCATCGACGAAAAGGGCGAGATCATCCCCATGGACTTCATCACCGCGCTTATCTCGCAGGATTTGCTCAAAACCAATCCCGGCGCCGTGTGCTTCTACGATCTCCGATCCACCAAGATGGCGGAGGAGACCATTGCGGCGGCCGGCGGGCGGCCCATGATGTCGCGCGTGGGGCACAGCTTCATCAAGGAGCAGATGCGGCAGAACGACGCCATCTTCGCGGGCGAGCTTTCCGGCCACTACTACTTCAAGGCCAACTCCACGGCGGAATCCAGCTCCATGGCCACGTATGCGCTGGCGAACATCGTGTCCGCCTCCGACCTGCCGCTTTCGGAGCTGATCGCTCCGCTCAAGAAGTACAGCCAGTCGGGCGAGATCAACACCAAGACGGTTACGCCGCCGGCCGAGATTCTCGCCAAGATCAAGACGATGTACTCCGGCAAGGCCAAGGTGTTCGAGCTCGACGGCGTCAGCGTGGACGCGTGGGAGACCGAAGGCTATTGGGCCAATGTGCGCATGTCCAACACCGAACCTTTGGTCCGGCTCAATCTCGAAGGCAAAACCCCGGCAATCATGGAGGCCAAGCGTGACGAATTTCTCGCTATCATCCGCGCTTAAGGCGCTTTCGGCGTTTTCGCTGGCGGTGTTCATCGCCGGCTGCAACGGTGGCGACGGCTCTGCGCAGCTGGCGGAGTCTCGCGCGGCCTATGCCCGGCGCGACCTGCGCACGGCGGAGAAGCAGGCCGTCAAGGCGGTAAAGTGCAATCCGCGCAACGTGGACGCGCTGGTGCAGCTGGCGCGGGTGGATATCGATCTCGGGCGCATACCGGATGCGCGCAAGACCATCGCCAAGGCGCTGGAGTTGGAACCCGACGCCAGCGACGTGGTCCTCACCGCGGCCGAGGCGGCCTATCACGGGCGCGACTACGCGTTTGCGATGTTGCAGTATCGCAGGCTGGCGGAGGATGCCGCGCAGACTCCGGAAGTGCGCTCGCAGGCCTATGCCGGGATTGGGGTGGTGCAGATGTCGGTGCAGGAATTCGATATCGCGCGCATCGCGTTGTTCCGGGCCATCCGGCTCAACCGGCGCAATCCGGCCGCCTGGTACCATCTGGGACTGCTCTATCGCGACGGATTCGACCGCTATTACGAGGCGTCGCGCGAAGCCTTCAATTTCTATGTCCGGCTGGAGCAGACGGCCGACATCCACATGCAGAAGGTGCAACGTTCCTATATTCCCGATCTGAACGAAACCATCAACCGCAAGGCGGCATCGCGTCCGGGCGTGGCCGACCGCAACAGCGAAAAGGCGGCCGCGCTCATCGCCGAGGCGGAGGGATTGCAGAAGAAGGGCCAGCTCACGAAGGCGCGCAAGAAATACGAAGACGCGCTGGCGGCCGACCCGTTGAGCCACAAGGCCGCGCTGGGTCTGGCGGTAATCATACCCAAGGTCGAAAAGACGCCGGCCGGCGCCAAGAAGCAGCTTGACGCCTATCGCACCGCCTGCGCGCTGCAGCCCACCAGCACATCCACGCTGATGACTACGGCGAATCTGGCGTTCCGGTTGGGCTTCCACGCGGTGGCGCAAGACTACTACTCGCGCGCGCTTGCCACCGATCCCACCGATCTCGCGGCGTTGGACGGCATCGTAAAGTCTTGCCGCAAGGTTGGCAAGGGCAATATCGCCGACGCCTATCAGGCTTATCGCGACGAACTGGTGGCCAAACGCAAATGACGTTGGCCGCTCCCGATTACGCGATCATCGCCTCCTCGGTGGCAGTGGCCACGGTGGGGGCGTTCGGCGGTTTTTCCGGCTCGCTGGCGTTTTTGCTGGCGTCGGTGGCCGGCGGTTTCGCCGGCAAGACCGGTTGGACGCTGATTGCAGACTATATACCCGCCACTTGGGGCCGGGCGGTGGCGGTGCTGGCCTTGGGGCTGGTGGTTTTCGGCATGGTACGGCTGGTAGTGCGCAAGTTGGTGGCCGGGCTTTTGGCGCAACCGGCCGATGCCATTTTCGGTTTTCTTACCGGTGCGGCAACCGGATTTGCCTTGGCCGGCCTGGCGGTGACCCTGTTGGGCCCGGACCATCTGGCGTTTTTCTCCGCCAAGAGCGAGTTGATGGCATATTTGCCTTGGCCGTGAAGAAAGGAAGTTAAATGCGAGATCTCGTTATCGGCGGACGCAAGTTCGCCAACCGTTTTTTTCTGGGTACCGGCAAATTCGCCTCTTCGGACGTGATGCGCGGTGCGTTGGCCGCTTCGGAGACCGAGTTGGTCACGACCGCGCTCACCCGCGTGCACGAGGGCGATGCCGCCCATGACGACATTCTCAAGGTCATCGACCGCTCCAAGGTGGAGGTGATGCTCAACACTTCCGGTGCGCGCAATGCCGCGGAAGCGGTGCGCATAGCCAAGTTGGGGCAGGCCGCCGGGTTCAATTGGATCAAGCTGGAAATCCACCCCGACGCGCGCTATCTGCTGCCCGACCCGGTGGAGACGCTCAAGGCGGTGGAGGAATGCGCCAAGCTGGGTATGGTGGTGCTCCCCTACATCAACGCCGATCCGGTTCTTGCGCGCCATTGCGAAGCGGCCGGTGCCGCGGCGGTGATGCCGCTCGGCAGCCCCATCGGCTCCAATCGCGGCATCCGCACCCGCGACATGATCGAAATCATTATCGAGCAATCCCATGTGCCGGTGGTGGTGGATGCCGGCATCGGTTTGCCAAGCCATGCGGCCGAGGCCATCGAAATGGGTGCGGACGCGGTGTTGGCCAACACCGCGGTGGCGGCGGCGGACGATCCGGTAAAAATGGCGGAGGCGTTCAAATTGGCGGTTCGCGCGGCCGAACTGGCGGTGGGGGCGGGTCCGGCCGCGCCACGGGCGGCAGCCAGCGCCACCAGCCCTATGGATATTTTCCGATGAGCGGCACGTTTGGAGATTCGTTGAGCGATATCGGTCTCGTGCGGACCGAAAATCAGGACTCGGTGCTGTCGTTGCCGGAGCGCGGGCTGTATGTGATAGCCGACGGAATGGGCGGCGGCGATGGCGGCGCGGCGGCTTCCCGGATTTTGTGCGAGGAAATGGCCGGCGTCACTCGTGCCGGCGAAATGGCCGATGCGGTCCGTCGCGCCCATCGGAGGATTGCGGATTATGCCGTCGATCACGATTACCGCACGATGGGCACCACGGTAGCCGCCTTGAAAACGGACGGCAAGAAGGCGATCGTCTTATGGGTGGGCGACAGCCGGGTCTACCGGCTCCGGGCGGGCAAGCTGGAACTGCTCACCGACGACCACACCGTCGGCAACGAGTTGAGCCGCCTGTCGCCCGGCGATGCCACCAGCCGTCTGGCCAAGCGCAGCCATCCCCTGGCGCATGTCCTGACCCGGGCGGTGGGGGTGGAATCGGCGGTCAAACCGGACGAACGGCGCACGGATCTCGAGCCGGGCGACCGGTTTCTCCTTTGCACCGACGGCGTGCACGACGTGTTGCCGGACGAAGCGATCGGCGCGCATTTGGCCTTGTCCCATACGCGACCGGAGGCGCTTCAAAACCTTACGTTGGCGGTGCGCCAAGCCGGCGCGCACGACAACTTTTCGATGATAGTGGTGGATGTGGCATAAAGTTTTTTCATTTTCCCTCTTGCCAAATCACCACAAAATATGATATAATATACAAACATGTTGGAAAAAGAAGGAACCAAAACAAAATCATGCCGACTATAAACCAGTTGATCCGCAAGGGGCGCGAGCCGCTTGCAACCCGTTCAAAGTCGCCGGCGCTGAAGAGTTGTCCTCAGCGGCGCGGCGTGTGTCTGGTCGTCAAGACCATGACCCCCAAGAAGCCCAACTCGGCTCTCCGCAAGGTGGCGCGCGTGCGTCTCACCACGGGCGTCGAAGTAACGGCCTACATCCCCGGCGAGGGGCACAACCTGCAGGAGCACAGCGTGGTGCTGGTGCGCGGCGGTCGTGTGAAGGACCTTCCCGGCGTGCGTTACCACATCGTTCGCGGCAAGCTCGACTCCCTGGGCGTCAATGGGCGCAACCGCAGCCGTTCGAAGTACGGTATGAAGCGTCCGAAGAAGGAAGGGAAGTAAGCCATGAGCCGCAGAGGTAAAGTAATCGCCAAGCGCGTTACGCTGGATCCCAAGTACAATTCCGAGCTTGTCGCCCACATGATCCGCGTGATCATGAAGGACGGCAAGAAGACCGTGGCCGAGAAGATCGTCTACGGCGCCATCGACAAGATCAAGGAGATGGTGGAGAAGGATCCGGCCAAGTTCACCAAGGACGACAAGGCCTACACCGATCCTTTGGAAATCGTTTCCACCGCCATCGACACCATGAAGCCCCAGATCGAGGTCAAGACCCGTCGCGTGGGCGGAACCACCTATCCGGTGCCGGTGCCGATCAAGGAGAACCGTCAGCTTTCGCTCGCGCTCCGTTGGACCACCCAGTACGCGTCCTCGCGTCACGGCATGGGCATGCCGGCCGCAGTGGCGGCGGAAATCGCCGATGCGTTCCAGGGTCAGGGCAACGTCATCAAGAAGCGCGACGACGTGCACAAGATGGCTCAGGCGAACAAGGCTTTTGCCCACTACGCTTGGTGATCAGCAGGTCCTTACTTTTCCAACGAAGGAAGAGCGGCTTGGCGGTGTTCGCCGGCCGCTCTTTTCGTATTCCGGGCAACCACAAAGGGTAATGACGATGAACATATTGCAGGAACTTATGGCGCAGCGCAGGGCGGACGCTTTCGAGCAGGAGAGCCGGTTTTCCTACCGGGACATCTTGCGGACTCTGGGCGATGTTCCGCCGGCCGTCGATTTCGGCGCGCCGTTCAAGGTCAAGACGGGCGTGCATATCATAGCGGAGCTTAAGGCGGCCAGTCCCTCGGAGGGCGTGATCCGTCCCGATTTCCACGCGCTGGAGCTGGCCGAAGAGCTGGACGACGCCGGCGCCAGCGCCTTGAGCGTGCTGTGCGAGCCGCGCCGGTTTCTGGGCAGCGAGACCAATCTGCGCCGGGTGCGCCAGGTTACGGATAAGCCCATTCTCTGCAAAGACTTCATTTCCACCCGCTACCAGATCGCCGAGGCCCGGATGTCCGGCGCGGACGCGGTGCTGCTTATCGCCGCCGCCTTGAACGATGCGGATCTGGTGGCGCTCAAGGCGCATGCGCACGAATTGGGGATGAGCGTTCTTTGCGAAACCCACACCGCCAAGGAGATCGAACGGGCGGTCAATCTGGAATTCAAGATCATCGGCGTCAACTGCCGCGACCTCACCGACTTTTCCACCGATGGCCGCGTCTTTGCCGAGCTGGTGCGGCAGATTCCCAGGAGCTGCGTCAAAATCGCCGAAAGCGGCATGCACACCCGCGAAGACATCCAAGCCGCCAAGGAGGCCGGCGCCAACGGATTTTTGGTGGGCACCGCGCTCATGCGCGAGGCGAGACCGGGACTCAAACTCAAGGAGCTGATGCGATAAATACGCATCAAGATGCGATTTTCGCTTGATTTTCGGGCGGGAATATGGTATAATACACAATATGACAGCAGAAGAACAGACTAAGGCCATCGCCGAAGCGCTTGCGGAGCGCAAGGGCATCGACATCAAGGTTTACGACGTGCGCGGAAAAAGCTCGCTCACGGACTTTTTCGTGGTCGCCACTGGTAGCGCCGCGCCGCACCTCAAGGCGCTGGTGGCCGAGAGCCAGGCCGTGATGAAACAGCACGGCGTGATGAGTTTCCGCACGAGCGGAGACCCGGAAAGCGGCTGGATAGTGGTGGACTATATCGACGTGGTGGTGCACGTATTTTCGCCGGAAGCCCGCGCCTACTACGCGCTGGAGAAACTCTGGGCGTGATTTCGTCGGTATATATCGCCAAGAACGTCTATGGCGGCGACGGCATGGGGCGTTTGGGCGACGGCCGCGTGATTTTCGTGCCGGGAGCCTGGGAGGGCGAGCAGGTCAAGGCGGAGATAACGGTCGCCAAGAAGAATTTCGTCAAGGCGCGGCTGGTCGAGGTGGAGGAAGCTTCGCCGGACCGCGAGGAACCCGGCCGTACCGTGCCCGGCATGGTGTATGCGGGACTCGCCTTCAAAGCGGAAAACCGGATCAAGCGGCAGCAACTGGACGAGGCGCTCGCCCGCGCGCGGATCGACCACCCGGAAATCGTCACAATCCCGACGGAACAGGCGCTCAACTACCGCAACAAGGCCGTATACCATTTCGAGGGGACTAAAATCGGCTATCTCGCGGAGCCGGAACACCGGGTGGTGGAGGTGGAACAGGATCCGCTCGTCCTTCCGGCAATCAACGCAGCGCTCCCCGAAATCCGCCAGAACGTGAAGTCGCTCCTCACTTTGGGCGCCAAGGCGGTGCGGGACTCCATTGCCCGCAAAGCCTCGGTGACCGTGCGCTATTCCCCGAAAAGCGGCGTCAAATGGTGGCTGGGCGACGACGTCAAGGATACGGTCATGCTGGAAACCACGCTCGGCAAATCGTTCGAGGTGCCGGCCGGCGGCTTTTACCAGGTCAATCCCGAAGCGGGCGAACGGCTGGTGCAGGCGGTCCGGCAGGAGTATTTGAACGGCAAGGATTCGGCGCCCAACGTGCTCGACCTATATTGCGGAGTGGGCGTGTTCGGCATCTGCTGCGAGCCGCCCCGGCTCACCGGCATCGAAAGCGGACGCGCGGCCATCGACTTTGCGCTCAAGAACGCCGATCGCGCCCGCCAGCCGGCCGCCTTCTACGCGGAAGAGGTTGGCCGCAACATGCGCCGGATCGGTATCGGCGGCCAGACGTGCGTCATCGTGGATCCGCCGCGCGACGGGCTCGAAAAAGGGGTGGCCGAATGGCTCGCCCGGAGCAAGGCGCCGCGCATCATCTACGTCAGTTGCGACCCCGCCACGCTCGTGCGCGATCTTCGCGTCATGACGCGCACTTACGCGGTGGAAACGGTCAAATGGGTCAATATGTTTCCGCGCACCGCCCGGTTCGAAACGATGGTGACGCTCCGCAAACGCCAAGCATGAAATTTCTCGTCCATACCTACGGCTGCCAAATGAACGTGCGCGACTCCGAAGCGGTCGAGGCGCTGATGATCGCGGCCGGACACGAAAAGGCGGCCAGCGAGGCCGAGGCCGATCTCGTCATCGTCAACAGCTGCACCGTCCGGCAGAAAGCGGAGGACAAGGCGGTGGGCAAGACGGGCTACCTCTGCTCCACCGGCAAGATGACGGGTCTCATGGGCTGCGCGGTGAAGCGCCTCGGGGCGGACGTGTTCAAGGTGCTCCCCAAACTTGATTTCGCGGTGGGCCCGCGGGCGTTCGGCATGATTCCCAGAATCGTCGCCTCCAACCCGCATCACGTGCTGGAGCTGGGCGACGACCTGGTTCCGGAGGGACTCGACGCGCACGAGGTGAAAGGTTTCCAGGCGTTCGTTACGGTGCTGGTGGGATGCGACAACCGCTGCAGCTACTGCATCGTGCCGGACGTGCGCGGCCACGAATATTCGCGCCCCGAAGACGAAATCGCGGCCGAGGTGGAGTGTCTCGTCCGGAACGGCGTCAAGGAGGTGTGCCTCCTCGGCCAGTCGGTGCTGCGTTACGGCGCACGGGACGGGAAAAAGGACGCGTTTCCGCATCTCCTGGAGCGGCTCTGCCGGATTCCGGGGCTCGAACGCATCCGTTTCACTTCGGCGCATCCTAGCGGTTGCACGGACGAGCTCATTCGCGTCTACCGCACGTACCCGCAAGTCTGCCGTCATCTGCATCTGCCGGTGCAGTCCGGAAGCGATCGCATTCTCAAGGAGATGGGACGCCGGTATACGCGCGAGGAGTATCTCGCGGCAGTCCGGAAACTGCGCGATTTCGATCCGGAATTCGCGCTTACCACCGATGTTATCGTGGGCTATCCGGGCGAGACTTTGGAGGATTTCGAGGCCACGCGCAGTTTGATGGAAGAAGCCGGCTTCGACAACAGTTTCGTCTTCAAGTATTCGCCCCGGCCGGGTACGCGTTCGGCCAAACTGCCGGACGACGTGCCTAAGGAGGAAAAGGAGCGGCGCAACCAGGTGCTGCTCGCCGATCAGGAAGCGCGGGGGCTCGCCCGCAACCGGCAACTCGTCGGCACCGTGCGCGACGTGATGGTGGAGGGCCCCTCCAAGCGCAATCCGGCTCGCTATTCGGGCCGCGATGGCGGCAACCGGATCGTGGTGTGGGACGGCAAGGGCACGCCCGGCAGCCTCGTCAAAGTGCACATTCTGGACGCGCACGCGCAGATTCTAATAGGAGAAACCGTAGCATGAAACTTGCAATCGTGGGAGCGGCCGGCCGGATGGGTCGGATGCTCGTCAAATTGGGCGGCGGCGAAGTGGCCTACCGGGTGGACCTGCCGGAGGGCTACGACAAGGGCATCGGGGGCGACGCGGATGGCGTGATCGACTTTTCCCACCACACTGCGGTGCCGGGACACGTGTCGACGGCGGCGGCGCTGGGCATTCCCTACGTGCTGGGCACCACCGGTCTCACGCCGGAGGAGCAGGCGCGGGTGGACGCGGCCGCCCAGGTCATCCCGATCGTCCAGTCGGGCAACTACTCGCTGGGGGTTAATCTCCTCCTCGGTCTCGTGGAGCAGGCGGCCAAGGTGCTGGGTCCCGAATACGACATCGAAGTGGTCGAGATGCACCATCGCCACAAGAAGGACGCGCCTTCGGGTACGGCGCTGATGCTGGCCAAAGCCGCGCAGGCCGGACGGGGCGCGGGGGACTTCGTTTTCGGTCGCCAGGGCGACATCGGCGAGCGGCCCCAAGGCGAGATAGCCATCCATGCGTTGCGTGGCGGTAGCGTGGTGGGCGACCACACCGTCATGTTCGCGGGCGAGGTGGAAAGGGTGGAACTTACGCATAAAGCGCAGTCCCGCGAGGCTTTTGCGGCTGGCGCGCTCAAGGCGGTCAAGTGGGCGCAAGGGCGTCGTCCGGGACTCTACTCCATGAAAGATGTTCTCTTTTCTGCTTGACTAGCGGACGAAAATTTGGTAATATATACATTATTGACGGCGAAAAAGGGCGGGTGCCACGGCTTGCCGGCAAGTTCAAAAAGAAGGAAAGTAATCAGATGGAAATCTATGTTGGTAACCTCGCGTACGCGACGACTGACGATGGACTCAAGGCGGCGTTCGCGGCTTTCGGCGAAGTTACCGCTGTCCGGGTAGTGACCGATCGAATGACCGGTCGTAGCAAGGGATTCGGCTTCGTGACGATGCCTGACGCCGCCCAGGCGCAGGCCGCTATCGATGCCATCAACGGCCATGAAATCGATGGCCGCGTGGTGCGCGCCAACGAGTCGCAGCCCAAGCCTCGCGAAGAACGTCGCGGTGGCGGATTCCGCGGCGGTCGCGGCGGATTCGGCGGCGGCAGGGATCGTGCGCCTCGTCGCGAGACCCGCTGGTGAAAGCAGAGGGCGCGGTGATGAGCCGCGCCCGCTTTTTTTTTTTTTTCTTAATGCCATCCCGACTTTACGCTTTCGGTTTCGACGACGCCGGCGACGTGCGCGGCGTGGGCCGGATCGTGTCGGCGCACGGCGACTATTACCATCTCGTCTGCAACGAGGCGGAAAGCGAGGTGCTGGCGCGCAAGAAGAAAAGCGCGTTCCGGGGCGAGGACGCGGTCAGGCCCATGACGGGCGACTTCGTGGAGTTCGTCTACAACGCGCATGGCGAGAGCATGATTTCCAAGGTGCTTCCGCGCTTTTCCAAGTTCGAGCGCAAAGACCCCACCGCCCGGCGCACGGCCCAGACGCTGGCCGTCAATTTCGACTTTTTGTTCGTCATGATGAGCGTCACGGAGAATTTTTCGCTTCCCCGGCTCGAGCGGTATCTGGCGCTCGCGGAAGACGCGGGCCGGGCCGAAACGATCGTTCTCCTCACCAAGTGCGACCTGGGCGATCGCGAGTTCGCGGTCCCGGTGCGCACGATCAGCATTTCCGCCAAAACCGGCCAAGGACTCGATGAAGTGCGCGCCATCCTGCGTCCGCGCGTGACTGCGGCCCTGATCGGCAGTTCCGGCGTGGGCAAGAGCTCGCTCGTCAACGCGCTCGCGGGCGAAGAGTGGCAGGCGGTGCAGGAAATCCAGGAGTGGAGCGGCAAAGGACGCCACACCACCACCTCGCGCGAACTCATCATGCTGCCGGACGGCTCGATGGTGGTGGACACGCCAGGAATCCGCGAAATCGGCATCGTGGGCGAGCGCGAAAACGTGCTGGTCAAAGGCGAGTCCACCCACAGATACCGCAGATAATCGTTGACAACTTCCGCCAAAATATGATATAATATCACCCAACTGTTTCAATTTTCACAACACAAGGAACAAACCAAAATGAAGATTACTGCAGTCAAGGCTCGCGAGATCATCGATTCCCGCGGCAATCCTACCGTCGAAGTGGATGTGGTTCTGGAGGACGGCACGCTCGGTCGTGCGGCGGTTCCGTCGGGCGCTTCCACCGGTGTCAACGAAGCGCTGGAGCTTCGTGACGGCGATCCCAAGCGTTATCTCGGCAAGGGCGTCCAGAAGGCGGTGGACAACGTGAACAAGGTTATCGCCCCCAAGCTCGTCGGCAAGTGCGCGTGCGATCAGCGCGGCATCGACCAGCTCATGCTCAAGCTCGACGGCACGCCCACCAAGTCCAAGCTCGGCGCCAACGCCATTCTGGGCGTTTCGCTGGCGGTCGCCAAGGCTGCGGCCAACGCGCTCGGCATGCCGCTCTATCGCTACATCGGCGGCACCAACACTTACACCCTGCCCGTCCCGATGATGAACATCATCAATGGCGGTGCGCACTCCGACGCGCCTATCGCGTTCCAGGAATTCATGATCCGTCCCGTGGGCGCCAAGACGTTCAAGGAAGGGCTCCGCTGCGGCGCCGAGGTGTTCCATAACCTCAAGAAGGTGCTCAAGGCCCGCAATCTCTCCACTGCGGTGGGCGACGAAGGCGGTTTCGCGCCGGCGCTCGACTCCATCGAGGACGCGCTCGACTGCATCATCGCCGCCATCAAGAAGGCGGGTTACAAGCCGGGCAAGGACGTGACGATCGCGATGGACTGCGCTTCTTCCGAATTCTTCAAGGATGGCGTCTACGACTACACCTGGAAGGAAGGCAAGAAGGGCAAGAAGCTCACGAGCGTCGAGCAGGTCAAGTACCTCGAAGGCCTCGTCAAGAAGTACCCCATCGACTCCATCGAAGACGGCATGGCCGAAGGCGATTGGGACGGCTGGGTGGCGCTCACCAAGGCCATCGGCGACAAGTGCCAGCTCGTGGGCGACGACCTGTTCGTGACCAACGTCAAGTACCTCGAGAAGGGCATCAAGCTGGGCGCGGCCAACTCCATCCTCATCAAGGTCAACCAGATCGGTTCCTTGTCCGAGACTTTGGACGCCATCGAAATGGCCCATCGCGCCGGCTACACGTCGGTCACCTCGCACCGCTCGGGCGAAACCGAGGACGCCACGATCGCCGACATCGCGGTCGCAACCAACTCCGGACAGATCAAGACCGGCTCCATGAGCCGCACCGATCGTATCGCCAAGTACAACCAGCTCCTCCGCATCGAGGAAGAGCTCGGACCCAAGGCGGTCTACGGCTACAAGAAGGTCCGCTAAGGGCTTTCTTTCGCCAAAGCGAATCAAGGGCGGGGGCTTTCCCCCGCCCTTATTTTGCAGTTTCCCCCTTGCTTTTCGGGCGGAAATATGATATAATATACAATAATGACGGCGAATACCGTCGGAAAGGATCATGCCATGAGAGATTTGTTCATTGTCGGAGCCGGCGGCCTCGGACGCGAGGCGGTCTGGACGGTGGAGCGCATCAACAAGGCCGCGCAACAGCCGATGTGGAACGTGATCGGTTTCGCCGATGACGATCCCAAGAAGGCCAAGGGCAATTTCGAAGGCTATCCCATGCTGGGTTCATGCGAGCAGGCGAGCAAGGATTATCCGGGCGCCAGCGTGTTCGTGGCCATCGGCGACAACCAGATCCGGCGCGACATCTACAAGCGGCTGCGCGGCCACGACTTCCCGGCGCTGATCGATCCTTCGGCGCAGGTTTCGCCCACCACCGAATTCCGGCACGGCACTTACATCGCCTGCGAGGCGGTAGTGAGCGTGGGCACCGAAATCGGCAAGTTCGTCATCATCAACGCGCGGGCCGGCGTGGGCCACGATTCCAAAGTGGGCGACTTCTGCAATATCTGCCCCGGCGTGACGCTTTCGGGCCATACCGAGCTCGAAGAAGACGTGATGATGGGCTCCAACAGCTGCACCGCCCCCGGCATGAAGGTGGGCAAGGGCGCGCAGGTGTGCGCGGGCACGCCCGTCCTCAAGAACGTGGAGCCGGGCACCACGCTGTCGCCTTTCGGATCGCTTAAAGCCTGATGAAGTGGATAATATATAACGCTCTTTTCGGCGTTGTATATCCGTTTCTCCTGCCCGGCTTCCTTTTGCGGATGGCCCGGCGAGGCGGTTACAAGGCGCGAATGGGCGATCGCTTTGCGCTCTATCCCCAGGAACTGATCCGCCAATTCCGCTCCGCACCGGACTGGATCTGGATCCATGCCGTCAGCGTGGGCGAGGTGCAGATCGCGGGCCAGCTCATGCGCGAATGGCGCGCGCAAGATCCGGATGTGCGCTTTTGCTTTTCCACCACCAGCTCCACCGGCTGGAAGATGGCCGAGCGCGAAGTGACGGACCGCGACGCGCTCATCTACAATCCCCTCGACTTCCCCAGCTGGGTCAAGAGCGCGCTCAAGACCGTGCGCCCCCGGGCGATCATTCTCACCGAATCGGAACTGTGGCCCAACTTCATCATGCAGGCCAAAAAGTACCGGATTCCGCTCTATCTCGTCAACGCGCGGGTGAGCGACCGGAGCGCGCCCCGATACAAAAAGGCCCGTTGGTTCTTCGGCGACGTGCTGAGCGCCTTTACGCGAATCTTCGCGCAGAGCGAAATGGACAAGGCGCGACTCGTGGACGCGGGAGCGCCGTCGGACCAGGTGGAAGTGACGGGATCCTTCAAGTTCGACGTGGCGCGGCGCAACCCGGCCAAAGAGCGCGAACTCGCGGACTGGTGCGGAGGGGGCCGGATTCTCCTGGGCGGGTCCACCTGGCCGGGCGAAGATGAAGTGCTCCTTCGGATCTACCGCCAACTCAAGCAGCGCGGCGACGCGGTCACGCTCGTGATCGCGCCAAGACATTTCGAGAAGGCCGACCAGGTGGAAGCCAACATCGTCAAGGCCGGATTCACTTGCGCGCGCCGGTCCAAGGGCACGCAAGGCGAGGTGTATCTCGCGGACACGACGGGCGAACTGATGGGCCTCTACGGCATCGCCAGCGTGGTGTTCGTGGGCAAGTCGCTTTGCGCGCACGGGTCGCAGAACATGATCGAGCCGTGTCTTTGCGGCAAACCGACTTTGGTGGGCCTCTACACCGAGAATTTCCGTCCCGTGATGAGCGATCTCAAGGAAGGTGAGGGCATTTGGGAAGTGTCAAACGCCGAGGAGCTGGCGCGGGCCGTGCTGGAACTTTTCGCCGACGAAGCCAAAGCGGCGCGTCTGGGCGACCGGGCCCGGGCGGCGGTGGAACGGCGCAAGGGCGTGGTGCCGAGAGTGGTAAAGTCGATAATGGAGGCGGTAAAGTGAAGTTCAAATTTGGTATGGCGGCGCTGCTGGTGGCGGTGCTGGCGGGATGCGGCAAGGTGGCGGAGGAGCAGGAAACCTCGCCCTCGTTCGTGCCGGCGCGGATCGTCTCCACGTATCTCGCGATGCTGGAAAAGCCGACTGCCACGCGCTGTCTCGTGGCGGGCACTCGCGGCGAGGCGTATCGCGAATTTTTCGCGCGGGCGGGACTGGGCGTGGACGACCAGGCCACCGGCAAGGGCCGGTACGACATCGTATTCGTGGCGGGCGAAACGAAGCGCCCCATCAAGGACCTTGCGGACGAATGGCTGGCCGCCAACGGCGTGCTGGCCAAGGTGGTGGACGTGCGCCAAAAGACGATGGAAGCTCTCGAGGCGGAATTCAAAGAGCTGGGCGAGGCGACGGGATCGGCGCATCTCTGGATGCCGGGCATCGAAGACTGGATTGTCATCGGTCGGACCGCTCCCGTCAAGATCAAGCTCTCGGCCATGATGGACATCTTTTCGCGCGAGGGCGGTTTCGACGACCTTTCGGCAGCCGAATGCTCGTCCCTCCCGGAACTCTTCGCGTCGTACGCGGGCGAACTCGAGGCGGCCATGCCGGCTTTCGGCAATCTCGCCCGGGACATTCTCGTGCGGCCCCAGTTCCTGGTGACGCGGGACGTGCCGGACATCAACTGGATCGACGTGGACGAGGAGATCGATACCGACATCCTGGAAGAGATGGTCAAGGAGGTCCGCTCCATGCAGGTCATTCGCCGCCTGGTGCTGGAAGGCGGCATGCAGGCGGACGAGCAGAAGATCGACGAGGCCACCGACGCCTGGTCGCGCGCGGCCTTGCGCAATCCCCACGACCCCATGCTGATCGACCGGCTGGAGCGGCTCTGGAAGAATGCGGACGCGTTTTTCCGGGTGGGCAATTTTTCGTTGGCGGCCAAGTGCTACGAGACTTATCTCATGATCCGTCCGGGCGACTGGCAGAGCGCGGAGGCGCTGTCGTTTTGCCTGACGCAGCTGGGCAAGATGGAACTCGCCGAAGAAGTGCACAAGAAGGCGATGCGGCTAAGGGACGGGAATGAGGCTCGGTAACCTTTTCACCGCATCGGCGCTAGGGGTTGGCAACGACGAGACGTGGCGGAATTATCTCGACCGGACGGCTCCGGGCATGCGCGTAATCGAAGGCGACATTCCGGGCAAGCCCATCTGGTTCGGCTCGGTGCCGTATACGGGCAACCCCCAACTCATTCGAACCAATCAGCTGCTGGACCTGGCCTATGGAACAATGGCCGGGGCGATCGAAAACCTGAAGCGCCAGTACGGCGCCAACCGGGTGGCGATAGTTCTGGGCGCGTCCAATACCGGCATCGACGAGGCGGAAAACTACGTGGACGAGTGGCTGGACAAGGGCCAAAAGCCGTCCGGACTCGACTTTTCCATGATCGAATTGGGGACTCCCGCCCTGTTCCTTAAGGAGCTCGCCAAGACGACCGGCCCGGCCTATACGGTCAGCACCGCCTGCTCGTCTGCCGCCAAGGCATTGGCTTCCGCCCAAAGACTGATCGAGCGCGGCATCGTGGACGCGGCCATCACGGGCGGAGTGGACGGACGCTGCCGGTTTGCGATGAACGGCTTCAACGCTTTGGGGGCGTTGAGCGAGGGCCGGTGCCGACCCCTGGCGGAAGATCGCGACGGCATCAACCTGGGCGAGGGCGTGGCGCTCTTTACGCTCACCCGGGACTCGGGCGAGGTGGAGCTGGCGGGCGTGGGGGAATCGAGCGACGCCTATCACGCTACCGCCCCCGATCCGGAAGGCAACGGCGCGGAAGCGGCCCTGCGCGGCGCCATCGACTGTCTCCCGGGCCGGAATGCGGCTGAAGTCGATTATCTCAATTTGCACGGCACCGGCACCTTGGCCAACGACGCGATGGAAATGAAAGCCGTGCGTCGGGTGTTCGGGGAGAATCCACCCCAGTACGAGTCCACCAAAGACTTGACCGGCCACTGTCTGGGGGCGGCCGGGGCGGTAGAAGCGGCCATTTGCTATTTGCGTTTGACGCACGGCCACAGCCGGTGCTGTCTCTCGTCCAGTTTCGCGTTTGGAGGATCCAATGCCGCAGTTGCCCTATACGCTTGAAGACGTGTTGCCGCATCGCGCGCCGATGATTCTCATCGACGGCATCGAGGACGTGAACCTCGCGGAAAAGACTTTGGTGGCCTACGTCACCGTGAAGCCCGAATGGTGCCAAAGCCAGACGGCCATCGAATTCATGGCCCAGGCTTCGGCGGCGCTGGCGGGCTATGCGGACCGCGTCCAGCACCCGGATCGACCCGCCCGGCCCGGCTTTCTCTTGGGGACGCGCAAGCTCACCTTGAACCTTCCCCAATTCGAGGTGGGGCGGCGCTACCGGATTTTCGTCCATAACGAATTCGGCGACGAGGAGGCAGGGAGCTTTTCCTGCGTCATCCAGGACGAAGACGGACGCGAGGTGGCCGACGCCATTCTCAACGCGTACCGCCCGATCAATATCGAAACTTTCATGAAAGGATTGAACCGATGAACGAAATTCAAGTTGGCATTGTGATGGGATCCGATTCGGACTGGCCGCTCGTGAAGAAGGCCTGCGAGACTTTGGACAAGTTTGGGGTCGGGTACGAAACTCGCGTCATCTCCGCGCATCGCACCCCGGAAATGGCTATCGACTATTCGCGCACGGCCGAGGAGCGGGGCTTAAAGGTAATCATTGCGGCAGCCGGAGGCGCGGCGCATCTGGGCGGCGTGCTGGCGGCCGGGACGGTGCTCCCGGTCATCGGCATCCCGGTGGCGGGCGGCGCCTTGAACGGACTGGACGCCTTGTACGCTACGGTGCAGATGCCGTCCGGCGTGCCGGTGGCCACTGTCGCCTGCGGGAGCGCGGGCCCGGTCAACGCGGCCTTGCTGGCGGTGCAGATTCTGGGCACGGCCGACGCCGGTTTGCGCCAAAAGTTCCATGCGCACAAGCGCGAGCTCGCCGACAAGGTGGCTGCCGCCAACGATCGCATCCACCAGTAAAGGGCGTGACCGGTCATGGCGGGTGAATATCAGTTTTCGCTTATCGACGTAACCAAGCAGGTGGGCGCCAAGACGATCCTGAAGGACGTCAACCTGAGCTTCTTCTACGGCGCGCACATCGGCGTAATCGGCGGCAACGGCGCGGGCAAGAGCTCGCTCCTCAAGATTCTCGCGGGACTCGATACCGACCTCATGGGCACGGTGCAGGTGGCCAAGGGCACCAAAGTGGGTTATCTCCCGCAGGAGCCGGAACTGGACGACACCAAGACGGTTGGCGAAGTGGTGAACGAGGCGGTCAAGCCCATCCACGACAAGCTCGAGCGCTATGAGGATTTGTGCTGCAACCTGGACGACCCCAAAGCCGAAGAGGAGATGGGCCGCCTCCAGGAGGAAATCGACGCGCACGACTATTGGAACATCGACTCCCAGGTGGAACGGGCGATGGCGGCCATGCACTGTCCGCCTCCGGACCGGCCCGTCAAGGTGCTGTCGGGCGGCGAGCGGCGTCGCGTGGCGATTTGCCGGCTCTTGCTGACGGAACCGGACGTACTCCTCCTCGACGAACCCACCAACCACCTCGACGCGGAAACGGTCCAGTGGCTGGAAGAATACCTGAAGCCCTTCAAGGGCACGCTCATCGTGGTCACGCACGACCGCTACTTCCTGTCGGACGTGACGGACTGGATTCTCGAACTCGATCACGGCATCTGCTATCCCTACAAGGGCAACTACGAGGAGTGGCTCAAGCAGAAGCAGGCCCTGCTGGAGCGCGAGGCCAAGGTGGAGAAGAGCCGGCAGAAACTGCTCGAGAACGAACTCAAGTGGATCCAGACCAATCCCTCCGGTCGCCACTCCAAGAGCCAGGCCCGCGTGAAGCGCTACGAGGAACTGCAAAAGCAGGAAGTGTCGACGCGCGAGGACGACCTCGTGATCCGCATTCCGGCCGGACCGCGCCTGGGCAATCTCGTGGTGCGCGCCGAACACGTGGCGATGGGCTTCGACGGACGCACGCTCTACCGCGACCTCAACTTCGACCTGCCGCGTGGCGGCATAGTGGGGGTGATCGGGGCCAACGGCGCGGGCAAGACCACGCTCTTCAAGCTCATCACGGGCGAGCTCAAGCCTCTCGGCGGCACGATTTCGGTGGGCGATACGGTCAAGCTCAGCTATGTGGACCAGACCCGCAGCGAGCTTAAGCCCGACCAGACCGTCTACGAGGCCATCACGGGTGGCGGCGAGTTTGTGAACCTCGCCGGCAAGACGATGATGAACGGACGCGCCTATTGCTCGCGCTTCAACTTCCGGGGACCCGAACAGCAAAAGAAGGTGGGCGTCCTCTCGGGCGGCGAACGCAATCGCGTACACCTCGCCAAGCTCCTCACCTCGGGCGGCAATCTGCTCCTCCTCGACGAACCCACCAACGACCTCGACGTGGCCACGCTCCGGTCTTTGGAGGAAGGTCTCATGGAGTTTGGCGGCTGCGTGATGGTGGTGAGCCACGACCGTTGGTTCCTGGACCGCATCGCCACGCACATTCTGGCGTTCGAGCCGGACGGCAAGACCAACTGGTTCGAGGGGTCGTATTCCGAATACCACGAGTGGCTGAGCAAGCGTAAATGACGAAAGCCTGGTCGATCTTGCCGGAAGAGTGGAAGGGCATCCTCGCCGCGCGGGGACTGCGTCCTTTCCGCGCCGACCAGATTCTGCAATCGCTCTATCGCGACTACATCGACGACTGGGAGGAGGCCACCACGCTCCCCAAAGACTTCCGCGAGACGCTCAAGCAAGAGTTCCCCCTCACCGAATGCCGCGAGCTGGAAGTGAGCAAGTCCTCGGACGGAACCCAAAAGCTCCTCCTGGGCTATGCGGACGGCCAAAGCGTGGAGACGGTGCTCATTCCCGCCACCGGACGCTTCACCCAGTGCATTTCCACCCAGGTGGGATGCGCAATGGGCTGCGCGTTCTGCGCCAGCGGCTCGCGAGGCGTGGTGAGGTCGCTTACTTCCGACGAGATCGTGGCGGAATATCTCGCGGGGCGCAAGCACGGCGAAATCACCAATATCGTGGTGATGGGGATGGGCGAACCGTTCAACAACTACGACGAGACCATCCGCGCCCTCAAGCTCATCAATGCCGGCAAGGGACCCAATCTCGGCGCGCGCCACATCACCATTTCCACTTGCGGGGTGGTGCCGGGCTTTCGGCGCCTCGCGTCGGAAGGCATCCAGTTCGAGCTTTCCGTCTCGCTCCACGCGCCCAACGACGCGCTCCGGTCGGAACTGATGCCGGTCAATCGCCGCTGGCCCATCGACGAACTCTTGACCGCGTGCGCCGACTACACCAAAGCCACCAAGCGCATCATCACTTTCGAGTATACGGTCATCAAAGGCGTCAACGACTCCCGGGCCTGCGCGGAAGAGTTGGCCCGGCAAGTGAAGCGCGTCCCGATGGCCAAAGTGAACTTGATCCCGCTTTCGCCCGTCGCGCACCGGCCGGACTTCAAGACGCCGGACGACCAGACGCTCCTCATGTTCCTCGACGTGCTTATGAAAAATCGCGTCCAGACCATGCTGAGGCGTTCGCGCGGCAAAGACGCCAACGCCGCCTGCGGCCAGTTGCGCCTGAGGCATCTGGATGGCTGAGCCGGTCTCGAATCCGGACGAAATTCTCGTCGCGATTCCGGCCATGCCGGAATTTTCCGTCCGCGTGGCCGGAACCCGGTCGGCGCTCTCCATATTGGTGGTGGCGGGCTACTCCCTCGAGCATCGCTTCCCCGCGCTCTCCGACCAGCCGCGTTTGCGGGTGTACTTGAAGGACCCCGACGACCCCCTCGCCCGGCGTGTGCGAAATCTCCCGGCCGAACAGAACGCCGTCAAGCTGGTGCGCAAGTGGGGCTTCGAGCCGGCCTATACGGAAGGGGACCAAAAGCTCTATCTCACCGATCCCGGTAAGGTGCTCGACTTCCTCGCCTCGGGTCTCCCGTACTTGCGGCGACATGGCGTCAAGTGCACGCTCGCCCCCGCGCTCCAGGCCCTCTACGACCGAATGGGCTTTCTGGTGCCGGTAGTGAAGATTCGCGACGTGCCGGGCCAGGACGCTTTCGACGCGTGCTGTCTCATCGATGGCGGACCGGACAGCCGCTTGGGCCGGGCGGACATCCAGTCAGCGATGGGTCGGGGCGATAGTTTCATCCTGAAGGACGGCCAGGTGACGCTCTTCGATCGCTCGGCCATCGACGAGATGCGCGCCGTCTTCCGCGATACGGTGTCGCGTCGTGGCGGCTCGCCCCGGGGCTGGTTCCGGATGGACCTCATCCATGCCGGCTTCGTGCGCTCCGCCCTCGACGCCATCTGCGACAGCGTGGACCTGGAGGCCGACGAAGCACCCCGGTGGCAGCTCGTCTCGTCCCGGCTCAATCGCCAGGGTGCCAAGCTCCCGGGCGCGGATTTGGGCCCCTTAAGCGGCACTTTGCGGCCTTATCAGCGCGAGGGCGTCGCCTGGATGGAGTACTTGGCGCAAAGCGGCTTTTGCGGGCTCTTGGCGGACGAGATGGGACTGGGGAAGACGCTCCAGACCCTCGCCTGGATCGCGCTTGCGCGTCGGCAGGGTCGGCAAGGGCCGTGTCTCGTCGTCTGCCCCACCTCGCTCGTCCCCAACTGGGAGGCGGAAGCCAAAAAGTTCGTGCCGGAACTCAAGACTTTGGCGGTGTCGGGGCCGGGCCGCGACGACCATTTCCACGAGATTCCCCAGGCCGACCTCGTCATCACCTCGTACGCGCTCTTGCAGCGCGACTTCCCCGACGCCTATCTGGGCGTCCAGTTCGACGTGATGGTGCTCGACGAAGCGCAGCATATCAAAAACCGCAACACCAACAATGCCCGCTTCGCCAAAGAGGTGGAGTGTCGCCGTCGCCTCGTGCTCACGGGAACGCCCATCGAAAATTCGGTGTCGGACGTGTGGTCCATTTTCGACTTCCTCATGCCCGGCTATCTGGGCGACTACGAAAGCTTCAAGCTCGCTTACGAAGACCCCATCCAGGACGGGGGCGAGGAGGGGCGCCTCGCGCAGGAGCGACTCAAGCGCAAGCTGCATCCTTTCATTCTGCGGCGACTCAAGCGCGACGTGGCCAAAGACTTGCCGGACAAGCTGGTGCGCGTTCTCGAGTGTCCCATGCCCGATCAAGTCCGGCGCGAGTATCTCGCGGTCAAGCGGTCGGAGCGGAGCAAGGCCGTCACCAAGTTCCAGCTGCTCGCACTCCTCATGAAGCTGAGGCAGATCGCCTCGTCCGGCAAGGTGGAGGCGCTGCTGGAGCAGCTCTCGGAGGCAATCGACGGAGGTCATCGCGTCCTCGTGTTCTCGCAGTTCGTGACGCAACTTGAGCGACTCAAGTCCGCCTTGGACGAGGCCGGCATCCGCTACTGCTATCTCGACGGTTCCACCCGTAATCGCCTCGAGGAGTGCAACCGCTTCAACCGGGAGCGCGACATTCCCGTCTTCCTCATTTCGCTCATGGCGGGCGGGACGGGTCTCAACCTCACGGGGGCCGACATGGTCATCCATTACGACCCCTGGTGGAATCCGGCCGTCGAGGACCAGGCCACCGATCGCGCGCATCGCATCGGCCAGACGCGGCGCGTCTACGTGACCAAGCTCATCGCGCACGATTCGGTGGAGGAGAAGGTCCTGGCGCTCCAACGCAAGAAGCAGGCGGTGATCGCGGCAACCGTTTCCGCCAGCGACGCCGCCATCGCCGATCGCCTCTCCCTCGCCGACCTCTCCCATCTCCTCGATTGACGCAACAAATTGGCGAATTGACTTGACAGACGGCATTGCTTGCGCGCCTACTTTTTCGACAATAGCGCCTCGCAAATGACTTTCCTCGCGGAATATTCGGACCAAGGCGGTTTCGTCTGCCAGCCGGGCATCCAATTGCCCAATTGGTTCGTCAAGTTCACCGCTTAAGTCGCCATTTGCGGCCAATCGGCGCTCACCGCCGAAAATTTTTGACGAAAACTCTTGACAAACGAGGGTGGAAAGTGGTATAATATAGCCAAACACTTGTAAAAGAAGCCCTGTGGAAACCGCTACTCTCCAACTTAGGCTTACGGCAAAGCGTACTGTAGTCTCGTACAATCGCGAGGCTGCGGTACGCTTGTATTCTTTGCCGGCTCATAACCAAGTGTTAGCCATCTAAAGAAGGAGAACACTAATGAAGTCAATAATCGATAGAATATTCTCAATCAAAGCGCTACTGTCGCTGTTGCTCGTATTCGCGGCAGGCGGAGCATGGGCGGTCGCGCCGACCCCGACCGTCGTCTGGGAAAGCGACTTCGGCACCGCCACCAAAACCGGCACTGACGGTAATTCATATACGATTACGCTCAATGACAACACCGTTAACTCTGAGGGTAATATTGAGATAGCAAGTAGCGCCACCAAGGGAGCAATCATCGATACGTCAGCCGCGAGCGCATCTTCTATGACTGTATTGGTTCGATACAAGTCCGCTCCGGCTGCCTCTGCCTCTGTTGTGCCAATTTCGATGTATTGTTATCGCACAAGTGGCTCTGTGCCAGATGTGGGCATGGTTACTTATCGCGCCAACAGTTATCAAAATTACGCCTGCTGGTATGTCCAAAGCGGATCCAGAGAGTTCAACTCAACAGACGGAACAGATCCTGTTATGTCAGCATCTGGCGGACACCTGATGCTGTCTTACGATTGCTCGACTTTGAGGGTGTATGCTGGAAATACAATTGCCACTCTGGCAGGTGGTGCAAAAGCATACGCATGGGGCAGCTCCAAGATGAACTATGTCGGCCTTGGAGGTCCGACAGGCAAAACTAATGGTCTCCAGTGGAATGCGTGGGGCGGAATGGTCATAGAGAAAGTCGCCATCTTCCCAGGCAATGCATACACAAACACCGACCTTGCCGACTACGTCTGGCCGTCGGCGGAGAAATACCAGAAGTGGTCGTATGCAGACACGTCGCGGATTGTGACTTGGACGACACCTTCATACGCCATTGACAATTGCATACCGGCGCCAGCAGCATCTTATACTGTATTTGACCTCACAAGTGGGAGCAATACTTCAACAACATACACTGGTGGAGCAGCCAGTAGCACAACAGGCGCCAACTGGCACTATTTCTGCTATTCGTCGAACGCCGGCTCCGAATATGTCGCGCCCGGTTCTGTGCTTCGTTTCGTTTCAGGCGACTACAAGAAATCGCTTGCGGCAGACTATTCGCCCGTGACATACGGCGGCATAATCGTAGAAGAGGGCGCGACCGGGTATGCGTTTGCGTCCGCGTCCCGCTATTCCGTCCTCGGCGATCCGACGGGCGCGACAGAGACCTGGTTCGAGTTCAACGAGGATTTCACGTTTGGCCGTTCCGGCGGCTGCCATTTGACCGGCACGGTGAACCTCGATATCGCCTCCGGCAAGACATTCACCATCGCGGGGACGACGACGAACACTGCTACCACTGCGAAATCCAACATTCTTTCCGGCACCGCCGGCGGCACGCTGAAGCTGCATGGCAGCGGAAAGCTAGCCGCGACGCTGAACGCCTCAAGCGCGAAGCTCGATTTCTCCGACCAGCCGACGGCGAGCGCGGACACAACAGCCGCATACATCCAGGGAGCGCTCACTGTCGATGCGAATACGACGTTCGAATTCCCTCAGGGTGCGA
Organism: Kiritimatiellia bacterium; assembly: GCA_017542055.1. Classification (GTDB taxonomy): domain Bacteria; phylum Verrucomicrobiota; class Kiritimatiellia; order RFP12; family UBA1067; genus UBA1067. The sequence continues at coordinate 49,178 of JAFXXW010000031.1, forward strand.
CGTTCCCTTACTTCGTCGCAACTTCGATAAGCGGCGATGTTGACCACTCTACCGGCTACAAGGCGAACGCCGACGGTTCGATTTCGCAAGTGACACCTACTGTGCTTAGCATTACGTCCACCGATGCGGTTGATTTGCCCACAACCTGGACTAGCGCGGACGATGCGGTCGTCTATGTGGTGGATGGAATCGACGCGACGCTGAACGTTACTGCAGCCGCCACACTTTCGTCCATAATGTTCTATGTTCCCATGACATCGACGCTGACTATTTCTGGCGAGGCGATTACGGCAACGACGCTCAATTTCCCCCAGCCTGGCGTTGTGAAGGTTACTTCGTCAGGAGCACTCGTCGGAACGGCGACTGGCTCGGGGACGCTGCAATACACAGGTGTCTTGCCCACCATAACAAGTGGCATATCGTTCTCCAATGCGGCCTGGACGGGCACGATGTGGCTGAAGGATTTCGGCGAGCTCAGCGGTCGCAAGGTTAACTCGAATTTGACCGCAGGCATGGCCAGCTGGGGCAACACAGGCTCCAAAGTGAAGTTTACGAATGTCAAGGCATATGCGCCTAGTTACAACGTAACATGCAACTATACGCTTGTTCTTGAAGACGGGACCGGCTCCGAGGAATACGCCTGGCGCTGCGACAACGGATATTCCAACAATACAGTATCATTCGGCGGGCTAGCAGGAACGGGAACGTTCTACGACCAAGGCGATGTCACCTCGAAGTTCACCTTTAATAGCTTCGACGGTTTCACGGGCAAGTTCAATATTGCGTCCAGCGGACATCAGATTGCAATGCCGGCTTCCGCGACGCTGAACGTGACCCAGAATTCGAGCATCAAGTTTGCCAGCCAAGGAATGCTTGGGACGCTGAACATCCCGGCAGGCGTCACGCTCACCAGCACTGGAAGCGATGCGTTGGGCTATAATGCCACCGGGACTGTCAATGTTTACGGGACTCTCGCGATGGGCGCGACGCGCTGGACGTGCGGGTCCAACAACTACATCAACCTCTACGAAGGTGCGAGCATAACCGGCACGGGTGACACTTCGCATTCCGCCACGATCGACATGAACATCGCCAACGGCACCACGGTTTACGCCTATGGCAATGCGACGATAGCCTGTCCAATCCGCTCCAACGCCGGCGCGAACGGCAAGATAGTTGTCGATTCCGACAAAACGCTCACCGTCTCAGGCCGCATCTTCGGCGACTACCAGACGAAGAAGCAGGGCGAAGGCACGCTCCTTTACACCTATACGGGCGATAATTACGTCCTGCCGGTCATCGAGGCGGGCGCGTTTGAGCTCGGCGGCTCGCGCACCTGGGACCTCGGAACTCTTCGCGATTTCAGCGGCCTGACGCTCGAATCCGGCTCGTCCATCGCGATTGACCAGACGCAGGTGGAATACGCCACTGGCACGACCACAGTCGATAACATCGACTCCAGCATCGCGTCTATCACGGTCAACAAGGCCGACGGCACCACCGCCACCCTGACCCGCACCGACTCAACCTCCACGCTGGTCGAGAGCGTTGTCGTTTCCGGCGCGGCTTGCTGGTATGACTTCACGTTCACCAACACGATTACGACGGCAAGCGGCTCGTCTGCCGGAACGGTGACGCTTGGCAAGGATGCAGGACCCGCGTACGGTACGCTGACGGATGCGGCGAAAAACACGTACTCTGGACTTTATGCCTACTGCCGTCCATACACAGACATCAACCTCGGCTCTACGACGCAGTTCACCGTAGCGCTCTACGGCACGATGCCCACTGCCGACAATACGATACTTCTCGACTGCGGCGGATGCGGCTCGGCAGGCGCGTTGCTTCTTGCATCTGGCTCAAGCGCGAACGAGGCGAAACTCTACTACTACAATTCAAGCGGTTTGACACCTCTTGCTACCATGGCTGCGACAAGTTGCCGCACAACGCCGCACCTCTACGTGTTTGAGAAGATAAGCGACCATCAGGTCAACATCTACCTTGACGGCAAGCTTGCGCTTGCGTACGTCAATAACGACATCTCATTCACCTTGACCGCTGGCTTTCAGGTAGCCTCCGGCTATGCGGCTGTTCCGTCGGGCTTGAATGCAATCGCCAATACCGCGACGACCGACACGACAATCATCGCCATGACGCGCATTTACGATCGCATCATCTCCGATGCAGAAATGGCGGTGTTGAAGACCGAGTGGCCGTACTTCTCGCCGAACGGAGATTCCGCAAGAACGCTCGTCTCCGGCGAAACCGCCGCCGATTGGACGGAAACGGGCAAGTGGACTGTGAACAACGCCGAGGCCGATACGCCGCTCGCAAACAGCGTCGTTACATTGACGAACAGCGCCGAGGCCGATGCGATAGTCTCCGTCAACCTCGACGGCAATACGGAATACGAGAGCGTGACGTTCGCGGGCGATGCTGCGATATCTGTCGCGCTGAAGTCTGGCTATACGGGCAAAATAGTCCCGGCTTCAACATCGTTCGAGACAGATACCACCGTCGCATATAATGCAATGAACCTCACCGAAGGTGCAGTGGAAGTTGCTGCGGGCAAGACGCTGACCTTCGATGTGTCGAGCCTCGTTGACGCGAACTGGGCGAATGTCGCTAGCATTGCGTCCATCCAACTTACAGGCGTTGCAACGCTTGGAACTGAGTCATCGATAGCCGTCACGCCAACGACAAGCGGCTACTGGAATCTCGCGGCAGAAGCCGATGCTGGAGGCAACTACTATCTGACATTCACGCCCAATCGCGAAACGGGAAGCATATACTGGCAGAGCGGAACTTACTGGAATTCTACATATCAAAGCGGGGATAGCCCTGCGGTGTTCACTACAGATGCCGAAGGTCAGAACGCAACCAAGTATTTCGCGGGAGATACGGTAATCATCCCGAATAAGACACATCGTTATTTCGGTCCGATAAGCGACGGGGCGATCATTCAGTTCGATTGCGGCGAAACAATTGATATTTCAAAGACCGATTCGCTTGGCTATGCGCTGAAGAATGCAACTGTAACTGTAGCTTCCGGTACGACGCTGAACTTTGTCAATTCGTGGAACGAAACGCCTCCCGAAGTGTACGGCGGGACGATTTCCGGTGCTGGCAAGGTGCAGGTGGCAAGCGGCATCACGCTCAAGCTATCCAACGGAGCGACAATCAATGCGGCGACGGCTCTTACGGGTGCGGGGACGGTCAATCTCGCATCCGTGCCGACGGCGCAGATGACGTTCGACGACAACTGGACGGGCACGGTGAAGCTCCCGCAGTTCGCGGCGGCCGCCACTAAGCTGAACTTCGCAGGCAATGCCTCCTCGACCGTCGCCCTCGCCGGCATAACGAGTGGCTGGCTAGGAGAAACCTCGACGCAGCGTTCGGATGTCGCGCCCACGCTGCGGCTTGACGGCGACGTGACGATTTCGGGAATGTCGACAAGCTGGCAGTATTCGTTCGCGAAGATCACCGGGACGGGCAACCTTTCGTTCACTTCCGCAAACGCGCCGGCTTCGCTGGCGATAACGGAGATTGCCGACTATACCGGCACGCTGAACAACAGCACGACGACGGCATTGACGGTGGGACGCATTTCGCTTGCATCCGCTCCGGAGGCGGGTGATAAGCTAGTTGCAACATCGACACCAACTTATGTCAATATTGCGTCTGGCGAGGGTCAAGGCGTATATGTGGGCGATACCAAGCAGGATGTAATTCTCGAAAAGAAGTCTGACGGCATCTATGTCGCGGCGACGGCGGAAACGGAGACGGTAGGCGAGGATACGGTTACGGTGCTGGATACGGGGTCGAACACGGCGGTTGACGCAAGCAGCCTCAGCGGCAAGGTGGCGATACCGGGCACGATTGCCAACATCTCCGGCGTGGCCGAAGAAAATCTGCTCCTTAAGGTCGAGTATAATAACGGTTCGGCGCAGACTGCTTACTATGGCGGTATCTTGTCGGTTGCCAACGACGGTAGCGTATCGCTCAACGGTTCCGCAACGGTTGACGGTGTAAAGGTCGAGCCGGAAGTTAATACGGCCAGTTCGCCGATGACTTTGAGCGGGGATACTCCCAACTTCACGGTCAAGACCATTCCGGGCTTGTACTACACGGTTCTTACTAGCGACAGCGCGACATCCGGCTTTGACGCGGCCGGGGATGCTGTCTTGGCTACCGGCACATCCACCGAGCTCAACACGGGTGACGACTCGTGGGGCGAGAACGAGAATGTGAAGTACTACAAGATCTCGGTTGGCCGCACTGCTGCCGAAGCGCAGCAGTAAACTTAGTGGTGTTCGCCAAATAGCCAACCTGCAAGGTGTCGGCCCAGCCCCCGGCACCTTGCGCCTATCTTCGATTTCGGCCGGCTGCAACGCCACCGGAGCCCGGATGTAACCTCATATTGTTCTCCGGGCGGCGCAAGGGTGGTATCGGGTTCTCCGCCCTTGCGCCTTATTTTTCCCCGCCCGACTGAAAGGGTCGAATGAATTTACGATCTGAGATTTTAGATTTTTGATTGCATTTGGGTAGGATTTACCGATTTACCGATTGGGGATTTTGGATTTTAGATTTACGATTTAAGATTGCATTTGGGTAGGATTTACCGATTTACCGATTTATCGATTTACCGATTGCGAATTTTCGATTTGTAATTTTCGATTTTAGATTGTATTTGAGCCGGCGAATCAATCAATCGTCCAATCCCTCAATGCAATCAAAAATCTAAAATCTCAAATCGTAAATCGCTAATCCGTCACTTGACTTCTCGTTGCGACAGGCTTCCGTTCGCTCGATACCGCCTCCGCTCTGTACTCGCTCAGTAGGGAACATTGTTGCTCTGACCGTTTCCAGTCCTTGCCCATTCCTCACCAGCTGGCGCGGTGCGCCCTTATAGCCCTAGGATGCGGATGCGCTGGCGGTGCGGGCGCTTTTGGTAAGTCTAGTAGATTTTACGTAAAATCCCCTATACTTTGCGTCAAGTCTACTAGACTTTATCCCAAGTCCCCTAGACTTTGAATTTCGCTCCGTAGGGCCCCATACTTCGCCCCGGGGGCCGGGGTGTTTTGCCCTAGGGGGCGGCGCATCGAGGCCTGCGCGCACAGGTGATTTTCCGCCTTTTGCGTTACCGCACGAATTCCCATAGTTAATGATAGTTTTGGCCAGTTAACGGCAATTTCAAATTCAGTTTCGATTCAGTATTGATTCAGA
>JAFXXW010000004.1 GCA_017542055.1 Kiritimatiellia bacterium
CCTCGATTCTGCAAGGTGCCATAACCCTCGGCCCCAAACCCATATCCAAAAAGAAATCCAACCTCGAAAGTGTCCGAATTCTGACGAACAACAATCAGCGCAACTCAAACAAAAGTGTCTTTTCTACTTGACGAACTGGGTCTCCAGTCGTTTGACAAAGTAAATGCAACACCTAGGGGTTTGGGGTGTTGCATTTAGTCTGTCAACCGACAAAAATCTTCTCTCCCCGCCCCCTCGCCCGTGCCTTTTGCCCTGACCCGTCCTTATCCCTCCCAATTGGCAATTGGTACTGGACTTGGCAACACTTTCACATTTCCACATTCCCCAACCCCTCAACTCCAAGACTCCAAAACTCCCCAATGATTCGCCCGCGCCACAGGCGTCGGGTTGGGTGAGTGCGAAGCACGAACTGCGCAGCAGCCGCAAGGCCCAGAGCGAAAGCAACTCCCATCCCCGTCAAGCGGAAAACGGGCGATTGTTCAATTGCGCAATCCCTCAACGCAATCTTAAATCATAAATCTAAAATCGCAAATTCTAATCGCGGCCGAGGCGGGACTTGAAGTCGGCGTAGGAAAATTCCTTGAGCTTTTCCACTTTGCCGGACTTGCGACGAATGGCGATGGAAGGCAAAGGAATGCCGTTGAAAGTGTTGTTCTTGACCATCGAATAGATGGCCATGTCGCCGAAAACGAGTTCTTGGCCGGGCTTGAGGGGTCGGGCGAAAGAATAGTCGCCGATCACGTCGCCCGCGAGACAGGTGGGCCCGCCCAGCCGATAGGTGTAACGCTTTTCGCCCGGCAGTCCCGACCCCTTGAGCGGAGGACGGTACGGCATGGCGATCACGTCCGGCATGTGGCATTCGGCCGAGGCGTCGAGAATGGCAATGGGGAGGCCGTAGTCGAACACCTCGCGCACGGTCGTAACAAGTTCGCCGGCATTGAGCGCGATCGCCTCGCCCGGCTCCAGATACACCTCGAGGTGCGGATGGCGCGCGCGGAAATCCTTGAGCGCCTTAACGAGGAGCTTCACGTCGTAGCCCGGCTTGGTGATGTGGTGGCCGCCCCCGAAATTGACCCACTTGAGTCCTAGCAAGAACTCGCCGAACTGCTCCTCGAAATGCGGGAGCGTGCGCGCCAGCACGTCCGCGCCCTGCTCGCACATGGTATGGAAATGGAGACCCTCCAGCCCTTCGAGATCTTCCGCCCGCACGAACGCGCGCGGAACGCCCAGTCGCGACCCGGTCACGCAGGGATTGTAGATGTCGTGCTCGATTTCGCTATAGCCGTGATTGACCCTAAGTCCCGCCGAGGGGAGACCCGGGAAGTTCCGGAACCGGCGCCACTGCGCGACGGAATTGAAGACGATATGGTCGCACCACTTAACGATTTGGGCCATTTCATCTTCGGTAAAGGCCGGATTGAAGACGTGGTTTTCCTTGCCCCCCATCTCCTCGTGGGCGAGACGCGCCTCGTAAAGTCCGCTTGCCGTAGTGCCGTCCAGATACTTGGCTACGAGCGGGTAGGTGTCGAACGCCGAAAACGCCTTTTGCGCGAGGAGAATCTTGACCCCGGCCTGACGGCGCACCCGGTCCAGCAGCTTGAGATTGCGCTCGAGCCGGGCTTCGTCGATGAGGTAATAGGGGGTGGAAAGCAACTTACGGCACCATTACGGGGTCGAAGTTTTCCTGCCAAGGCAGACCCTGCACGTTCAGTTCGGCCATGAAAGGATCGGGGTCGAACTCCTCGCAGGTGTGGACGCCCTTCTCGGTCCACTTGCCTTCCAGGAACATTTTGGCGCCGATCATGGCGGGGACGCCCGTCGTGTAGCTGATTGCCTGGGAGCCCACTTCGCGGTAGCACTCCTGGTGGTCGCACACGTTGTAGACGTAATAGCGCACGCTCTTGCCGTCCTTGACGCCTTCGAAAATGCAGCCGATGTTCGTCTTGCCCTTGGTGCGCGGACCCAATGACGCGGGATCGGGCAAAAGCGCGCGCAGGAACTGGATGGGCACGATCTCCACGCCGTTGAACTTGACGGGATCGATGCGCGTCATACCCACATTCTCGAGGCACTTGAGGTGCGTCAGATAACTCTGGCCGAACGTCATGAAGAAACGAATGCGCTTGATGCCCTTCAAATTGCAGCCGAGCGACTCGAGCTCCTCGTGATGGAGAAGATACATGTCCTTCTCGCCCACCTGGTCGAAATTGTAGACGCGCTTGATGGCCATCGGGGCCGTCTCCACCCACCAGCCTTTGTCGAACGCTTTGCGGTTCTCGACCGGCACTTCGGGTTTGTCGCCGGACGGATCGGCCACCCAATAGCTGCCCTTGGCGGCCACTTCGCGAATGTTGATTTCGGGGTTGAAGTTGGTGGCGAAAGGATACCCGTGATCGCCTCCGTTGCAGTCCAGAATGTCGAGCGTATGTATCTCGTCGAAGTAATGCTTCTGGGCGTAGGCGGAGAAGACCTGGGTGACGCCGGGATCGAATCCGCAGCCCAAAATGGCGGTGAGGCCGGCCTGTTCGAACTTCTGGCGATAGGCCCACTGCCAGGAATACTCGAAATGCGCGTCTTCCGGCGGCTCGTAGTTGGCGGTGTCGAGATAGCTCACGCCCGCCTCCAGGCACGCGTCCATGATGGCGAGGTCCTGATAGGGCAAGGCGATGTTCATGACGAGATCGGGCTGGAAATCGCGAATCATGGCGACCGTCGCCGCCTGGTCCATCGCGTCGAGCTTGGCCGTAGTGATGACGGTCTTTTTGCCGTTCTTGGCAAAGCCGCGCTTTTCGATGTCGGCCTTGATGGCGTCGCACCTGGCTACCGTACGCGAGGCGATCAAGAGCTCCTCGAACACGTCGGGATTCTGGGCCATCTTGGCGGCAGCCACACCGGCCACTCCGCCGGCGCCAATGAGCATGACTTTAGACATTAGCAGTTTCTCCTTTCGTCTTGAGCGACAGCAATTCTTCGCGCAAAAGTTTGCAGGCAAGCGCCGTAGAGCGACCGGTCGGGTCGAGTCCGGGCGAGAGTTCCACGTTGTCGAGCGCCACCACGTTCAGGTTTTTGAGGCACAGGACCAGGTCGTCCACGAGGCGCCGGTACGAGAGCCCGCCCGCCTCCTGGGTGCCGGTGCCCGGAAATTCCGCCGGATCCAGCACGTCCAGATCGACCGTGAGATAGACAGGCTTATTAGGTCCGATCGCCTTGATCGCGTCCGGCAAGGTGGTGCTGGCGAAAAGTTCGGTGGTCACGTGCCCTGAGCGCATGAAGTCACGTTCCTCGCGCGTGCCGGACCGGATGCCGAACTGCCAGATGCGTCCGTCGCCCACGAGATCGTGGCAGCGCCGCATCACGCAGGCGTGGGAAAGCTCCACCCCCAGATAGTCCTCGCGCAAATCGGCATGGGCGTCGAAATGGACGAGGCAAAGGTCGGGATGTTTTTTCAAAGCCGCGCGCACCGCCCCCAAAGTGACGAGATGTTCGCCGCCCAAGAGGAAGGGAATCTTGCCGGCCGAAAGGATTTGGTCCGCCTGTTCCTCGATCATCGCGATGGCCCGGTCGGGCGCACCGAACGGCAATTCCAGGTCGCCCGCGTCATGTACGCTTGCGTCCGCCAGATCCTTATCCAGATACATTGAGTACGTCTCGATGCCGAACGACTCCGACCTCATGGCCGCCGGTCCGAAACGGGTGCCGGGACGGAAACTGGTGGTGGAGTCGTAAGGCGCGCCGAAGAGCACCACGTCCGCTTCGGCAAACGGCGAATCGGCACCTATGAAGTTCATCGGTTGAGGAGGTCCTTTACGTAGTTGGGCAGCGCAAACGCGCCGCGATGCAGCTCGGTGTTGTAGTAGCGCGTACGGATGCCAAGCTTGTTCCAACGCGCGGCGTCCAGATCTTCGATGGGGTGGTACTTCTTGGACGCGAAACCGAAAAGCCAGTGGCCCGAAGGATAGCTGGGAATGTGGCACTGGTAGACCGTCGACACCGGAAACTCGACCGCGATATGCCGGTGGGCGTCGCGTACGGAACGTTGGTGGGCGGAATAGAACGGCGACTCGTGCTGGTTAATGAGGATGCCGTCATCCCGGAGCGCCTTGAAGCAGGTGCCGTAGAATTCGCGGGTGAAGAGACCCTCGGCGGGGCCGTAGGGGTCGGAAGAGTCGACGATGATGAGATCGTACTCGGCCTTCTTGCCGCGCACGTACCGGAGCCCCTCCTCAAACCACACGCTGACGCGCTTATCCTTGAGCTTGGAGGAGGTGAAAGTCAGATACTTCTTGGCCAAAAGCACCACGTCCTTGTCCACTTCCACGAGGTCGATCGACTCGATCTTGCGGTATTTGACGAGTTCGCGCACCGTGCCCCCGTCGCCCCCGCCGATCACGAGCACGTTGCGGACGTTGGGATTGACCGCCATCGGCACGTGGGTAATCATTTCGTGGTAGATGAACTCGTCCTTTTCGGTGGTCATGAGACCCCCGTCCAGCACGAGCACGCGCCCGTAGGCCGGAGTGTCGAGAATGTCGATCTGCTGGACAGCGCTCTTCTTGGAGGCCACCTGCACGGAAGCCTTCATCGAAAAGCGCACGTCGTCGGTATGCTGGTCGGTGTACCAAAGCTCCATCGCTAGCCTCCTTAGCCCACAACCTGAAGATAGTCGAGATTCATATCCTCGGTACCGGTCATGAAACAGCCCCGGTCCTTCGCGAAGAGAATATGCTCCAGAATGTCCGGAGTGATGCGCTCGCCCGGCGCCACGATCGGGATGCCCGGGGGATAGCTCATGACGAATTCGCCCGCCACGAGCCCCACCGACTCTCTCATGGGCACCCGGCGCTTCTTGGCGTAGAACGCGTCCTGCGGCGTCATGGCGATGCAAGGATCGATATATTCGTGGTCGAACAGCCCCGCCGCGCTGCGTTCGTGGAGGCGCTTGATCTCGGCCAAAGCGGAAATGAGCCGCTCCACGTCCATCATGCGATCGCCCGCCGAAAGGATGGCGAGGAGGTTGCCGATGTCGCCGAATTCGATCTGGATGCCGTAATCGTCGCGCAAATGGTCGTAAACCTCGATGCCCGCGAGCCCGATGTCGCGCGTGTGCACCGAAAGTTTGGTGCTGTCGAACGCGAACGCCGCGTCGCCGTCCACCAGTTCCGTGCCGAAAGCGTAGTAGCCTCCCAGATCGTTGATTTCCTCCCGGGCGTAGTCGGCGAATTCGATGGTCTTCTGGTACATGGCGCGACCCTTAAAGTAGAGATTGCGCCGGGCGATGTCGAGCGAGGACAAAAGAAGATACGACGCCGAAGTGGACTGGGTGAGCGTGATCACCTGGCGCACGTAGTCGGGGTTGACCGGCTTGCGCGTGAGGAGAATGGAGCTCTGCGTCAGCGATCCGCCCGTCTTGTGGATGGACGCGGCCGCCATGTCGCAGCCGGCCGCCATCGCCGAAACGGGCAAGCGTTCGTGGAAATAGAAATGCGTACCGTGAGCTTCGTCGGCCAAGACCAGCATTCCCGCCTCGTGCGCCAACCGGACGATGGCGCGCAAATTGGAGCAAATGCCGTAATAAGTGGGATTGTTGACGAGAATCGCCTTGGCGTCGGGGTGCTCCTCGATGGCCTTTTTGACGTCCGCGACCGACATCCCCAAAGGAATGCCCAGGCGCTTGTCGCGACCCGGATTGATGTAGATGGGGATGGCGCCGTTGACCACAAGCGCGTTGATGGCGCTACGATGCACGTTGCGCGGCAGGATGATCTTTTCGCCGCGTCCGCAGGCGGTCCAGATCATGGTCTGCACGGCCGAAGTGGTGCCGTTCACCATGAAAAACGCGTTGTCTGCCCCGAACGCCTCGGCCGCCAGCGACTGCGCCTCCTTGATGACGCTCACCGGGTGGCCCAGATTGTCCAACGGTTTCATGGAATTGACGTCCAATTCCATGCAACGCTTGCCGAAATACTCCGGCAGCTCCGCGTTCATGCGTCCGCCCTTGTGGGCCGGCACGTCGAAGTGCGCCAGACGATTGATGCGCTGGGCGTCTAGCGCGTCCGCCAAAGGCGTGGCGGCCTGTCGAGACTTGGTATCCTGCTCCATCCCCCGGTTCCTCAGCCGAAGTGTTTGACTTTAGGCGTCCAGCCGACGGCTTCGGCCGGATCCACCTGGGCGAACGCCATGACGATGAGCCGGTCGCCCACCTTGCCCTGATGCGCGGCCGCCCCGTTGAGACAGCACACGTGCGAGCCCCGTTGCCCGCAAATGGCGTACGTTTCGAAACGATTGCCGTTTTCCACGTCGGCCACCAGAATCTTCTCGTACGGCACCAGCCCCACCGCCTCCATGTCGTCCGGATCGAGCGAGAGCGAACCTTCGTAATCGAGTTCGCACTGGGTCACCCGGATGCGGTGCAACTTGCCTTTCAACAGTTCGAGCATCATCTTTACAGCATCTCCTTGATCATCTTTTCGGTCACCGCAACCTTCTTGAGCTTGGAGTTGCCGGGGGCCTCGTACATGATGTCGGTCATCAGCTTTTCCATCTCCGCCCTGAGTCCGCGCGCGCCGGTTTTGCGCTTCAAGGCCAGCTTGGCCAAAGCCCGCAACGCCTCGGGCTCGAATTCGAGCTTGACGTTGTCCATCGCGAGGAGCTTCTTGTACTGCTTGACGAGCGCGTTCTTGGGCTCGGTCAGCACCTTCACGAGTTCGTCCTCGGTAAGTTCGTTCATGGTGGCGATGATCGGCAAGCGGCCGGTGAATTCTGGGATGAGCCCGAACTTGACGAGATCCTCGGGCCGAACGTCGCGGCTCAGGGTCTCGACCGGCTTGATAACTTCCGTTTCCGTGCCGCCAAAGCCGATCGTATGCTTGCCGGTGCGCTCCGCCACGATCTTGTCCAGCCCCACGAACGCGCCTCCGCAGATGAAGAGAATGTTGCGCGTGTCGATTTCGACGTATTCCTGGTCGGGGTGCTTGCGTCCGCCCTTGGGGGGAATGCGGCAGACCGTGCCTTCCACGATCTTCAAAAGCGCCTGTTGCACGCCCTCGCCGCTGACGTCGCGGGTGATGCTGACGTTGTCCGTCTTGGAGGCTATCTTGTCGATTTCGTCCACGTAGATGATTCCGCACTGGGTGAGATTGACGTCTTCGCCCGCGTTCTGGTAGAGATAGCGCACCAGATTCTCCACGTCCTCGCCCACGTAGCCGGCCTGGGTGAGCACGGTCGCGTCGCCGATGGCGTAAGGCACGCCCAGCAGCTTGGCGAGCGTCTTGGCGAGCAGCGTCTTGCCGGTGCCGGTGGGACCGATGAGGAGAATGTTCGATTTTTCGATTTCGACGTCCGCGAACTCGTCGTCTTTGGACTTCGTGTCGAATTTCGACTCCAGGCGGCGATAGTGGTTGTGCACCGCCACCGCCAGCACCTTCTTCACCTCGTCATGGCCGATGACGTGCTCGTCCAGCAGCGCCTTGATCTCGCGCGGAGTAGGTATTTTCATCCCAACACCTGGTCGATGAGACCCCAATCGACCGCCTCCTGCGCGCTCATGAAGTGGTCGCGATCGGTATCGCGCACCACGTCTTCGAACTTGCGCCCGGAGTGCTTGGCCAGAATCTCGTTCAGCTTTTCCTTGAGCCGGATGATTTCGCGCGCGGTGATTTCGATATCGCTCGCCTTGCCTTCCGCCCCGCCCCAAGGCTGGTGGATCATGATCCGGGCGTTGGGCAGCGCGAAACGCTTACCCTTGGCGCCGGCCGTGAGCAGCACCGCCCCCATCGAGGCCGCCTGGCCGATGCAGTAGGTGGCCACCGGGCACTTGACGTACTGCATGGTGTCGTAGATGGCCAGACCCGCCGTCACGCTGCCGCCCGGCGAATTGATGTAGCAATGGATCTCCTTCTCGGCGTCTTGCGACTGCAGGAAAAGGAGCTGCGCGCACACGGCGTTGGCCATTTCGTCGTTCACCTCGCCCGAGATGAAAACGATGCGGTCCAACAAGAGGCGCGAGTAGATGTCGTACGTCCGCTCGCCGCGACCCGTCTGCTCCACCACGTAGGGGATCATGTAGTTTTTCATTTCCGTTGCCTTACTTGGCGTTGGCCAGCACGAACTCGATCACCTTCTTGCCGCGTTCCTCGTCCTTCGCCTCGATCTTCTCCTCCTTGGCGATGGCGTCGATCACGTACCACAGGCGCACCTGGCGCGTGGCGTTCTCTTCCGCGTCCTTGAAGATCTGCTCGCGGTTCTTCTCGAAATACTCGGCCGTGAGACCCATGTACTGGGCCTGCTGCGCCAGGCGGTTGAGATAGTTGTTCATCTGCGCCTGGACCTGGGTTTCCGGCACGTCGAAGTCCACCTTCTTCATGAGCAGGTCGACCGCCTCGTTCTCGCGACGGATCGCCTCGCGCTCGACCGCCTGCTTCTCCAGCTCGGCGCGGATCTTGGCGGTGAGGGCCTCGATGGATTCGTCCTTGGTGGCCGCCACGAGCGCCGCGTCATCCGGCAATACGCGCTTGCGGAACGTCTTAAGCGTCATCGTGTAGACGGCCTTCTTGCCCTTGAGCGGCTCCGGGGCCGACTCCTTGTCGAACTTCGCCTTGATGCCTTCCTTGGTTTCGCCCGCCTTCATGCCCTTGACGGCCTCGACGAGCTCGGGCAGGAAATAGCCCTCTTCCACGCGCATCCAGTAACCCGTGCCGGACGCCACCACCTTCGCCTCGGGCGCCAGCTCGGCGATCGGCTTGCCGTCGACCGTGCCGGTGTAGTCGACCTGGGCGAAATCGCCCTTTTCGACCTTGTCGCCTTCCTTGGCGTCCTCGTACTTGGCGAACTGCACCCGCATCTGCTCGATGCGCTCGGCCACCTTGTCGTCGCCCACCTTGGTGTCTTCGGCCTTGATCTTGAGCCCCTTGTAGGCCGGCAGCTTGAAGACCGGCTTGACCTCGACCGTCAGCTTCAGCGTGCCGCCATTCGCGTCGCACTGGGCCTCCTTGACGTCCTTGAGCCCGAGCTCGTCCAATTCCTCCGCCTTGATCGCCTGGGCGTAATACTTGCGCAGCGCCGTGCGCGTGGTTTCTTCCTTAAGCTGCGCGGCGAAATCCCGACGGATGAGCTCGATGGGAGCCTTTCCCGGACGGAATCCGGGCAGCCTCGCCTCCTTGACGAAGGCACGCTCCACCTCTTTGACCACCACCTTGGCTTCTTCCGCCTCGAGGGTGATGTTCAACTCAACCTGGCATTTGTCCTGCCGCTTCGAACTGGTCTTCATGGTGCTTTTTCTCCTGTTTTGAAATGGTAAAGGATTATTATATCACATCGTGGACGAAAACTCAAGCGAAACCTTCAATTATTTTCGATGAGCATCGCCTCGGCACGGAGCGTCTCCACGTCGCCGAAATGTTCCCGGTAGAACTCCGGAGTGGACTCTTCGGCGTAGACGAACACCACTTTGCCGGGATAGGTGGACGCCTCCAGAAGCCCCGCCTCGCGCGACGCCGCCCCGGCCGCGATAGCCGTATACGGCGCCCGGTTCTTCGTAATGAGCGAAAACGCCCCCGGAGCCGCGTTGTGGACGGAGTTGCTGAAGCCCGCCGGACTCATCTCGCCCTCGTCGTGCATCTGTCGCATCAGCTTCAAAGTGGTGCCGATTTCGCCCCACCGGGAAGCGAACACGACCGGTACCTGCTCGCCCTCGGGATACACCCGCCCGGCCACGCTCAGGGCCGCGCGCTCCAATTGGGTCAGACGCCGCCTTTCCATCGGAGGAATCCAGGAAACGTCCGGAGCGGGGTCGTCGGCGCTCGCGCGCCACTCGGCTCGGGCCAGAATTTTCATCACATCCGCCCGCTCACCGCGTCGATGAGGTCGCACAGCCGCTTGTAGCAAACGGCCAGATCGTCGTTCGTCACCCGATACATGTATTCGCCTTGCCGGGCGATCTCCCCTTCCGCGTTGTCGAGCCGCTTTTCGATCGTGGCGGGCGCGTCGGTGCCGCGCTTGACGAGACGCTCGCGCAGCTCTTCCATCGAGGGCGGCAGAATGAAAATGTCCACGTAGCCGATTTTGAGCGGATCGTTGTTGGGCAGACTCCGGACGTAGTCGCGCACTTTCTGGGCGCCTTGCACGTCGATGTCGAGAATCATCGAGTGGCCCTCTTCCAGCACCTCCCTGATCGGCGCCTTGAGCGTACCGTAATAATTGCCGTGCACCTCGGCGTATTCGATGAACGCGTCTTCCCGGATCAACTCCTCGAAGCGCGCCTTGTCGAGAAAGTGATAGTCCACGCCGTTCTCCTCCTCGCCGCGCGGGGCCCGGGTGGTGCAACTGATAGAATAGGAAATATCGTGATATTCCTGCAAAATCATGTCGATAAGCGTCGATTTGCCGCAGCCGCTGGGGGCCGACATCACGATAAATAGCGGTTTGTGCTTGGTGTTCATTGCGCTCCCTTCAACAGCTTTTCGGCAGCCGCGAAAACGGCTTCCGGCTCCGACATGCGGCCCTTGCCGCTAGTTCCGCACGCAAGTTCCCCCTCGTCCGGCTCGACAATCTCGACGCCCCGCGCCGCCAACACCTGGAGGTTCTCCTGAGTCGCGGGATTCTCCCACATGCCGGTATTCATGGCCGGAGCCGCAAGGATCGGCGCTTTCGTGGCGAGCAGGACCGAAGTCAAATAGTTGTCCGCGAGACCATAGCGCAGCTTGGCCAAAGTATTGGCGCTCGCCGGCGCCACCACCACCAGGTCCGCCCACTCCGCGAGCGAAATATGGCCCGGTTTCCATTCCTCCGGGAGCGCGAATTCGTCCACCCCCACCGGATTTTTGGTAAGCGTCATGAAGGTGAGCGGCGTGACGAATTTGACGGCCGACGGCGTCATGACCGCCTTCACCTCGTGTCCCGCGCGAACGAACAGACGCGCAAGTTCCGCCGCCTTGTACGCGGCGATCGACCCGGTAACGCCGAACAGAATCTTAGCCATGACGCAAATCCTCCATCGCCTTGCGCATATCCGCCTGCTTGTAGAGATAGCTCCCCGACACCAGCATGTTGGCTCCGGCCGCCACGCTGGCCCGACCCGTCTCATAGTTGATGCCGCCATCCACCATAAGATCGATTTCCGGCTTGCGCGCACGCACCCACTTCATCTTTTCCATGCACTCCGCGATGAATTTCTGCGCACCGAAACCGGGATGCACCGTCATCACCAGCACCTCGTCCACCAGGTCCAGATACGGCTCCAACCGCTCCACCGGAGTTTCCGGATTGATGGAAATGGCGGGTTTGAGTCCCATTTCGCGAATTCGCCGGAGCGTGCCGGCCACATCGCAAGCGGCCTCCACGTGAATCTGGATGGTCTGCGCGCCCGCCTCCGCAAACGGCTTGAGATACAGATCCGGCCTCAGCATCATGAGATGCACGTTGCGGTAGAGCCCCGGACAAGTCTTGGTCGCCATCGCCACCACATCCGGTCCGAACGAAATATTCGGCACGAAATGCGGATCCATGATGTCCAGATGCAGCGCATCCGCGCCGTTTTCCTCGGCCCGCTTCACGCCTCCGCGCAAATCGCCCACGTCGGCCGCCAAGAGTGACGGCAAGATTTCGATTTTCTTCATGGTTTTCGCTCCAAAAACTTTCCGTTCCTTTGTCCGGTGAAGCGGCCCGCCAGGTAGCTGACGGTGCCGTTGACCATTACCATTTCCATGCCGGACGCGAACTGGTGCGGCTTAAGATACGTGGCATTCCCCTTAAACCCGTTCTCGTCCCACACGATCACATCCGCAAAATACCCCGCCTCCAGTCGTCCGCGTCCGGACAATTCGAATCTCCGGGCCGGCACGTCCGTCATCCGCGCGACGACCTTTTCGAGCCCCAGCCCCAACGCCCGGCAGCACCGCAGAAATTCCGGCATGGTGGAATAGGCGCGCGGATGCGGATGATCCTGCCCCAAAACACCCCAAGGCGCACGCAACGAGGCGTCGCTCCCGGGTACGATCCAGTCCCGCAACAGGATTTGGTCGAGATTGTCCTCGCTCATCCCGAAGAAAAACGCACCCGTCCGGCATTGGTCCCGTTCCAGGATTCGGCAGACCGTCTCCCCCGCGCCAAGACCCGTTTCCGCCATGATTTCGCTGACCCGCTTGCCCGAATAAGCCCGGGTGGAGTCGTCCCACGTGCCCCCAATCATCACCGTTTGCCAGTCGCGGTCCAGCACGTCGATTTCCGCCACGATCTTGGCTCGCAGCGTGGGATCGGCCAACCGCTCGCACTCCGCTTTGGCCGCGCCTTCGCCCGCCCAATCCGGAAAGACCACGTCGAGGTCCGTTCCGGCCGCGCAGAATGGATACCGGTCGCTCCCCAAGACTCGACCCTTCGCGATCGCCCCTTCCAGCTTATCGAGAACAGCGTCGATTTTACCCCAATTGCGCCGTCCGCTCGTCTTCAAATGGCTGATTTCCGCCCTGATGCCGGTTGCCTCCACGAGTTCCAGCACTTCGTCGATGGCTTCCAGGATTCTGTCGCCCTCGCTGCGCATGTGAGTGGCGTAAAAGCCGCCTTTGCGCGCCGTGACTTGGGCAAGCCGCCTTACTTCTTCGGGTGTGGAATACTTGCCCGGCTGGTAGATGAGTCCGGTCGTGAGCCCGTAGCCGCCTTCGTCGAGCGACTTTTCCAGCATCCGTTCCATCGCCTTAAGCTCGTCCTCGCTCGCCGCGCGTCCCGCATAACCCACTACGGAAGAGCGTAGCGTGTTGTGGCCGATGAATTGGACGGTATTGACGGCCGGACGGGCCGCCGAGAGCACTTCGCGATACTCCGCCAGACTCCGCCACGTGAGCTTGTCGCCCAGCACCGACGCCCAATCGGACGAAAGCCGCGCCTCCCCGAAACGAGGCGCCACGCTACCTCCGCACTGGCCGTTGATTTCGGTCGTGATCCCCTGCGAAAGCTTGGAGGGCGCGTCCGGCTCGATCACCAGATACGCGTCCGAATGCGTATGCGCGTCGATGAAGCCGGGCGTCACCAGTTTGCCCGTCGCGTCCACCCGTTGGCAGTCCGCTTCCGCGATCTTCCGCTCTACCGCCAGAATCTTCTCGCCTTCGACCAGCACATCCCCCCGGAAAGCGTCCTTGCCGCTTCCGTCCACGATCGTGCCGTTCATAATCAGGGTTTTCATTTTGTGTTATGGTATTATATCATATCCCGCCCGAAAAATCAAGCGGAAAAACGGGGGAATAAACGAAACGTCCATAGAGCGGGGCCCTATGGACGTATGCGCGAATAGCGGGAATCGGGAGATCAGCTGGCGGCGTCGACGGCTTTGCCCAGCAAGTTGACCATGTAGCCGATGGAATCCTCGTGCGCGTCGATTTGGATGTCCGGCACCTCGGGTATCTCGATCCCGAGCGCCTCCCCCACGCAACCTTGCAGGAACGAGCTGACAACGCCCTGCCGATTCAGAATATCCTTGCCGAGCGCGTTGCTGTTGACATCCGGTATGGCCATTCCGGCGTTGAGATCGTTAAACATGCTGAACATGGCCGAAGACATCTTCTGGAATTCCGTGCCGTTGATGATGTTCGGCATGCGCGCGGTGAGGCCCGGACCCGCCTTGGCGAGCGCCAGGGCGACGGTGATGGCGCGCGCCGCATTCATGTGCGGCCCGCCCACTTCCTCCTCGCCGGCGTCCTCGAACGTCTTGACCACGTCGATTTCCTGGAACATCCGGTCTATCAACAGCCGCACCTGCTCGAGGCCTTCGTAGAGCTGGAAGGCGGAGGAGGTGCTGTTGAGGTTGGCGAGCTTGTCGAGCTTGGTGTCCTGCACGATGTTGGCGATTCGCCGGAAGAATCCCTTGGGGATGGGGGAGCTGCCCAGCAGCTCCACCGCGCTCTTGAGGGAGTTGGAGCAGCCGGGGAAATCCTTGGCCACCTCGCGCATTTCGGTCAAAGCCTCCTTGATGTTGTTCACCATCGCCTGGGTCTTGGCCTCGGTACGCAGGAACTGGTTGGAATTGACGCAAAGTTCCGGCACTTTATTGAGGACGAGCTCCTCCAGTTCCTTGTCGCCGCCGCAGAGCTTGAGGATATCCGCCACCTTCTTTTCGGGGTCGATGCCGTGATCGATCAGCGTCTGGCGGGCGCTGTGCTGGAAGCTGGCGTTTTCCTCCACGCCGAACTTGAAGGCGACATCCACCCTCACCTGGCCGGGCGTTTTGAGGTCGTCGACGGTGTTTTCGTTGCGCGTGCCGTCCTTATTGAAAAGCGTGTCGATGATATGCTTGGCGTAGTGCTTGTCGATGTTGGGGGTGCCAAGCCTCTGGTTGTTGGCGATGCTCTTGATGAGCTTCTCCGCGTTTTCGGCGGCAGTGAGCATCTTGAGCGACAACTGCTCCCGGTCGAGGACGGTTTTGGTGTTGCCGTTGTCGTCGCGCACTTCTCGCATCGGGAGATGCTTCACGTCTTCGGCGAGGGGCTTGAGCGCATGCTGGACAATACTGCCCACCACTTCGGTCCGGCCGATTCCGAACAGCTGCAAAGCAAGTTTGGCGGCCACCTGGTTGCCGACCTGTTTGGCCACCCGCAACGCGTCGTTCTTCACGATCGTGTCGGAGTTGGCGACGGAGAAGCGGCTGGCGATATCCTTGATGACGCTACCCTTGACCATCGACTTGAGATCGATCGTCTTGATGTCCGTATCGAGCGTGGCATTGCCCGTCTGGCCGGCGGCGGTCAGGAGCGAGGCTTTGATGGCGTCCACGAGGTTGGCCACCTTCTGGCGCGCGCTCGAGACGCCGATGGCGCACTTGAAGCGCATCCAGAGACTCGCCTCCTTGACCTGCCCGGTGGTGGAGGACAGGAAGTACGTCTTGTTGGCGTCAAGGCGATTAAGCGTGTCGAGGTTGACATGCGAAGCTACCGTCATGCTCATAGTGTGGTTCCTTTCTCTACCCTGTTTACCCGCGAGCCGACTAGAGGTTACAAAAAATCTTTCGCGAGGCCGCGCTTTAGACGCGGATGAGCTCGTCGGGCCGGAACTCGCCGACCGCTTTACTCGCCGGTGCCGACTCGACGCCACTCTCGTTGCCCGCCTCGGCCGCGATTTCGGCCCTCACGGAAATGGCCGCATCGGTAAACGCAGTGAGCCGGACGCCGAGGGTTTCCGCGTCGAGTCCGCTCATCGGCAGATGCACCGAGAGCACGAGTTCGCCATTGAAGAGCCCCAGCGACGCTCCGGAAGTGCCCTTGCTGTCGTAGGCGAGTGAAAGCGCCTTCTTGTACTGGGCGGGCGAAAGACCTTCCGCCTCGCCGGAGTCGGTGACCGGAGCGAAGATCACCAGGTCGTCCGCCTGGTCGCGATACTGGAGCGTGATGAGCAGATCTGAGGTTTCGAGTTGGCAGGAGTTCTGCGCGTCCGCAGCCACCTGAAGTCCCGTCATGGCGGCGAAATCCGCCAGCAATTTGTCGAATACTGTCATGATGATTTCCGGTTGTGAGTCAGATTTAGCGATTTAGTGTTGTATTATATCATATTTTCGGCTGAAAAGCAAACAAAAAAAAAAAAGGGATGGCGGTCTCAGGACAGCTTGGCGCGATTGACAAAGTAGACCGCGCCCACCATGCAGAGAAAGGCCCAGAGATAGTCCCAACGCCACTTTTCGCCCATGAAGAGAATCATGAACGGCACGAAAATGCAGACGGTGATCACTTCCTGGATGATCTTGAGCTGCGCCACGTTGAGACCCGAGGCCGCCCCCAGACGATTGGCTGGCACCGCTATCATGTATTCCAGAAGCGCGATGAGCCAACTCACCACGATGATCGCGACAAGCGGCCAGGACGACGCGCCCGGCTTCTGCAAACGCAAATGCCAATACCAGGCGAAAGTCATGAAGAGATTGCTGGAGGCCAAGAGCGCTACGGTGAGCGCGATTCCGGCCGGTTTGGACAAACTAGGCATATTTTAAAAAACCTCCTTAAAAACGGGGAAGCTTCATCAGCGAGTCGGCCCTGCCGCCCTCGCGCGAACGCAATTTCCAGATCTGCCCGTGCTCGGCCCGGAGCGCCCTCAAGCGACCCTCGTCCCGACGATGGCAAGCGCAATCGATGAGATCGGCCATGTAGACGATTTCCTTGGCCCAGATGTTATCGTCCGCGTAACGTTCGGCCGCCAGTTTGACGCCGTGCGCCACGCCGCCGATCTCGTCCAGCACCGAGTCGGTAAGTCCCGGATGGCGCGAGTAGCCGTGATCGTTGCGGAGAATGTTGAAAAGTTCCGAGCAATTGGCCCTTAACGCGCCGCCCCGGAGATAGAGCGTACCTAGTCGCAACAGGAGACCGCCCAAAGGCGCGTCCATCACCCGGTTGAGTTCCAGCTCGAGGTCCATCTTGGCGGCCTTGGCGCCGCTGACGGCGAAGTTGCCGCCCAGAATGATGCCCGGCAAGGAACAGGCGAGCGGCTGCCAATGGCCATCGTCGCCCCAGTCCGTCACCATATAGCCCTTGGCGCCGAACAGCCTGCCCGCACGCTCGGCCGCCTCCAGATTCTCGCGCATGTTTTCCACCCGTCCGCCCAAGGAGCGCCAACTGGAAGTGCCGGGACAGACGTAAAAGTCGAGACCCGAACGCTTGAACGCTTCGGCCTCGCGCATGAAGGGATGGTTGGCCTCGTAGCCCCAATCGAGCGCGATCAGGTCTTGGGGCAGGCGGGAAATTAGCTCCGGGTGCTTGAGGACGATGTCGCCCCAGAACATGGGCCGCTTGCCTGCGCGGCGAACGAGGTCGCAAATTTTGAGGAGAAAGCCGAGATACTCCTCCGGATCGGAAATCTCGAACGTCTCGTCGCAGCAGATGTTGGCCAGCTTGGACCGGAAACACGGGAGGAGCGACGAAAGTATCTCCTCCACCAGCTTCAGCGAACCGGGATTGGCGGGGTCGAGCGTGGTGGGGAATTTTTTGACCGACCCCCAAGGCGTGATCGCGCCGCCTTGCGGAAACTTGGCGAGGGGGTTGTACTCGTCCTTCACGAGCCAACGCTCCATGTGGCCGAACGTATTCTGGCACGGCACCAACTCGATGCCGTTCATCTCGCAGTAGAGGTCGAGCTTCTTGAGCTCCTTTTCGTCGAGCGCGTCGGCTTCTTCCCAGACCGCTTCGTGCCCGGGATACTGGAACGTATGTTCCATGTAGAGCTGGAACTGGTTGTAGTCGCACCGGGCCAGGAGATCGACGATCTCCTTCAAGGTGCGGAACGTCGGCACGCGATCGCGGCTTATGTCGAGGAGGAATGAACGGACTTCAAACATCGGTCGAGATTCTCCCGCGCCTGCCACACGTCGACATGCTTGAACACGCCGCGATTGTACACCACCTGGCCGCCCACGATCGTCATGATCACGTCTGACGCCTGCATGGAATTGACCACCAAAGAGGCGATATCGTTGACCGGATAAAGATGCGGCTTCTTGAGGTCGATGACGATGAGGTCGGCCTGCTTGCCGGGGGCGATGACTCCGGTGTCTTCGCGGCCGAGCGCCTTGGCGCCGTTGATGGTGGCCATATCGATCAAATCCCAGACGGAAAGCGCGGCCGGATTGCGCGTACTGCCTTTGGCGAGGAGTCCCGCGAGGTGCATCTCCTCGAACATGTTGAGATTGTCGTTGGAGGCGCAGCCGTCCGTACCCAGAGCCACGTTGACTCCCAGCTCCTTGGCGCGGACGATGGGGGCGATGCCCGAACCGAGTTTCAGGTTGCTCGTGGGGTTGTGGACGAGCGTGACGCGCTTGTCGCGCATGATCTTGAGGTCGTCGTCCGTCACCCACACGCAATGCGCCGCATAGCCGCCATAGTCCAAGAGCCCCATGTCCGCCAGATACCGGATGGGCGTCTTGCCGTGCCGCTTGATGCACTCCTGGTGCTCCTTTTCCGTTTCCGACACGTGCACGTGCACCGGTCGCTGGAACACCTTGTTGGCTTCGGCCATCGCCGTGCAGAACTTGGGCTTGGTGAGATACTCGCTATGGATGCAAAAGTCGCCCACGATCTTGCCGCCTTCGGGATGCGCCACCACGAAATCGATGCACTCCTTGAGCCGGTTGGGCGGAACTTCTTCGGTGTCGCTGAAAGCGAGCCCCACCCGACAGAGATTGCCCTTCATTCCGCTCGCCGCCAGGGCCTTGGCGCCGGCCTCGGGAAAATCGTACATGTCCGCCACCATCGTGGTGCCGCCCGAGAGCATTTCCATCGCCCCCCAGGTCATGCCGGCTGCGATGTCTTCGGGGCGCATCTTGGCTTCGAGCGGGAAAATGGCCTCTTCCAGCCAACGCTGCAGCGGGAGTCCCGCTCCCACGCTGCGCAAGAGTGTCATGGCGGTGTGGCCGTGACAGTTGACGAGACCGGGCATGACGAGACACTTGTTGCAGTCGATTTCGCCTCCGCCCACGTCCGGGTTGTCGCTGATGAGCCCCTGCTCGTCCACGTAGACCGGTTCCTTGACGAGCGTGTGCCCTTTCATCACCGTTGCGTTGCTCAAGACCATTGCGAGATCCTTTCGATTATCTTCCGGGCCAACCGCTTTTTGGCCATCAGCGGCTGCCGCTCCTCGTGTCCGTCGGGGAAGAGAAACGTCGCCTCGTTGGTGTCGGTCGCGAAACCCGCACCGGGCCGGGTTACGTCGTTGGCCACGATCATATCTAGATGCTTGCGCGCACACTTGGAGGCGGCGCTTTTGATAAGATCGTCCGTTTCGGCCGCAAAGCCCACCTTGAAACGGCTCTTGGCACGGGCAAGAATGTCGGGATTGGGCGTTAGCTCGATCGTGCGGGGCATTTCGGTCTTGTGGAGTTTGCGCTTGGCCTGCGCTTTGGGCCGGAAATCCGCCACTGCGGCAGTCGCTACCAATACCGAATCGGGGGTAAGCGACTCCTTGACCGCCTGCATCATCTCGCGTGCGCTTGTAACGTCGATGCGGACCACCTTGGGCGGCGTTTTCAGCTGCACGGGACCCGCCACCAACACCACCTCGTGACCGGCCCGGGCAGCCGCCTCGGCAACCGCAAAGCCCATCTTGCCGGTCGAGGGGTTGGACAGAAACCTTACCGCATCCAGATATTCGCGGGTGGGTCCGGCGGTGATTACGAAGCGCATTGGGCCAAGTGCCTGGCTTTCACGCGCAGAAAAATCCAGCAGGTAAGCGGCACCGTCAGAATGTACAGGAGACCCACCACGCCGATCGTCAGCCAGAAATTGGTCACGAGGAGCGCGATCAAGAGTACCAGCGACGCCATTACCGGCAGCATATACTGCTTGGAGATGTGGATCTTCTTGAGACTGATCGTCGGCAGGCGCGAGGCCATCATCGACCCGACGAAAAGCAGCATGAACACGCCGAGATACGGATTCTGCAGCATTTCCGCGAACGTGGGCGAAATCCCCTTGGCGTTGAGCGCGAGCGAAATGATGGCGGGAGTGAGCACCATCCAGCATCCGCCCGGCGCCGGCACTCCGGTGAAAAAGTGCTTCCAGTACGGCGCGGCCGGCTTTTCCAGCATAGTGTTGAAGCGCGCCAGCCGGAAACAGTCGCACATGGCATAGAAGAGCGCCGCCCCCAACGTGAGGCGAATCATCACCGGAGCAACGGGCGAGCCATCCGCCATGACATGACCGGGGCCGCCTGTCATCCAGAAGTACATGAACATGGCCGGAGCCACGCCGAAGTTGACGAAATCGGCAAGGGAGTCGAGTTCCGCCCCCATCTTGGACGACGCCTTGAGGAGCCGCGCGATGCGTCCGTCGAGCCCGTCGCAGATGCAGGCCACCACCAACGCCGTCAACGCCTCCAGAAAGCGCCCTTCGCTGGAGAAGGAAATGGACGTGATCCCGGCGCACACCGCGAGCGACGTGACGAGATTGGGCACGATGGCCCTCAGCGGCACTTCCGGCTCGTTTTCGCCGATGGGCGCGTATTCTTCTTCCGCGTTCATCAGGCGAGGTGTCCCAAAACGGTTTCGCCGGCCACCATGATCTGCCCGACGCGCACTTCGGGCTTCACGCCTTCGGGAAGATAGACGTCGAGCCGCGAGCCGAAACGGATGAGACCGAAACGCTGAATGCGGTTAAGCTTCTGCCCTTCCTCCACCTGCGGCACGATGCGGCGCGCCACGAGTCCCGCGATCTGGGTGACGCCGTAGGTCTGGCCGTTCTCCGCCTTGACGAGATAGTTGCAGCGCTCGTTCTCCTTGCTGGCCTTGTCCAGGCTGGCGTTGAAGAACTTGCCTGCCGCCACGTATTCCTTCTTGAGGATTTCGCCGGCCGTAGGCATGCGGTTGACGTGCACGTTGAAGACCGACATGAACACCGAGACGCGCCAGTACTTCTTGCCGTCCGCCAACGAATCCGGCAACTCGCACTCCTGGATGAGGCAGATGCGTCCGTCGGCCGGGGAGAGGATGGCCTTTTCGTCTTCGGGCGGATAGCGGTCCGGGTCGCGGAAGAAGAGGAACACGCCGTACGCCAAGAGAAACGCCGGAATGGTGAAGTAGGTCAGCATGTGGATGCTGCCCGCGAGCACGGCCACGACTGCCGCCACGCAAAGCGCGATGGCGCCGAACTTGACGCCTTCGGGATTGATGTGCGGCAACAGATACGCCTTGTTGCTGAAATCAGGAGTAGGTTCTTCCATATTACTTTACCGATATTCTGATGTTGTTGACCGGACCGTTGCCGGCGACTTGGGGCTTGGGTTTGGGACCGTTCTTGCGGGGCGGACCGATCAGCGCGCCCAGCACCCGGCCCAGCGTCTTGGGCGCCTGCTCCACGAAGCATTCGTCCTTGAGCTGTTCCAAAACGCGATTGATCACGTCTTCGCCCAGTTCCCGGTGCGCGTTTTCGCGTCCCCGGTACTGCAGCGAAAGCTTGACCTTGCAGCCGTCCTGCAGAAAACCGCGAATCTGCCTCAGCTTCATCTCGAAATCGTTCGTGTCGGTGCCGGGATGGAACTTGATTTCCTTCACCTTCTGCACTTTCTGGGCCTTGCGCGCCTGCTTTTCGCGAATGGATTCCTCGTACTTGAACTTTCCGTAATCCATGATTTTGCAGACCGGAGGGGTGGCGGTGGGGGTGATTTCCACCAGATCGAGACCCCGATCTTCGGCTATCCGCAATGCGTCGCGGGTGGGCATCACGCCCATCATATTGCCGTTGGCATCAAGAACGCGAACCTGCGGAACGCGAATCTTATAGTTCACACGTGTGAGCTGTCCCATTAATTCCTTTTTCGAGTTGTGGTTTTCGAGATGGCTGGTTTTTCCAGTGTTTAGATGATATTATATCAAAATTCGGCCGAAAAAGCAATAGGTCAAAAGAAAATATCGCGTTTTCCTTGGGCGGTGGCCTCGTACTGCTTGAGGACGGTGGGGTAGAATTTGGGGAGCCACTCCTTGATTCCCGCAAGTTCCTTCTGGATGAGCTTCTCGCCGATCGACTTCGTCTCCTCGGAGGCGAAATCGTCCAGCCATTCGCGGAACGTGAGCACCGCGTTTATCTTGCAGAATTTGCCTTCGCGACCCGTTTTGAGCGCATCCATGATGCAGCCGCCCGTCCTGCCGCAACGATAGCCGGCCGTGCAGAAACTGGTGATCATGTCGCGCGAGGCGAGATACCGCACCATCTCGTCGAGCGAGCGGTTATCGCCCAACATGAACTGCTGGCGCTCCTTTTCCTGATGCGCCTCGTCGGCGAAATCGCTGTAGCCTTTGATGGCGATGTTGGAGGAGCAGTCGAGCTGGGTCATGCCGCACCCGAGGATCCGGTTGCGACTCTTGGCGCTTTCCCGCGCGGTGATGATGATGCCGGTATAGGGCACCGAAAGCCGGGCGATGACCACGATGCGATGGAACGTGTCGTCGTCGATGAGCCAAGGCGACTCTTCGGGAACGCGCGTGCCCGAAGCCGGTTCCAGACGCGGGAAAGATAGCGTATGCGGTCCGATATTGAACCAACGCTCCAGATCACGCGCATGCATGATGGTGGCGAGGAGCTCGTAGCG
Organism: Kiritimatiellia bacterium; assembly: GCA_017542055.1. Taxonomy (GTDB): domain Bacteria; phylum Verrucomicrobiota; class Kiritimatiellia; order RFP12; family UBA1067; genus UBA1067. The sequence goes on from JAFXXW010000004.1 coordinate 22,039, forward strand.
CCAGTCGCAAAGTCCGTACAGCACCCCTAGTCCCACGTCGTCCACGCCCGCCTCCAGACAGCGATGGAAACAGGTGGTGCGCCAATCGTAGTTGCCCTTAACCGACCAGGCCGGATGCATTTCCTCGTACAGCTTGCGGTTGTACGTTTCCTGGAACACCTGGAAAGTGCCGATGCCCACCGACCGGAGCACCTTCAAATCCGCGATCGGCAGCGGCGCGGCGTTGACGTTGACGCGCCGGATCCCCACCTTGCAACCGCTTTTGGGCGCGGCGAACTGGTTGGCGTAGCACGTCTCGATCGACTCGGCGATATACTCGGTGGAAGTGGTCTGGTGTTCGCCGTAGACGGCGATGATCCGCTTGTGCCCGATGCGACCGGCTAGCACTGCCAGCTCTTCCTTGAGCTCGTCCATCGTGAGCACCCGGCGACGCTGCTCGGCGTTGCCCTGCCGGAAACCGCAATACTTGCAGCCGTTCACGCAGAGATTGGAGAGATAGAGCGGCGCGAAGACCACGATGCGATTGTCGTACACCGTCTTCTTGATGCGCTCGGCCGTCTCCTCCATCTCGCGGAAGAGGTCCGGTTCCTTGACCCGCATGAGAATGCAGGTTTCGTCCGGCGTCAGCGTTTCGCGCGTCGATTCCGACTTGGCCAGAATCTCGCGAACCTGGGCCGGATCGGGCTCGCCCTCTTCGTCCATCGACTGGATGAGCGAGTTGATCTTGGCGTCGTCGATAAAGTGTTTGCCGCCCGGCAGATACTTGTCGATTTCGGCCTGGATGATGAAGTTTTTGCGGTAATCCTCCGCAGTCTCAAACTTTCTTATAGATCGGAAGTCTGCCATTTTCCAGTGCGTCCTTGACTATCATTCTTACTTCGGTGTCGAAGTCGCCCGCGACGATCCATTTGAGAAACTTGGGCTCGTTGAAGAGGAGATCCTTGAGCTTTTCGCCCTTCTTCTTGCCGAAATTGATCGTTACCTCGCCGCCTTTCCACTTGAGGAGTCCCTGCCGGTCGACATTGAGCGGATCGTGCGGCACCAGATACTCGTCGAGGGCCGCAGTCGTGTCCGGCAAATCGTCGTAGCGCTCCAGCTGCGCCTTCAGAATGTCGAGCGTGGCCTGGGTGTCGGCTTCGGCCCCGTGCGCCCCCTCGTGCGCCCTGCCGCAATAGTACTTGAGCGCGGCCGTGAGATCGCGCGGTTCCTTGCGATGGAAGATGCGCTGCACGTCCACATGCTTGCGCGTGCTCGCCCCGAAATTGAGGCCCGCGCGCGAAAACTCCTCCTCCAGCATCGGGATGTCGAAGCGATCGGAATTGTACCCCGCCAGATCCGCTCCCCGGAAGAAAGCGAAAATCTCCTCCGCCTTTTCGGCGAACGTGGGACAGTCCTTCACGTCCTCGTCGGCGATGTGGTGGACGGCTGTGGTCTCTTCGGGAATGTGGACGGTAGGATTGAGAAGCCAGCAGCGCTTTTCCTCGCTCCCGTCCGGCATCACCTTGATCGCCGCGAGCTCGATTATCCTATCCTTGCGCGGCGAAGTGCCGGTGGATTCGATATCGAAGACGACGAGCGGATTTTCGAGCTTCAGACGGAGCATAGGAGATCGTTGCGGTAGAGTGCCCGGATGGCGTCGCAATCGAGCGTGTGGCCGGCCCGGAAGCTGACTACCGTGCCGCAGAAGCGATCCGCCCCCGTGAGACTCAGCGCCGCCATCAAATCGAGCGTGGCGCGATGCCACACCGGTTCCAGAAACTTGTCGCCCACCGGGAAGCGCGGCGTGGAATAGAACTTCTTGGCGCCGTGAATGAGAATGTTGCGCTTGTTGTAGCCCCAGTTGCGCGTGGCGGCGAAGAGCTTGCCGATCGTCATGGCCGCGAGGTACTGCTGGTAGGTGCAGTTGGTGCGGGCTTCGGAGGCGTAACGGAAAGTTTCGGGCGTCGCGTCGAAACGGACGCGCTGCGTGCCGATGATCGTGTTCCAGGAAATGGCGCAGTCAATCCTAAGGTTCTTCGAGCCGTTTTCGGCCGGGAGGAACAAAAGGAAATCGCCCCGCTTGCCGCCAAACGCGACCGGCTCCTTGACCGTCACGAACGTGGCGTCTTCGTCCGTCTCCACGATCTTCGCGTGCTCCATCGCCTTGATGAGCGGGAGACTCGACGCGTCGAACAAGGGCGGATCGCCGGAGTTGACCTTAAGAAGCACGTTATCCACCCCCAGCCCCAGCTTGAGCGCGATGATATGCTCCACCATACGCAGATAGTTGTGGGGCGAGCCCGAGCGCATCACCAGATTCTGCGCGCTCGTCCACAAGTTGGCAATGTCGATTTGCGTGTCGAGCTGCTCCGGGAGATCCATGCGCCTGATCCACCAGCCCGGACGCGTGCTCGGCGCGAAAGTGATGGTCTGCTTCACCCCGCCGAAGAACGTCCCCACGCCCGCCACTGCCGCTTCCGACGCGAGGGTGCGACGCTTGACCGGCAGATTCAGTTCCGCCACGCTGTTGATGCGTTCCTCGTCCACCGGGAGAGTCTCGAACACCTCGTAGGCGTTCTTGATGGCGGCCGACGAACCGAATACGATTTTTCCAATCGGATATTTCATATTTTCCATATTGTATATTTTACCAAAAATACCACCTGTTTGTCAATATGACATATACGCCAAGCGCAAAATTGGTGACGACGTGCGCGGCGATGGCGGAAGCAAGCCCCCGACGCAAATACAGCGCAAAATAAACGGCTCCGGCCACCAAAGCGCAAATATACTTGTCGTGTTCGACCGCAAAAAGCGCGAGCATCAGGAGCGCGGCCGACTTGCGCGACCAGCTTGTTGCGAGCCAGTTGTAGAGCCAGTCGCGGAAAAACAGCTCTTCGGCCGTTGCGATGACGAAAGCGCTGCCGACGAGTTGGATATAGGGGTAAGGTACGGCCGGCTTTTCCGGGGTAGCCACCCAGCCGAACGTTTCCGGGGCGATCCAGATGAGGAACACGGCAAGTCCCGCAAAGACCCCTGCCACGATGCCGGGAACGTCGACTTTGAGCGATTCCCTAAGTCGCCACGCAAGGGGCAAGAGGAGCAAACCCGAGCAGACGGTTCTGAGCCAATAAGGCAGCCCCGCCATCATCAGCACCATCCACGCGATATACGGGCTCAGCTTGAGAAAGTTTTCCACTCGCCGCTCCTCAGTTTCACCTTGAGTTCCTTGGCGTGCAGGTAGAGTCTATCCGACTTGCGCGCACCGTATTTTTCGTCCCCTTTGACCGGATGCCCCGCCTCCGCGAAGTGCACCCGGATCTGGTTTTTGCGTCCCGTCTTGAGTTTGACCTCCACCTGATCGCCCTGTCGCTTCCACTCCGTAATGGCCAGTTTCCCGCCTTCGTCCGGCCCCACGCTCCGAACCTTCATCGTCATGGGGTCGTCCTTCAAATAGCTCTCGAAGCGACCCTCGTCCGCCTCGAGTTTCCCTTCCACTTTCGCGACATACGTCTTTTCCGTGAGCTCGCTCCAGTTGTCCCGGTACCAGTTGGCCGTAGCCTCGTCTTTGGCGAACATCATGACGCCCGAAGTCTCCCGGTCCAGCCGATGCACCAGCCACACGCGCTTCTTGGACTTGGCCTGACCCTTGCGCACGTAGTCGTTGAGGAAATTCTCGGCCGTCGCCTGGCTCTCCCGGGCCGCACGACCCGTCACTTTGGTATGCGTGGTGAGGAGTCCCGCCGGCTTGTCGATGACGATTATCCGGTCGTCCTCGTAGAGAATATCGAACGGCAAACGCGACTTCATCGGAAAATTTCCGGCACTCCCAGATCGGACGGAATCGCGAAGCCCTTGGGACTCAAATCGAACGCGAACACTTTGATTCCGTCCGGCGCGCAGTTGCGCTTGAACGCCTGGGTGAAGAAGCGCTTGAGGAATATATCGAGCGTGCCCGCGATTTCCTTGTTGCCGAACTTCCCCGCGAAATATTTTTCCGCGCTCGCCTGGAGCTCCTTTTTCCCCATCTCGTTCATCACGAAATTCCAGAGGAAAAAGTCGTGGAGCTCGTAGGACCCAACCGTCTTTTCCGTCTGCTGCCCGGGGATGAGTTCGGGACTGATGGGCGTGGCGATGATGTCCAAAATCGCGTCGGCCGCCGGACCCGGATTCGTCTTGGCCCACCAGGCGCAAACCTTGCGCACGATCGTTTTGGGCACGCCCGAATTGACGGCAAAGTGCGACATGTGGTCGCCATTGTACGTGCACCACCCTAGCGCGATTTCCGACATGTCCCCCGTGCCCAGATTGAGCGCGTGATGCATGTTGGCCTTGTCGAAGAGAATCAAGGTCCGCATACGCGCCTGCGCGTTCTCGAAAGTGATGTCGGGCGTCTTGCCGTCGTGCCCGATGTCCTTGAAGTGCTGGCGGCACGCTTTGACGATGCTGATCGTCTCGCACCCGAGACCCAGACCCTCGGCCAGCTTTTCCGCGTTGCCTTTGGTGCGACGGGTGGTGCCGAAACCCGGCATCGTGCAGAGGTGGATGCCGGCCTTATCGAGCTTCAGTTCCCGGAAGGCAGTTTCCGCCACGAGGAGCGCCAAGGTGGAGTCGAGTCCCCCCGAAAGCCCCAGACACACGTCCTTGCACCCGATGGCGGAAAGTCGCTCCTTGAGGCCTTTGACCTGCGTCTTGAATACGTCCGAAGCCCTACATGGAAACGGCTCCACGCTCCCCTTTTTGCCCGGCTTGCCCAAGAACCCCCGATGCGACTCGAGGCTACCCACTTCCCTGGCCATGCGTTTCATTGCGCGAGCGTGCTTTGGATGGCGGCAGTGAGCGTATGGCTCTCGCCGGGCTTCAAGATAAACGCTTCGTCGCGCCACAAGGTGGCCGGCTCCACGCACAGGAACTTTTGCCAATCGTCGGCGGCGAGGTCGTAGATTTCCTTGGGCCCCGGATTCCACACCACCAGCTTCTTGTTGCCGTCCGAAACTAGCGCGATGGCCCGCTTAAGTCCGTTGTCGATGAGCGCGAACTCGTGCTTGGGTTCGGTTTTGAGCCGGATCACATGATCGGCTTCGCTGTCGGTCTTGAAATCGCCCGCAAAGGTATGCGTACTCATGTCGCGCGCATCGATGTACTCGAGACCAGCCACCCCCTTCACCTCGCAGAGATTGCGATCCATCACCCGGAAATAGGGATGGAACCCTTCGGTAAGCGTCATCTCCTCCGACCCCGTATTCTTGGTGGTCAAGGTGAGATTGAGCTTCATAGACACGGAAATCTTGTATTCGAGATCGAAGTCGTTCTTCCATACGCTGCGCGTCTCGTCGTCGGACTTGAGCCCCAAGGTGATTTCCGTCATCTCTTCGGAATAGGCCGACCCCCGCACCTCGAACACGCAGAACCGCGCAAACCCGTGCGACTTGGACCCCGGCTCGCCGCTCTTGCCGAACCAAGGCCAGCAGAGGGGACAGCCGCCATGCACTTCCTTGCCGCGCACGTAGTCTTTGTAGTCGCTCCGGAAGAGGACCGGCGAGTGGCCCGTCGGGCGATAGGAGAGCACGTTGGCCCCCAAGAGCGAAATTTCCGCCGTGCCGAACTGGTTGGACAGCACCACTTCCGGATAGCCGCCCAAACCTTGATGGAAAACGATCCGCCCCGGCGCGCCGTAGCGGGTGTTCAAAGCGAAGAGATCAGTGTTCACGCAGTATCGTTCCTTTCAAATAAAGTCCTTCGGGGAAATTCAAGGCTACCGGATGATCGGATGCCTGACGGGTGCGCGCGACGATCTGGAAATCGCGTTTGGCGTCGATGGCCGCCTCGCGGATAATCTGGTCGAAAAATTCCGGCGTCATCGCCCCCGAGCAGGAAAACGTGGATAGGATTCCCCCCGGACTCAAGAGCTTCATCGCGAGGAGATTGATGTCTTTATATCCGCGCGCCGCCTTCATGAGCTGGCTCTTCGATTCCGCGAATTTGGGCGGGTCGAGGACGATCAAATCGAACTTTTTCCCCGCGTCCCGACAAGTGCGCAAATACTTGAAGACGTCGGCGTTGACGGTTTCGCAGCTTACCCCGTTCAGCTCCGCATTTCGCCGGGCAAGCTCCAACGCCCCTTCGGACAGGTCCACTTGCGTAACGCTTTTCGCTCCCGCTTTGGCTGCATAGATGCCGAAACCGCCCGTGTAGGCGAAGCAATTGAGCACGGTCCGACCTGGCGCAAATTCCCCCACGATGCGCCGCGCCTCGCGTTGATCGAGATAAAACCCGGTCTTGTGGCCGTTCCTTACGTCCACCCCAAACTTGATGCCGTTCTCCTCGATCTCCGTCAGCTCCGGCGGCTCCTCGCCCCAGACAAATCGCCACTTGGTTTCCGTGAGCATCCCCTCTTTGCGCCGCGAATCGTTGTCGAGCCGCTCCGAGATGCTTTTGATTCCGTCAAGTTCCTTGAGCGCCGAGACTATCCGTTCGCGATAGAACTCCGCCAAAGCCGAAGTAAATTGGCATACTACGTGTCCATCATACCAGTCCGCCACCAAACCCGGGATCCCGTCATTCTCCGCGTTGACAAGTCGCGTCCCGGTTCTAGGTCCGGGCGAACGGAGCCTAAGCGCCGACCTTACTCGATCTTCCACCTCGCCCTTTATAAGCCGCACCCGAATCATGCTCGCGGGCGAATAGACGCCCTTCCCCAGCCGTTCGCCGGACGCGCTCAAAACCTCCACTTCCTCTACCGCGCTCGAGGCGGGACTCGCAAGCGCCCCCGAAAACACCCAGGGGTGCCCCGACTTTACGCTATGTTCGCGTCCCGGTTTTAGAGTAACCGAAGTCATTTCATCAGCCGTTCCACTTCCGGCTTCACTTTGAGCGTGCCGGTTGCTGGCGGCTTCACTTGCCTCGCGTCGTTCTCGAAAGTGGCCGCGCGGAACTTCTCCACGTGCTTGTTGGCGTTTTCGAGCTGGATTTCCTTAAGCTGCCAAACGTCCCGCAAAATGTGCTTGCGCGCCATTTCGCCTTCGGTCTTTTCCAGTTCCTGGAGCTTAAGCCCCATCTTGGCCAGGCAATCGAGGTCGGTGATCCAGCCCTCCAGTTCCCACCAAAGTTGCGGCTCTTCCATCGGCAACTTGCGCTTAAGCACGTCCATCGCCTCGGCGATTTCCGCAAAGGTCCACTCGCCCTCGCTCTCCTCGCGACGATAGAGCTGGCCGTTCGGCGCCTGGTCGGAATTGTGCGTCGCGAAAATCTTCATGGCCCGCGCCACTTCCTCGTCGGGATAGATGCGCTTGAACGCTTCGTCCCAGTTGCGGTTGGAATCGAACGCCTTGCCGTTCCAGCACCAGTCCGCCACGCCGAAAAGCGCCACCTTGTTGGCTTCGCAATTCTCCATCGGATTGGTGACGAAGCCGGAGAATTTGGCGCGCTCGAGTCCGTACGTGCGACCCATCAGCACTTTCGAGCGGCAATAGTCGTTGACCGGCCAGTTCCACCACACGAACGGCGCGCGCCGGTACGACTTGCTCACCGCCTTGACGTCCGACGCGAGAATGTCCGCGCACACCCGGTGGCCCGTCCAGATGATCATCGTCTGGGGGTCCAGCTTCTCGCCCAGAATTTTGGTGTATTCGTGTTCGCCGCGACCCCAATAGACGTTGGGACACATGATGAGCGGCTGCACGTCGCCCTTCTTGGCCAGATGCGCGCCGATCAGATTGCAGATCTTGGCGTGGAATTCCGCATCCGCGTCGCCAAAGTCGTCGAAGAACGCCGCAAAGGCCCGCACGCCCAGATCGTACATGGCGTCCAGCTTTTTGAGGAGCGACTCCGTATCTGCCGCTTCCGCCTCGCCGCCCTTGCGGAAAGTACCGCCCAAATGGATGGCCCAGTAGAAGCGAATCTTGTTCTTGCGCGCCACCTCCAAAAGCCGCTGGAAATCCTGCGCCTCTTTTTCGGGATACGGCTCACGCCATTTCTCGTGATGGTAGGGGTCGTCCTTGGGGCCGTAGAGGAAGAGATTCATCTTGCACCGGCCCATGAACTCCAACGTGGAGATGCGTCCGGCCGTGCCCCAGGGTCGTCCGTAATATCCCTCCACCACGCCGCGCAGCGGAATGTCCGGCTTGTCCTTGATGGAGAGGTTGGGTATTTCCGCGAGCTTGGGCACCAGCTGCCCCAGCGTCTGCCGGGCGTAGAACGCGCCCACGTCGCCGTTCGACCGGATTTCCGCGACGCCGTTGGTGAGCGTAAGCTCGTACTCCTCCGGCTTGAGTTTCCAGTCCTGCACGTCGTAGACGATATAGTCCGCCGTCCCGAACTTGCCCGGCAGTTCCTGGACCTGCTTGGGGGTCGGGTATACGCCAATCGCCGTCATCAGCATTATCGCGCCAATCATCGCCTCAGCCCTCGTTCCACATTTTTTCCACCCAAGGCGCGGGAAGCGTCCAAGTATTCAAGTGCTTGCCCTTGAATCCGCCGATCGCGTCGATGGGATTGGGCTGGCCGTGGAAGCAGAGAATGCGCGTGCCCGCCGGGAAGCGCGGCGTCAGGAAATGGTTGAGCGGCCAGGGCCAGCAGGCGCTGCGCTTGAAGGACCGGATCCAGTTGTCCGGCCACCAATTGACCTTGTCGAGCCCCACCGCGTGCGTCATGTATTCCTGCTCGGTGCGGAAATAGCGTCGATCCTGGGCGATGTCCATTTCGTCCACGAACTTCTGGTAGATGTAGGCGCTCTTTTCGCCCGCGTCGAAGCGGAAGCAGGAGGAGTTGCCGATGTCCGGCTGGCGACGGAAAATGCGCTTTCTGAGTTCCACCCAGTTGTGGATGATGCAGAATTCACCTTGGCGGTAGTCGAAGAGCGGATCGAGATCGCCGGTGATGATCTGGTCGATGTCGAGAAAGAGCGTGGGACCCTCGAGTCCCCCCTCGCCGGGCCGGAAGAGACAGAGCTTCACGTAGATGTTCGGCCAGTGGCTGCCGTACCAGTCCGTATGCTTCCAGTTGTCAGGCGCCTTGGGAATGGGCTGCGCATCGATACCCTCCGCGAGCTCCGAGCCGTCGTCCGTAAAGCACACGAAACGGAAAGGCCGTTTGAGGTGACGCTTCACCCCGGCATACAGCCTATTCACGTACTCGGCCGGATACACCGTACCCCACTTTAGACAGATAATATTCACGCGTTCGCTCATCTTGCATCCCTCCACGAGACGGTTTTTCGATTGTTACCTTATATTATACCATATTCCGCCCCGAAAAGCAAGCAAAAAGTGCTGGAGGCGAAAAATGGGAGCGGCCCGTCAGGACCAGTCGGGGGAGACGCGATAGCCGGCTTCTTTGGCGAGGGCGCGGTCGTCGTCGTAATCGGCGCCGGGGGTGGTGAGCAAGGGACCCGCGATGCCGGCATCGATTCCCGCATGGATGCAACGCCTGGCCTCGTCGTCGGTGAGATCGCGCCGGCCACCCGCGAAACGGAGGGGAATGGACGGATTGACGATGCGCAAAACGGCGATGCGGAGCAGGATGTCGTCGAGGGAAAGGCGCGGCAGGTCGCCCAACGGCGTGCCTTTGATGGGATGGAGAATGTTGACCGGAATCGAATCCGGCCCCACCTCGCGAAGCGTGAACGCGAAATCGATCACATCCTCCACGCTTTCGCCCATGCCGATGATGCCTCCGCAGCAGACCTGGAAACCCAGCTCCTTGGCCGCCTTCAGGGTGGCGAGCTTGTCGGCGTAGGTGTGGGTGGTGCAGAGTTCCGCAAAACGGGCGAGGGAAGTTTCGAGATTGCAGTGGATGCGCTCCAGCCCGGCCGCCTTAAGCTTCGAAAGCTGTTCGCGCGTGACGAGTCCCAAGGAAGCGCACACGTGCGGCTTGGTGTCCTGGCGCATCGCCCGGATCGCCGCGCAGATTTCGTCGATTTGCTTATCGGTCTGGCCCCGGCCGGAAGTGACGATGCCGATGCGATTGGCGCCGTTCGACTGAGCCCGGCGCGCCGCTTCCACGCACCCTAAGCTACCGATCCAGCCGTAAGTCTCGCACCCGGTCGCGTAATGCGCGGACTGCGCGCACCACTTGCAGTTTTCGGTGCACTTGCCTTGCCGGGCGCTGACGATGGCGCAGAAATCGAACGTGCGCGGCGCGAATTCGACCGTGAGCTCGTGCGCCAGGTCCAGCAATCGGGCCCGGTCCCAGGTGCGCACCATCTCGCGCACTTCAGCCGCCGGCAACGATGCGAAACGCTTCAACCTTGTCGCCCTCCCGATACTCGATCCGGGAAAAATCCGTTCCCACCCGGTAGACATGTCCGTTAACCTCCACAATGGAACTCGCGGGGTCGATGCCTTGAGTTTTGAGATAGTCGAGAATGCTCATAACTTAATCGAAAAGCCAAGTGGAAAGATACCGCTCGCCCGTGTCGGGCAGCAGCACCACGATCGTCTTGCCGGCAAATTCGGGTCGCTTCGCAAGCTCGAGCGCCGCCCACAGCGCCGCCCCCGACGAGATGCCCACCAAAAGACCAGCCTGCGCCGAGGCCGCCCGAGCCGTCCGGCCTGCATTCTCGGCCGAAACGGGGACGATTTCGTCGATAAGCGTTCGGTCCAGCACTTTGGGAACAAAGCCCGCGCCGATGCCCTGCAGCTTGTGGGGTCCCGGGTTGCCGCCCGAGAGTACGGCCGAAGTGTCCGGCTCGACGGCCACGAGTTTGATGGCGGGATTTTGTTCCTTGAGATACTTGCCCGTGCCGGTAATGGTGCCGCCCGTGCCCACGCCCGCGACGAACGCCGCCACTTCCCCGTTGGTGTCCGCCCAGACTTCGGGTCCGGTGGTCCGGTAGTGCGCCCGAGGGTTGGCCGGATTCTCGAACTGCTGCAGAATGACCGAGCCGGGAATGGAATCGCGCAGCTCCTCCGCTTTGGCGATGGCACCCTTCATGCCGGCCGCGCCGGGAGTGAGGACGATCTCCGCGCCATAGGCGGCCGCGAGCTTCCTCCGCTCAATGCTCATCGTTTCGGGCATGGTGAGAATGAGATGATAGCCGCGCACCGCGCTCACCAGGGCAAGTCCCACTCCGGTGTTGCCGCTCGTCGGCTCGATGATCGTCGCGCCCGGCTGCAAGGTTCCGTCCGCCTCGGCCGACTCGATCATCGCGAGCGCCACCCGGTCCTTGACGCTCCCGCCAGGATTGAAAAACTCCACCTTGGCGAGAACTCGCGCCCCGCCAACGTTGAGCGACTTCTGGATCTCCACGAGCGGCGTGCCGCCCACTTTGCCGATGATGCTATTTTCGATCTTCCTCATTTTCCGTTTCCTTGACATAATAGTATATCATATTTTCCCGCGATTTTCAAGGGCATTTTCGCCAATAGTTCAAATGGTCGCTAGGGCGTCTGCGAGCGCGGCGAGGATGTCGTCGATGTGCTCGAGTCCGATGGAGAGGCGAATGAGTTCCGGCGCCACTCCGCCCTTGCGCAGATCTTCGTCCGAAAGCTGCGAATGCGTGGTGGAGGCTGGATGGATGATGAGACTCTTGGTGTCGCCCACGTTCGCGAGGAGCGAGAATATCTGCCCGTTCGCCGCGTCCGTCACCTTGCGCGCCTCTTCCGAACCGCCCTTCACCCCGAACACCACCATGCCGCCGGCGCCGTCCGGCAGATACTTCTTGGCCAGTTCCGGCTGGGAGAGGGAGGGATACTTGACCCACGCCACCTTGGGATGGCTCGACAGGAATTGCGCCACCCGGAGCGCGTTCTCGGAATGTCGGGCGATCCGAAGCGGCAGCGACTCCACCCCCTGAAGGAATATCCAGGCCGAATCCGGCGCGAGCGTGGGACCCTGGTTGCGGATGCCTACCGTCAAAAGCCGGATGGAAAAGGCGATCGGCTTCAAAGGGTCGGGGAGGTCGTGCGCGAAACGAAGTCCGTGATAGCCCTTGTCCGGCTCGTTGTAGAGCGCGAATTTGGGGTCGGTCCAGTCGAATCCGCCTTTCTCCACCACCACTCCGCCGATTCCCGCGCCGTGCCCCCCGATCCATTTGGAGAGGAAATGGATCACGAAATCCGCGCCGTGCTCCAAGGGTCGCAACAAAGGCGGCGGCGTGAACGTGGCGTCCACCACGAGCGGCAAATGGTGGCGATGCGCCACTTCGGCGTATTTTTCGATGTCGGCGATATCGAGCGCGGGGTTGCCGACCGCCTCGACGAATACGAGCCGGGTCTTTTCGTTGATCGCCGCCTCTACCGCCTCGAAGTCGTTGACCGGAGTGAAATTGACCTTGATGCCGACATTCGGCAAAATCGCGTCGAATTGCGCGAACGTTCCGCCATAGAGGTTGGAGGGCGCCACGATTTCGTCGCCATGCCGGGCGATATTGGTGATGGTGAAGTAGATGGCGGCAGTGCCGCTCGCGAGCGTCTTGGCGGCAGCTCCGCCCTCGAGCGCGGCGAGGCGCTTTTCCAGCACGTCGTTGGTGGGGTTCATAAGCCGGGCGTAGATGTTGCCCAGCTCCTTGAGCGCGAAAAGATTCGCGCCATGCTGCGAATTGTTGAAGTTGTAGGCGGTAGTGCGGTATACCGGCACCGCCCGGGAATTGGTGGCGAGATCCGGATGTTCCTGTCCCGCATGGATCGCCAGCGTCTCGATGTGCAGTTTGCGTTCGCTCATTGGTCTTTTCCTTTCATTGGTCCGTCCCGGAACCTTTTCCGGAGCAGATGACGAATAGTATACCATATTTTCCTCCGATAGTCCAATTGGAATTAATATTGAATAGCCATAGCTTTTTCCTATTGACAACCGGAACCGGTTTATGGTATAATATCCGCATGACACTCCAACAATTGAGATATGTGGACGGAATCGCCAAGTACGGAACCTTCACCGAAGCGTCCGCCCGGCTGTTCGTTTCCCAACCGACCCTGACCGAATCGGTGCGCCTCCTGGAAGAGGAGCTAAGAATCGCCATTTTCGTCCGCACCCCCAAAGGAACGGTGCTGACGCGCGAGGGCGAGGAATTTCTGGCCAGCGCCCGGCAGATATTGGACGACGCCGGACGCATAACCGCCAAATACACCGGCAAGACCGTGCGCCTGCCGCAGTTCGCGGTCAGCTGCCAGCACTACGCTTTCGCGGTGGACGCGTTCGTGCGGGTGGTAAAGGCCAACCTGTCGGACGAATACGACTTCACCTTGCGCGAAACGGTCACCAGCGAGGTGATCGACGACGTGGCCAACTTCAAGAGCGAAGTGGGGGTGTTGTATCTGTACCGGCGCAACGAATCGGCCTTGGGCAAGATATTCCGCAAACGCGGCCTGGTGTTCGAGGAACTGTACACCAGCAAACCGCATGTCTTTCTGGGCAAAAAGCATCCGCTGGCCAAAGAAAAGCGCATCAAACCCCAATGGCTGGACCCCTACCCGTATATTTCCTACGAGCAAGGCGCCGAAAACGCGCTGTATTTCGCGGAAGAAGTCATGCCTTCCATCGAGCGCAAAAAGAACATCCGCGTACGCGATCGCGGAACGATGACCAATCTCATTCTCGAGTTGGACGGCTACACCGTAGCTTCCGGCGGTCTCAGCCGGCAACTCAACGGACCGGACATCGTCAAGGTCCCGCTGGAACTGGGCGACACCATCCGCGTAGGTCTGTTGCGCCGCAAAGGCAATCTCTCCCGCGCCGGGAGCCAATTCGCCTCCGCCATCCAAGCCGCGATCGCCGAATCCACCCGCAAGTAACAAAAAAGGCGCGGATCGCTCCGCGCCCTTTCCGTTAGATCAAGCAGGCGATTAGCCGAGGATGGCATCCTTGAGCGCCTTGCAAGCGACGATCTTGACGACCTTCTTGGCCTTGATCTTGATGGCTTCGCCGGTGGCGGGATTGCGGCCCATGCGAGCGGGACGCTTGATGAGCTTCACCTTGCCCAGACCCGGGAGGGTCAGGCCCTTCTCTTCCTGCTTGGCGCCCTTCACCGCGATCTCGACGAGCTTGTCGTAAGCGGCGGCAGCCTGCTTCTTGGTGATGCCAGCGGCCTCGGCGACAGCAGCCATGATTCCGCTCTTGGTGGTAGGAACGACTTCCTTCTTTGCCATGATGTTTGATCCTTTTTGGTTTTGGTTGTCCGCTCCGGGAACGATTTCCCGGTTAAGATGCTAATATTATACCTTATTTTACTATAGTTTGTCAAGAGGGTTTTTTGAAAAAATCAATAAAATCAATGGCGAGGCGCACGCGACACGCACTCCACCCTTGATTTTATTGTGCAATCTTTACCCGCCAAAGCGCATCTCGGATGGAACGCGCATCCGGTTGGCCAGTCGGTGGGAGGCGGTACCACCCCCGGAATATCCGCCAAAAACGCGTCTTTTGGCCTATCCAGACGCGGAACGGCCGACAACAACCCCTTGGTGTAGGGGTGCACCGGGTTATACAATATATCGTGCACCGGACCCGCCTCGACAATCTCTCCGGCATACATTACGTTGACGTAGCGCGAATGCCTGGCCACCAGCCCTAGATTGTGCGTGATGAGCAATACCGCCATCTTGCGCGCGTCCGCGAGGCGATCGACGAGTTCGAGCACTTCTTTCTGCGTGGTCACGTCGAGCGCGGTAGTGGGTTCGTCCGCCACCAGCAATTCCGGATTTTGCGCCAACGCCATCGCAATCATCACACGCTGCTGCTGACCGCCCGAAAGCTGGCAAGGATACTTGCGTCCGGTGTCGGCGGGGAGTCCCACCAGCCCCAGATCGATCTCGCCCACTTCCCGGATCTGATCGCGAATGCGCATGACGGGATTGAGGCTCTGCATGGGATTCTGGAAGATGTAGGCGATGCGGGGAGAGCCGGCAATCGTGCCGGAAATGATGGCACGATCCACCAGCCCTCCGATGGCGAGCGCGGTAAGACTCTTGCCCGACCCAGACTCGCCCACGATGGCCACGCGTCCCCCTTCCGGCACGTCGAAACTGACGCCGCGCACCGGATTGGAAATCGTCCCGCCGCCCAGGTTGAAGCGGATATCGAGATTTCTTACTTCGAGCAGCATTTGACCACCGCCTTGTGCACCAACGCGTACGCCGCCACCAGCACCGCCGCCCCGATGATGACCGACGGCAGATGGTGCTGCGCCATCGACTTGCCCTGCTCGAGCAGTTCCGCATACGACATGTCGCGCGCGCTTTGGCCCAACGCGTAGCCGATGGCGCAAAGAATCGCCGACCAGATTCCGGCGCCCAAGGCCGTAAAGAAAGTGAACGGCAACAGTTTCATTCGCGAAATGCCGGCCGGAATGGAAATCAGCTGGCGAATCACCGGCACGAGCCGGCAGACGAAAGTGGTGGCCGCACCGTAGCGATTGAACACCTCGCACGCCTGGTCGAGCGGTTCGCGTTGGATGAAGAAATACTTGCCGTACTTTTCGAGGAACGGCCGGCCCACCCACAACGCCAGATAGTAGTTGACGTAGGCTCCCGCGATCGATCCCGCGATGGCCGTCAACACCGCCAGGCACGACGACGACAACTCGCCGCGCGCCGCCATGAATCCGGCGGGAATCATCACCACTTCGCTCGGGAAGGGAATGAAGCTCGATTCGACGGCCATGAACACGAAAATCATGACGTAGCCGTAATTCTGGATGAAAGCGACAGTGGCGTCTAGCATATCTGGAAATCCTTGAACAGGGTGCGGTCGTAGGGACCGGGTACGGCCCCCAGATTGAGTTCGATATCGCCCGGCAACCGGTCGCCGCGACTGTAGGCGGCCACCAATCGTTGGGCCAGCAAAAGATCGGCCGGCGGAATGGACTCCAAACGCGCCGGGATGAGCGCGGTAGGACCGGGACAATTGACCGGCGACAAAAGAGTCCCCAGATGCGCCTTGGTCTTGAGAAGCGCGTTGTCATTCCGGTCGCGACCGAGAATGACCGAAGTCCCCCCGGGAAGCCGGAAACGCCGCGCCGTCAGCAAGAGATCCACGAGTTCCCGGTTGCCCAAGCCCTCGTGCTCCATGAGGTCCCGCAACTTGCGCGAAAAACCGTCTTCCGTCAGCTTGCAACCTCCGGCGGGCGAAGGATAATCCTTGACCCCCAGTTCCTCCGCCAACTTGATCTGCCGCTCGCGACTGCGTCCGCTGATGTCCAGGAACTGCTCGCGATCGAGCCTGCCTTCGAGTTCGGGGATGGTGGGTTCCAGCAGTTTGGCGCTCAAGGGTCTTACCAGCCTGCCCTTCATTCCGCTCGACTTTTCCACCACGCCGAGCGCCTGCTTGTTCTGGCTCATGGGTCGCTGACCCATCACCTCGCCGGTGGCCACAAAGTCGTACCCCAATTTGGCCATCAACTCGCCCGCGCGCTTGATCATGGTGGCGTGGCAGTCGATACAGGGATTCATCGCCCCGCCAAAGCCGTGCGGAGGATTTTCGATGAGCTTTATTTCATCGTCCGTGAAGTCGATGACGTGCAGCTTTATCCCCAAGGCCGTTGCCGCTTTCCGGGCGGACGTGCAATCGAAAAAGGGAGTCGAAAAGCACACGCCTTCCACTTCCGCGCCGGCCAGCTGCAACACTTTGACGGCCAACTGGCTGTCCAGTCCGCCGCTCATCAGCGAAAGACCCCGCGCCGTCATGCCTTCAGCGAAGCTCCGGTGGAAGCGTTCCCAACGAAATGCGCGTACCTTTCCAGCCAGCCGCCCTTGATGCGCGGCGTCCAAGGCGTTTTGGCCTGTTCCTTGCGCCGACGCGCGATTTCCGACTTGGACAATTTGGCGTCGATGGCCCTGCGCGGAATGTCGATCGTGATTTCGTCGCCGTCGCGCAAGAGACCGATGAGACCTCCCTCGGCCGCTTCCGGCGAAACATGCCCCACGCAAGCGCCGTGAGTGGCGCCGGAAAAGCGTCCGTCCGTGATGAGCGCCACGCTTTCGCCCAGTCCCTGACCGATGATGTAGGAGGTGGGGGCCAGCATCTCCTGCATGCCGGGTCCGCCCTTGGGACCTTCGTAGCGGATGACCACCACGTGCCCGGGCTTGACCTTGCCGCCCAGAATTCCCGCGCACGCCTCTTCCTGCGAATCGAAGCAGATGGCCTTGCCGGTGAACGTCATCATGGACGGCGCCACGCCGCCTTTCTTGACCACCGATCCGCGCTCGGCCAGATTGCCCCACAATACCGCGAGGCCCCCGTCCTGGGAATACGGATTATCCAAGGTCCGGATCACGTCGTCGTCCGTGATCTTGGCCGACCGGATTTGCCCGCCCAACGTCTTGCCGCTCACAGTCGGCGTATCCAAATGCAGATACTTGGCGACGGCCGAAACCCGCTTCAAAATGCCCATGATGCCACCCGCGCGGTCCACGTCCACCACGTGATAATGGCCCGACGGCGCCACCTTGCAGATATAGGGCGTGGCGGCCGAAATCTCGTTCATACGTTCGAGCGAAAAATCCACTCCCGCCTCGCGGGCGATGGCCAAAGTATGCAGCACCGTGTTGGTGGATCCGCCCATCGCCATATCGAGCGTGAGCGCGTTGTCCAGCGAATCGCGCGTCACCAGATCTTTCGGCAGCGGCGCGCCCTTTTTTGCCATCTGCACGATGCGTTTGGCGGCCGCCCGGTACAGGTCCTGGCGCCGGGGATCGATGGCCAGAATCGTGCCGTTCCCCGGCAGCGCCAACCCCAACGCCTCGTACAGGCAGTTCATGGAATTGGCGGTGAACATGCCCGAGCAGCTGCCGCAACCGGGACAGCTCGTTTCCTCCACCTTTTCCAGTTCCTTGGCCGTGATCTTGCCGACGTTTTCGGCGCCTACCGCCTCGAAGACGGAATTGAGGTCGCTGTCCTTGCCGCTCACCGGATGCTTGCCGGGCGCCATCGGTCCGCCGGAAGCGAAAATCGTGGGGATGTTGACCCTCAGCGCCCCGATCAGCATGCCGGGCACGATCTTGTCGCAGTTGGGCACGCAAATCATGGCGTCGAAACAATGGGCCCTGGCCACCGTCTCCACGCTGTCGGCGATGAGCTCGCGGCTGGGCAGCGAATACTTCATCCCGCTGTGGCCCATCGCGATGCCATCGCACACCGCGATCGTGTTGAATTCCATCGCCACGCCCCCGGCCTCTTCGACGGCCTTTTTGAGGAAGGCGCCCACCCGGTTGAGATGGCAATGTCCGGGCACGAAACTCTCGTAGCTGTTGCAGATGCCGATGAACGGCTTTTTGAGATCCTGCCGCTTCAGCCCGCACGCGAAATGGAGACTCCGATGAGGTGCGCGCTCCTTGCCGGTCTTTACCTGGTCGCTGATCATTTTATCCTGTTTCCTTTCTTCAAAAGAGTCTTCCGGGCATCGACACCACCAGCTTGCGACCCTTTTCGAGCGTCCGGTCGGAGGTGTCGTAGACGACGAACTTGAACCCCTCGAAGCGCCGCCCCAATTCGTTTTCGATGTAGCGCGAGACGATGCGCACGTTGTTCTTGTCGTCGTCGGAAAAGCCGATGGACACCGGCTTGTCGGTCATGCCGTTGCGCTTCAAGGTGTGGAAAATGTGCTCCACGAAGTCGCGGATGGCGTATTCCTTGGCCAGCTCCGGGAAGCGCGCGGAGGGATTTTCCTTGATGCGTTCGAGATAGACCGGATCGTGCTTGACGCGCTCGAAAAACCGGCTGTCCATCACGCCGGAATAGTGGCACATGGAAAGATAGTAGTCCAGCTCTTCGGCGTCGGTGCCGAACTTTTCCACGTGGTCGAAATGCTTGCGGTAGCCGCGCAGATTGCTCATCATCTCTTCGCGATCGCGATCGGTGAGCGCGTACTTGATGAACACCCTTACCGCCAGTTCCAACGTCTTGGCGCTGTGTCCGCGCGCGGTGACGATGGCGAAGAGCCTCCCCTCGCGCAACGTCTTCTTGAGCGCCAGATAGCTGGGACCCGGCTTCTCCCCGTGCTCGATGCGTTCCAGCGCCTCGATGGTGTCGCACAGAAAATAGTTGGCGTCGGGCGCGTCCGCGAAATACTTGAAAGCCGCATCCCACCCGCCATCGCTGGGCGGACGGTAGTTTTCGGTGTCGTTGCGCACGATGGCGAAAAGCGCGGTCGACACCTCCACCGGCTTCCAGGTTCCGTCCGGCTCCTTGTGCTCCAGCCGGATCTTGGTGGGCATGTGGAGAATGTTGTCGTCCCAGTCGAAAATGTAGTACTTTTCGGCCCGGGTCACCACTTCGTCGTTAACGTACGGTATGGCCTTCAAAATCGAACCCTTTCACTTTGTCGAGCCGCACGGTCACGAAATCGCCCACCTCGTCCGAATCGAGATAGACTACGCCGTCCACATCCGGGGCCTGGCTTTCCATTCGCGCCACCCCGGGCGACGTCACGAGCGCCTTGAACTCCTTGCCCAGCATCCGCTTGCTCTTGACCGACCAAAGCGCCTGCGCCTGGCCCATCACCGCCTTTTCGCGCGCCTCGGCCAGTTTGCGCGAAGGCCGGCCCGACATCTTGAACCCCTTGGTGCCCTCCTCCGGCGAATAGGCGAAACAGCCCAGATGATCGAACTGCATGCGCCGCAAATCCGACAGCAACATGTTGAAGCGCGCTTCCGTCTCGCCCGGAAAGCCGGTCAGAATGGTGGTGCGAAGCGTCACCCCCGGAATGCATTCGCGGAGCGCGTCGGCGATGTTCCGCGAAGCCTCGATGGCGCTCTTGCGACCCATCCGCTCCAACACCTCCGGCACCGTATGCTGCAAGGGCACGTCCACGTATTTGGCGGCATGGCGCGACCTCGCCATCCAGTCGACGAAGCCGGGCGTGATTTCGCTCGGATAGGAATAAAGGACGCGGATCCAGAAGTCCCCTTCGATTTCGTCCAGCTTCCACAAGAGGTCCTCCAGTCGCGTCCGGGTTTTGAAGTCGCACCCGTAGAGCATGGGATCCTGCGCGACGATATCGAGTTCCCGGCATCCTGTTTCGATCAAAACGCGCGCCTCGCGCAACACGGAATCCATCGGTCGCGACCGGTACTTGCCGCGAATGCCGGGAATGGCGCAATAGGCGCAACGGTGCGCGCAACCTTCCGCGATCTTGAGATAGGCGAACGCCTTGCCGGTAAAGCGCAAACCCGGCACCTCCGGCTCCTCCCACCTGACCGGCACGCCCTCCCAGCCGTCCACGCCGGGAAACTTGCCTTTCGCCTTGGGATAGCGCTTGGGGTAGCAGCCGCAAACTATCACCTTGCCGTAATTGCCGCGCGACTTGAGCTCCAACGCGCGGGTTATTTCCGCCTCGGCCTCTTCGCGGGCGGACTCGATGAACGCGCAAGTGTTGACCACGCAAACGTCGGCACGATCGGGGTTGCCGCTGAGCTTGAAGCCCGACTTGATCATTCTGCCCGCCCTCAGCTGCAGATCGACCGCATTCTTGGCACAGCCGAGCGATACCAGAGCCACTGTAGGGGAATCTTTCATTTTAGTTTCTCCCATGGATCGTTGCGAATTTCGCCCCAGGGATAGGCGCCCAGCACCTCCAACGCCTCTCCCGCCAAAAATAGACTGCCGCACACCAGCACCGGACCCGGAATCTCCTCGAGTTTTCCCGTCCGCCAGGCCTGCGCCTCGAAACCGTGCGCGCGCATTTTCCCCGCCAGTTCTTCCGCCTCGATACTGCGCGGATTGCGCGTTTTCACCGCATACGCCCTAGTCGCCACCGGACGCAAAATCTCCAGTACCGCATCCACGTTCTTGTCGCCGCACGCCCCGAAAACGAGCGAATATTCCGCTCCCGGCCGATTTTTGTTCAGCCACGCCACCAACGCCTCCGCTCCGGGCGGATTGTGCGCGCCGTCCACCAGAAACCGCCCGATCTGCTCCGTCCTCCCGGGCCATACCGCCCCGCCCCAATCGAAATCTGCCGGCAGCTTGTCCTTAACCCCCAAAAGCTCCAACGCCTTCATCGCCAACGCCCGGTTCTGCTCCACGAAGTCTCCGTCGCACTTTACTTCGAAGTCCGCCTTGATCGTCTCGCGCACCCGGTCGTCGTTCTCGCCCAAGAGCAGCGCCACGCCCGGTTTGCGAATGCCCGCCTTTTCCCGCGCGATCGCCTCTACCGTGTCGCCCAGCCAGTCGCAATGGTCGAGTCCTACTTTCGTGATCACGGTCAAAACCGGACTGCACACGTTGGTGGCGTCCAGCCTGCCGCCCAGACCTGTCTCCAAAATCGCATAGTCGCACTTGAGCTCGCGGAACACCAAAAACGCCGTTGCCGTCAACGCCTCGAAATAGGTGGCCTCGAGTCCAGTCAAAACTTCCTCCACCCGACTGGCCGCGCGCTCCAAGGTTTCGTCGTCCACCATCCGGCCATTGAAGAAAAACCGCTCGTTGACCTTGAGGAGATGGGGCGAGGTGTACCGGCCGACCGAAAACCTGGCCGACCTCAGCGCATGATCGAGCATCGCGCACGTCTGGCCCTTGCCGTTGGTCCCCGCCACGTGTACCACTTTGCCCAGCTCGAGCTGGGGATCTCCCAGCCTATGGCAGATTTCCCGGATGGCGTCCAAGCCCGGTTTCATCCCGAAGCGACTACGCGCCAGCAGGCTTTCGAGCGCCGTCATATCCTCACCACCCATACCGCCAACACGCTAGTTGTCGCATACCCGGCCAATATCGTCCACAGCCACTTGTCGGACAGGAGAATCCGCTCGGGCCGGTCCGTATCCTGGTTCCGGCGCGACAGCCAGATATACCGGAGAATCCCCAACGCCACGAAAATTCCGGTGACCCACAGCCAGGGAAACGCGCGGCCCATCTTGCTGCGCAGCGTGTACGTAAGGTATTCCCCCGCCGACAGCGCCCCCGCCACCCAGATTCCGGCGATCGTCGTTTTGCGATGATACTTCTTGAGCACCGGCCTGCTCGAAGTGGCCATGTCGAGTTCGCACTTGCGTTTGCAGAGCGCGAGAAAGAGCGACAGCGTGAACGTGCACACCAAGAGCCAAGGCGAAATATACGCGGTGATGACTGCCGCGCCGGCAACCGCGCGCAATACGAATCCGGCCGAAAGCGTGATCGCGTCCACGTACGGCACGCGCTTCAGAAATCCGGTGTAAAGGCACTGCATCACCGTATAGGCCAGCACGGTAGCGAACGCCAAAGTCCGCCCCGGCGCGATGATGACCACCAATGCGGGATACGCAAATCCGGTCGCGAAGAGCACCAACGCCACCCGGATCGCCACTATCCTGTCCACCAGCCCCGCCGCCACCGGACGATGGCGCTTGACGGGATGGCGCCGGTCCTCCTCGTAGTCGGAAACGTCGTTGAGCAGATAAAAGGCCGACGAGACGAGACTGAACGCCCCCGCCATGCCGAACGCCAGCAAAAACGACTCCCACCCGCGCACGATATCGCGTTGGGACGCGTCCGCCACCGAAAAGAACCACGCCAGCATCACCACGCCGTTCTTGGTCCACTGGTCCACCCGGAGCGCCCGGCACCAGAGTCTCGTCACTTTGCGTACGTACGCCACCTGATTATTCCCCACAAGAGCGAATGGTCGGCATAGACCGGACAAGTGTCGAATTCGTAAAACGTCCAGAATTTGGCCCAGTTGCGATCGATCTGCGGCACCCAGCGAATCGGCATCAGCGCCAACACTCCGCCATGCTCGGTGTCATACCCCGTCTTTTCGCGTTCGTAAAGCGGCCAAATGCGCAGATAGGAGTCGTCCTTGGTTCCCGCCCACACCGGAAAAACGCGCGTTTCCGTATCGTAAAGCTCCACCAGCTTGTAGCCGAAACGCGTCGTGTGCGCGTCCACCTCGCCGTCCAGATAGCGCTTTTCGTCCACGCTTTCCCAGAGCGGAAAGATGCTGGTGCGGTCCCGCTGGCGTCCGCGTTCCCACTCGATGAACGGCCAAGGCAGCCGCCAACGCTGCACCTCCGGCGTCTCCGTGTAGCTGAAGAAAGGCGGCACCACCATCGTCTGGCGTTCGCGCGCACGGTCTACGCTGCCGTAGAGCGGCCACACCCACCAGCTGCTGCCCTCCCCCGACGTGTCGCGATCCTCGCGATAGTCGGCCCAGGTCACGAACGGCCACAGCGCATAGCGATGATCGCTCTCGCGCTTGTGCCCCACGCCGCAAATCGGCCACACGCCCCAGCTGCCGTCGTCGCGCCAATGGAAGAAAGGAAAGAGCACCACGTTGGACGTCATCCACCTGTCTTCGGACGGACGCGGCATCCGGTAGCGCATCCACACCGGCCACAGCACGAAATCCCAATCGTACACGAGCATGATGTGCGGATGGTGGCCGTAAATGGGGAAAAGCCCCCAATACTTCTCGCCCTCGCGCGTCTCGCCGTCGAACCAGAACGGCATCACCTCGAACTGGCGATCGTAGCCGGTGTCCTGGTTGTGGATCAGGAGTAGCGCGCGCCACCACGTCTCGTGCTTGGTGAAGAGCGGCCAGACGATATCGGTAGTGTCGCCCTCGTGCGCGTAGAACGGACGCACGGCGTAATAGTCGTCCTTCGGGCGCTGCTCGTAGAACGGCCCCACCTGAAACGACACCGCCAATATGAGACTAGCGAGCATTCCGCTTCAAATCCTCGTATTCGCCCAGTTCGTAGTCGCTCAACTCCGACTTGCGCGCATCCACCTTGCGCAGCGTGAGACGTCCGGCCTGCTTGTTGCCGCCCAGAATCTGCACCCGCGCCAGCGAAATCAGCATGCGCACGTCTTCTTCCTTGCCGTCCACCTTCGACAGATCGCACGCCTTCTGGACGTTGGCCTCGGCCTCCTTGAGGTCGCCGCCCTTGTCCATCAGCACCGCGCCCAAAGTCTCGTACGCCACGTACAGCCTCGGTTCCGTCTGGATGGCCTTGCGCGCATACCGCTCCGCCTCGTCGTAGCGTTTCTGGCGGCGCAGCGTCTCCGCGAGATCGTTCATCGCCAGCACCACCGGACGTTCATGGTCGGTCGCGCGCTTGAGATAGAGTTCGGCCTGCAGATATTCGGTCTTGCGCAGCGCGAGCGCCCCCATCACGTAGTTGGCCAAGGGGCTCTTGCGGTCGCGCGACAGGATTTCGCGGGCGTGCCGTTCGGCCGATTCCGCATCGTCCAGGCTGATATCGAGTCCCAGCACCAGATCCTGCGTGGCCTGGATGTCGGGCCGCGCCTTGCCCGCCACCACAAACGCATCGCGCGCTTCCCTGCGCTTCTCCGCGCCCTTGCGCATCAACAGGAACGCCCGGGTGGTCTGCACGTAATAATCGTTGACGTTCGTCGTGTTCTTCTCCATCTGCGGCAGAATGGTGTCTTCCAGCTCCCGATCGAACGCGAGCTTGAGCTTGGCGTCCTTCTCCGCGTCGCTCTGCTGCATCGTCACCGCCGCCATCAGCGACCAAGCCCGCAAATCGGAACTGTCGCTGTCGGTGAGGCCGCGCAGTATCTCCTTCGACTCCGCCAGTTCCCCGCGCATCAAATGCACCATCGCGAGCTCGATCTGCCATTCCCGGCCGTGTCCGCCCAATTCCGTTGCCTTCTCCAGATACTTAAGCGCCCCTTCGCTGTCGCCTTCGACCAAAGAGAGCCGCATCATGCCTATCAAAGCGTCGTGGTCGTATTCGTCCTTTTCGAGCACGTATTCGTACACTTTGCGACTCTTGGCGCGCTCGTCCTCGCTGGCGTACAGCGACGCCATCATGTTGAGCAGCACCGTCTTGCGATCCGTCGGCACGAAATCGATCGCGCGCCGGATCTGGCTTAGCGCCTCGCCGGGCCTGCCGCTCCTCGCCCAGGTGAAGCCGAGGCGAATGAAAATCTCGGGACTGCGGATGTAGCCGTAGTAGTTGGCGAGCGACCACAACCGGTAGCGCCGGGCGCTGTCTTCCACCACGATCTTGAGCTTGCGTTCGTACTCCGGCTGGTTCTTGACCGCCTGCGGAATCTTCTGCCGCGCCATTTCGAAGAGATTGAAGAGCGCGCAGATATTGTCGCAGTCGATCCGCTCCAGCACTCCGGTGTAGACTTCGAACGCCGCGTCGGGATTGCCCTTGTCCTGTAGCCACACTCCGCGATCGTTCGCCACGAAGCCCAAATGGCGCCGCATTTCCAGCCGCAACCGGTCTACGGGATTTTTCACCTTGCGGATCGCCATGCTGCCCCAGCCCGACTTGACCGGCACCGCCTCCAGCATCCGTTCGCGCGCCTCGACGATTTCCGCTTCGTCTCGCGCTTTGGCGCCAAGCGTGAAGAAACAAACTTCCGGCACGGGCGTCTTTTCGGCCGCGTACCACAAGTCGGGCGCGCCCCAGATGGCCGTTTTGGCGGCTTCGGCGGGATCGGCCGCAAACCAGTCCTGGACAAACGGCAGCACGCCGAGGTCCAGCGACATCGCAATCTCTTCGCACTTCTCGCCGCCCAGCTTTTCGGTCCGCACCATTTCCTGCAGGCGCGCGAGATAGTCCTTGTCGAGATCGCGATTGAGCGCGATGAGCCGGATTTCGCCTTCCTTGCCGGTCTTGCGGAGCGTAAGTTTGAGATGGTGGTCGAGAGAGCCATCCGTCACCAGCCAACGCTTGTCGCCCATTTCGCGCACGATTTCCTCGGCCAGGCGATCGGCAAAGCTGCCCCGGTCCCCATCGAAGGTAAAGAGATTGAAGCCAAGCGTAAACACGTAGACGCCGGCCAGCACGCTACCCGTCACGATGCCGAAAATCCGCCCTTTGAGCGCCACCGGCTTGTCGTCGCGCGACTCGTTGATGCGCACTCTCGCCCGGGTGAGGACGTACCAGTACGCCGCCAGATAGCCGCTCGTGAACGCGGCAAAGGCGCTGGCCGCCACCGGGAGCACCCCCGCGTCGTACATGAGGCTCCCCGCGCTCGCCGGAGTGGCGATAGCCAGAATCGACGCCACGCTCATGCCGATATGGAAAATCCACTGCATCCACCCCGGCTCGTTGTTGAACGCCACGTTGCACGACAAGAGCGACACGAGGAACGGCACGGTGGAAATGAACAGCACGCTGATCCAGATCCAGACGGGACCGGCCATCCAGCTCCGGGCGCCCTTGGCCAAAAAGTCCAACGTCCCCGGCACGCTGCCGGAATTGGCCGCCGTGACGAAAAACGCCACCAGCCCCACCAAAAGGAACGTGGCCATTTCCCAGCCGGCCTTCTGGCGATGCTTGGGATGCTTGAACCAGATGGCTCCGGCCACCACCGGCACCATGACGAGGAAGAGGAACGAATCGGCCATTCCCGCGCCCCACATGACGGCGAAGACCAGCCAGGCCGCCAGTTTGAGCCAGGTGCCGCGCGGCCGCCACCCCAATACCAGCAGCGACGCCATCATCCAGCACGCCTGGAAGAGCCGGGGCTCGGCGTGCGTGGCGGCGTGGCGAACGGCCGGAGTGAGCATGAACACCAAGGACGCGGTGACGCCCGCGAGCCGGCTCGCGGTTCCGCGGAAGTTGGACACGTTCTCGCCGTTCATCTGCCCGCGCAGGAACCGCACGGACAAGAGATACATCATCGCCACCGACAATACTCCGCACAGCGGCGCGATCGCGTTGCCGCCCCCCAGCATCCGCGCGAACGCCGACATCAGGGGATAGGGAGTGCAGGTAACGGTTTCCAGCCCCTGCCAAATGCAGAGCAGCCGGGCGCTTTCGCCGGGGAAAGCAAAGTCCGCGCACGATACGCCGTAGAGGACTAGCGCCGCCAGCGCCAGGCCGGCGACGATGATGTAATCTAGCTTTTTCACACTTTTTCCAATGCCTGTTTGAGGTCAGCGATGATGTCTTCGGGGTCTTCCAACCCGATCGAAAGGCGAATCAGGTCCGGCGGAATGCCTGCCGCCTTGAGCTGCTCGTCGGTGAGCTGGCGATGCGTGTGGCTCGCCGGATGCAGCACGCACGTCCACGCGTCGGCCACGTGGGTGACGATGCCGATGAGCTTGAGCGCGTCCATGAACTCGATGGACTTCTCCCGTCCGCCCTTGATGCCGAACGTCATCACGCCGCAAGGCGAATTGCCGTCGAACTGCTTCTTGAGGAGCGCATGGTACTTGCTGTCGGGCAGCCCCGCGAAGTTCACCCACGCCACCTTCTTCTGCCGCTTGAGCCACTTGGCGATCTTGAGCGCGCTTTCGGCGTGGCGACGGATCCTAAGGTGGAGCGACTCCAACCCCAGGTTGACGAGGAACGCGTTGAACGGCGAGGGAATGGATCCAAAGTCGCGCATCAGGTGCGCCGTGCACTTGACGATGTACGCCATCTTGCCGAACGCCTTGGTGTAGCTGAGTCCGTGATAGCTCTCGTCCGGTTCCACGAGGCCCGGGAACTTGTCGGCGTGCGCC
This sequence comes from Kiritimatiellia bacterium, assembly GCA_017542055.1. Lineage (GTDB taxonomy): Bacteria > Verrucomicrobiota > Kiritimatiellia > RFP12 > UBA1067 > UBA1067. The sequence continues at coordinate 49,355 of JAFXXW010000004.1, forward strand.
TCCCAGTCGAAGTTGCCGCTATCCACCACGCAGCCGCCCACCTGGCTCGAGTGTCCGTCGATGTACTTGGTGGTGGCGTGCACCACGATGTCCGCGCCGTGTTCGAACGGCCGGCAGAGAATCGGAGTGGGAAACGTGTTGTCCACGATCAAGGGCACGCCGTTCTTGTGCGCGATCTTGGCGAACTTCGCGATGTCCAGCACGCACCCGGACGGATTGCTCACCGTCTCGCCGAACACCGCCTTGGTGTTGGGCCTGAACGCCTTCTGGATCGTCTTCGCGTCGGCGTCGGGGTCCACGAAAGTGACGTCGATGCCCAGCTTGCGCAGACTCACGTTGAAGAGATTGAAGGTGCCCCCGTAGATCTGCGCCGAACTCACCACGTGGTCGCCCGCGTTGCACAGGTTGAGCAGCGAGAACGTGCTCGCCGCCTGGCCCGAACTCGTGAGAATGGCCGCCACGCCCCCTTCCAAAGCCGCGATCTTCTTGGCCACCGCATCGTTGGTGGGATTGGCCAAACGGGTGTAGAAATAACCCGACGCCTTGAGGTCGAACAGGTCGGCCATGTGCTGCGTCGTGTCGTACTTGAACGTCGTGGTCTGGACAATCGGAACCTGGCGCGGTTCCCCGCACTTCGGCTGCCAGCCACCCTGCACGCATAGAGTATCTATTTTCATATCATGATATTATATCATATTCCGCCCCGAAAATCAAGGGGAATCTGCAAAAATCCCACTTCCGCAGTTCGTTATAATAGAAGACACCATTGGCGAAAACTGGCAAGGGGGGAGCAAGTTTGTTCGTCAAATGAATGGACACCAACGA
>JAFXXW010000005.1 GCA_017542055.1 Kiritimatiellia bacterium
ATTTTCGATTTGCGATTGTCAAATCGACAATACCTCAATACAATCATAAATCTAAAATCGTAAATCCTAAATCACAGGGGGTGCCCACCCCCTCCCCCGATCGCCCAATAGGGCGTCACCCCCTCGCCATACGGGGCGACACCCTAGGGGGTGCCCACCCCCCTCGAAGGTCACCCCCCGCGCTCCGCGAAGGTCATACCCCGTGCTCCGCAGAGGTCATGGGTCGGGCTCCGCAGAGGTCCAAGCCAAGCTCCGTGAAGACCCTATCATACACTCCGGGCGAAAATTTCAATACCCAAAAAGTGTGTATTGAAACCGGGTTTAGGGCAATTCAATACACAATTTTGGTGTATTGAATGTGTATTGAAATGCGAAAAGGGTGTAAGCAGAAAGTGGCATAAAATCAAGAATAATGATAAATATTAATATATATTATACTACTATTTATTTTCAATACACCGTACACAGCCAAATACCCCCCCTCTCCGAATTTTGCCCTTTTTTAGCCTTTTTTGAGAGAGGGGGGTGTTTTTGTGTGTACGCTGTGTACTGTTTCGAAAACGGCATTTTCCGCCCCGCGCCAATAGCCTCCTGGCGCTTAGTGCTGGGGGTCGATTACGGTAAGCCGGCAACCGATATGGACGCGAGTATTGTTCCGGAAGCTGCAGTGACGCATTGAAAAGCGGCTGCGCGGCGGGTTGTTGGTGTATTTTTCGACCACGCCATTGCCCAAAAGCGCGTTTTTGTCATCGTCCTCGGAGGCCGACATCGGCACGAGCGGATCGGGTTGCAGCAAGGCCAGATCGGCGGAATTCCAGGCGTCCCGTCCTATCTCCCATTGATTGCCGACCGTATCGTAGATGCCCCAATCGTTAGGCTTCTTGGTGCCGACCGGACGGGGCACGTTGGAGCCGTCCAGCCACGCATATTCCGGCAATCCGTCCGGAGAATCGCCGGAGATCCATTTTGACGCATTCCCCGCCCGACTCGCGATTTCGAACATCGAGGTGGTGGGACAGTCGAATTCAAGACCGGTTTTCCGGTTGAGATTCGCGATCGGACCGGAAGTAGGCGTTGCCGCAGGCTGCGCCGACCCGCGTTGGATGTTGTACGAAATACCCCCTTTCGGCTCGGTGGAATCGGACGGAGTTGCCGCTTCCATCAACCGGTCGTACTGCGCAATCGTAAGTTCGTAAATGGCGAAATAGTAATCCTTGGAGGTGGTGACCGAGTGGTACGAATTGCGACCCAAGTCGATCTTGACGCTCGCGTCTTCGGGTCCGCCGATCCAATACGTCCCCGCCGGGACGCGCCGCAACACCAGATACCTGGTCTTGTATTCCGGTGCCTGATACTTCTGGTTCGACTCCGCTTGCGAAACCATCGCCTCGTAAGCGACTTTACCGGACTCCAGATCCACGATCATATAGTCTTTGGCCTTGCCATCGCTCTTGCTCTTCGGTTTGGACGAATCCCGTTTGGACTTTTTGGCGTCGGCGGCTGCTTCGTTCTCTTCGATCGCCAGTTCGGACTTCTCCTTGCGCAGTTCCGTGAGCTTGTCTTTGAGCTGGTCGAGTTCCTCGTCGATGGCTTCGAGGCGGGCTACGGCCTTTTTGCTGCTGTCGATCTTGCCTTGATAATCGCGCCACTCGTAGTATTTTCCGCTGCACTTGCTGCACACTTCGTCGCGCCAACCTCCGTTCTTAGTCCAGCGATTCTCGTGATAGACGCCTTTTGCGTAGGCGCACTCGAATCTCCGGTTGATCTCGACGGTGCCGAGTCGCTTGGTTATATTCCCCGCGCGAATGGGCTCCTTGGCGTAGACCACCTTGGGCTGCTTCTTGAGCTTGCTCTGTTCCTTCTTGAGCGACTCCACCTGCTTGTTCAGCTGCTGGATTTCCTTGGCCACTTCCTTGCTGGTGCGGGCCCAGCCGGTTGCGCACAGCATAGCCAAAATCGCACAAATGAAATATCTGTAGCTCATGTTGTTCCGCTGGTTCTTAAATTAGGATATTAATATTATACCATTTTCCCACCAAAAAAGCAAGCATTTTCCCACCAAAAAAGCAAGCGAAAATTGCTAATCAAATCCTAACGGAGAAATGGTATAATATAAGCTATGACAAATGGTATATTGGACTTTGCGATAACCACCCTGGGCGGGTTGGGGGCGTTTTTGCTGGGAATGCGCCACCTGTCGGACGGGTTGCAGTATTCGGGCGGAGAACAGATCAAACGTTTCATGGCCATCGCCACGGGGCACCGTCCTGCCGGAATCATGACCGGCATCACCACCACCATCATTGTGCAGTCGTCCTCGATCGTGACGGTCATGCTGGTGGGGTTCATCGCGTCGGGCATGATGACGCTCTATTCCGCCATCCACGTGCTGATCGGCGCGAACATCGGCACCACGTTCACGGTCTGGATGATGGCGCTGGCGCCCAGTCCCGAGCTCCTTGGTCTGGCGCTGTTTACGTTGGGGTCGCTCTGCTACTTCCCCGTGCGCAAAGGCCGGCTTAGATACGTGGGCCTCGCGTTGATGGGATTGGGTCTCGTGTTCCTGGGCATGTTCCTCATGAAAGAAGGCGTGGCGCCGGTCAAGTCTTCGCCGGAACTCGCCGGTCGCATCGCCGCGCTCGACGCGCACAACCTAGGTTCCGTGGCGCTGGTGGCGCTCATCGCCGCCCTGTTCACCGCAGTCATCCAAAGTTCGGCCGCCGGCATCGTGATTTTCATGACGCTAGCGTCCGAGGGTCTCATCTCCTACGAAACCGCAGTGGCGGCGCTCTTCGGCACGAACGTGGGCACTACGGCCACCGGCTGGCTCGCGGCGTTGAGCGGCGGAAGCCAGGCCAAGCGGCTGGCGTTGGCGCACACGCTCACCAATTTCCTCGGCTCGCTCTGCTGTCTGCCGCTGGTGTTGCCGGTGTTCGTTCCCCTCGGCAAGGCCATCTGTCCCGGCTACGCCACCTCCGCCATGTTGCCGATCGCGCTCACCGACACGCTCTTCGCGTTGGTGCGAGGCGCCCTCACCCTGCCGTTCGCGAGGCCGCTGGTGAAGCTGCTGGAGCGGATCGTGCCGGAAAAAGAAGACGAAAAACCGCACTTGAGCCTGCTCACGCCGCATACGCGCATCAGTACTTTGATGGCCCAGACCCAGGCGGAGGCGGAAGTGTATTTCATGGCGGAAAGCGCGCTCGACATGGTCCAGCATCTAAGGATGGTGCTGACCGGCGAAAAGGCGGAAGACGCCGCGCGACATATTCGCCACCGGGAAGAGGTGCTCGACCGCGTACAGAGCGAAATCACCGCCTTCCTGGGCGCGATAATGGTCAAAAGCCTGGCGCCGGAAATGGCGGAAAAAGCCAAGCAACTGCTGCGGCTGGCGGACGAATTCGAATCGATTTCCGACGAAGGCCCGGCCATCCTGCGCGCGCTCAAGCGATTGGAGAGCGACGGCGAGGAGTTGGCGGGGTCGGATTTGGCGATGATGCTGGATATCCACGATACCGCCACCGACCTCCTCAGGTTCTCGCGCGGCGATCTGCATGGCCTCATCGACCTAGGACCCAAGCGCGAACTTTCCGCCCAGCTCAAGGACAAGATCCAGCAGGCCCGGCAAGTGGAGCTGATGCGCTTTGGGGGCGGCTCCAAGGCTACCGCAGTGTTGCCGGTAATGGACATGCTCACCGCCTACGGTCGACTGCGCCAATACGCGAACAACATATCGGAGACTTGCGCCGGCGCCAAAAATATGGTATAATATACGACCATGCGCAACAATTGCATATTGGTGGTGGAGGACGATTCGTCCATTCGCACGGTGCTGGGGCTGGCGCTCAAGTCGGCCGGCTATCCGGAAGTGGAATTTGCCGTTACCGGCAACGAGGCGTTGTCGAAGGCGCTCTCCAATCCGCCTCGACTCGTCCTGCTGGACCTGATGCTGCCCGGCATGGGCGGCATCGAAACGTGCCGGGAGTTGCGGCTCCATATGGCCACGCGCGAAACGCCGATCATCATGCTGACGGCGCTCGCCGACGAGCGCGATATCGTCAAGGGATTCGAAGCCGGCGCGGACGATTACGTCACCAAGCCCTTCCAGCCCTCGGTGCTGATGGCGCGCATCAAGGCATTGCTGCGCCGGAGCGGCGACGTGGCCTGGAGCGGTCTGGACGGGCTCGTGCTGGACGAATCGGGCCATGTGGCCAGGCTGGACGGCGCGGAACTGAGCCTCACTCCCACCGAATACGGCATTCTCCGGCTGATGCTGCGCCATCCGGGCATGGTCTACACGCGTGCGCAGATAATCGAGGCCGTGCAAGGTTGCGACAAGGCGGTGACCGATCGGACGGTGGACGTGCAACTGGTGGGACTCAGGCGCAAACTGGGCGCGTGGTCCGATCATATCGAAGCCGTGCGCGGCGTGGGGTACCGGCTCAAACCCGCGAAGGGATAAAGCCATGCTCCGGAAAAAACTGCTCTTTTGGCTGCCGCCCGCCCTTTCGGTCGCAGCCAGCATCGTATTCGCGATCGTGCTCACGGTCGAGACGATCAACTTCCGCCAGAACGCGGCAGTCACCGCCGGCGGCGACGCCGAAAGCCTGGAACGGACGCTCGACTGGTGCGAATACGCGGCGGGACTCCTGGGCGCGTGCGCGGTGGCGGCGGTGATGTTCGTGGCGTGGCGACTCAAGCAGCGGCTGGAACTGGTGGCGGCGGAAAACGCGCAGATCAAGGCGATGGAAAAGTTCCGGCGCAACTTCGTGTCCGACGTGACGCACGAAATCCGCACCCCGATAACCGGCATCACCGGCGCGGCGGAAATGCTGCTGGACCGGCCGGACAAGCTGAACGCCGACGAGCGCCGGGAACTGTTGGGCGTGATCGACGCCCAGGCGCGAAAACTCGATCGCCTCGCGCTCGACATTCTTTCGCTCGCCCGGATCGAGTCGCGCAAGGAGTCGGGTCCGCTCGACTTCAAACCGTGCGATCTGAAGGCGTTGCTGGCGAGGACCGTCGAAACTTTCAAATACGAGGCCAAGTCGAAAGGCGTGGAAATCGAAATCCTCCGCGCCGACGAAGCGGAAGCGGCGTGCGATGCGCCGCTAGTAGAACAGGCGATCGGCAATCTCGTCGAAAACGCGCTCCGGCACAGCGGATCGGGTCGGGTGGAGCTAAGTCTCGTCCGCACGTCGACGCAGATCGCGATTTCGGTAGTCGATCACGGACGTGGCATCCCGGCCGCGCACCAGAAACGGATTTTCGAGCGGTTTTACCAGGTGGACCCTTCGCGGTCCAAAGGCGGCACGGGGCTGGGACTGGCGATCGTCAAGCACATCGCCGCTCTGCATGGCGGCGAAAGCGCGGTAGCGGATACGCCAGGAGGCGGCGCCACCTTCACCTTGACTATTGCGCGATGATGCGGTAGAGCTCCTCGTCGCGCATGATGCGGTCGGAGACGGCCTGCTCGTTGAGCGAAAAGGCGTGACGGAGCGAATTCTTGGCGGCCGATTTGCGGCCATGCCGGTTTTGGAGCTTGGCCAGATGGCACCAGGCCGACCAGTCGCGGGGATTCAGCCGGAGATATTTGGACAGACACCGCTCGGCGTCGCCGTCGAGCTTGGCCTCCAACAGCATGGCGGAAATAAGCTGCAGCGCGTGGGGGTCGTCGATGCGATCGACGAGCGTGCGCGCCATCTGCGCCGCCTCCATCGTGCGGTTCAGCTGGTAGTAGCAATACGCGAGATCGAACCGGTCGCGATCGTCGAAGGCGGAGGGATTTTTGCGCCGACGGTTGTTGAGCTCGACGATCCGGGCGGAAAGCTGGCGGAACTTGGCGATGTACTGGCGGAGATTTTCGGTGCGCTTGTTCCGGGGGTCGATGAGGTCGGTATAGTCCATGAGCTCCAAAATGGCGTCCCACTTCCTTAGCGGCATGAGACACTCCCGCGCATAGCGGAAAGTGGCTTCCGGCGAGGCCGGATAAAGGAGCACCGCCTCGCGGAACGCCTGGGAAGACTCCTCGATGCGGTTCTGTCGCGCGTAGAGTCCGGCGATGGCGGAGCGAAGTTTGGAAAAGCTCTTCTGCCCGGCGAAATCGCGCCGGTACATCGGGTCGGCCAGGAGTCGGCGCAGATACCAGTCCCAGAAGTCGGCGTCGCGATCGGCGAGGCTGCGGTCGAAACCGGTTTCCTCGCGGTTGAGTCGCATGATGAGCCCGTGCGGCGAAAGATGCGGATACATCCATTCGATGGCGTAGGACTCCTCCACGTAGAACGCGTGGCGGTCCTTGTCGTGGTCGAACATCATCTGGGCCAGGATGCCGTTGACGTCCATCACGTCCAATGCGCCCGTCACCTGCACTCGCCCGTTCTGGATGAGCAATTCCCCGCCCTTGGGCTCGCGAAGTCCGCGCTTCACTTCCTCCACGTAGATGTTGAACGCCGCCCCGCTGTCCTCCTTGGTGGGAATCCAGATCTCGTCGCCGTAGAGATCGCGCTCGACCGACAGATACGACCCCTGCGCCAACGCGTTCTGCGTGATGATGTAGATGTCGGGCCGGACCCCGGCCGAATAGATCATGTAGGTGGGAACGAACCGCCCCGGGTCGGTGCCGCCGAAAAAGATGGCGTGCTCTTCCATCGGCGGGGGATAGCCCGGGTCGGGCAGCGGCTCCTCGTCTTCCGTCAGCTGTTCGCGAATCGCCCGCCAGCCTTCCAGCTGATAGGCGCCGAACTGCCAGCCGAAAGTGTGTCCGCTCTGCTCGCAGCCGCCAAGTTCGAACACCATGCGCTTATCGGTCCAGTTGCGGACGATCGGCGAGCAAAACGCGATGGCCAGCACGATCGCGGCGAAACCCCAGGCGTAATAACGGGGATTTTTCATGATCGGCCAGTTTCGTTCGCGGGCGAGACGGCACAGCTTGAAGCCCAACGAACCGGCGAAAACGAGTCCGTAGCCGATCCACATCGCGATCATGGCGTGGGAGGAGATGAACTTCACCTTCTGGATGAACCCGTCCTGCACGTCGCCCTTCACTTGCGCGAGGAGAATGAGCAACACCGACATCATTAAAAAGCAGCTTAGCGCCGCCGCCATCCACTGCCAGAACGTCTTGCGTAGCGCCTGCCGGACCGCCCAACGTCCGGCGACGAACGGCACGAGCGCGAACGGCAGCAGGACGCCGGTGAACTGGAGTTTCACGTCCTGCAGATAGTGCCAGACCTGGCCGAAACTGAAGGGATTGAAGCCGATCGCCTCGTACTGGCCGCGCTGCAGCGACTGTTTGAAGCCGTCCCACGTGCGCGGATAGTCCCAGTTCATGGGCGGATTGCGCAATTCGGAAACGATGGGCATGTAGACGTAGAATGAGACTCCCAGTTGGGCGAAGAGCGCCGCCCCCGCGAGACTGCGACCGTTGGGGAGCGTGGCCCACGCCAACGTCAGCAAGGCGAAATTCCACACGATGGGCCACCAGAACCACCAGCTTTGCGGATGGGTAAGTCCGTTCATCGCGCCGGCTTTGAGGAGAATGAAGACCGCGATATGCATGCCCGCCACCGGAATGGCGAACGCGAGACCTTTTGGGGTGAGGCGGCAAAGCGCGAAGAGCACGGCCAAAAGGCACACGAACACCACGATCGATTTGGCCCAGGGATAGGGTTCGCCTGCATAGCCGGAAGTGCCGGCAAACGGCACCGTCATTGCGATCAAAACCGCCAACGCCGCCAGTCCCGCCGACAGCCAGAAGTCGCGGCGACGCTCGAAGAGCGCCCAGGCGATCGACATCACCACCGATCCGGCGACGGCAGCGGCGATGAGCGAATAGCGTACCGGTTCCGTAAGCGGCGCCACCTCCAAGGTCACGCCCTCCCACACGTTTTTGGAAGTAAAGACGATTCCGGCCAGCAAGACGAGCGCCACCCCCGCGCCGCCCCCATACCAGACGGCGTTGCGGCTACGCGTCTCGTCGCCGCGCCGCTTGAGCACGATGGCCGCCGCCAAGGAAGCCAACAGCGTCACCAACCCGAGCGCCGTGAAGAACGTGGAGGGACAACCCGAAACTTCGACGATCGCCGCATGCTTGGCGATGGCGTCGGCGGAAGCCAGCTGGTCGGCCCGGTCCAACGCGCCGATCCGGAGCACCTGCCAAGTCATGGCCACCGGCACGAGGTAGATGAAAACGTCGCGGAAAAGCCCGATGTTCCGCATGAGGATGATGATGGCCAGCGGAACGGCCGCGAACACCAGCACCTGGTAGTTGGTGAGCCCCAGACCGAACACGAACGCCGTAGTCCACAAAATCTTGTCGGACGGCTTCTGCATCCACCGGTACGAAAGGAGGAACACCCACATCAGGAAGAACGCGTTGAGCGAGTAGATTTCGACGATGGTCGACTGCGACCACTCCACCGGCGACAGCGCGAAAGTCAACGCTCCGCCCACCGAACCGGCGAACGCGATCAACCGGTTGCCGCCGATGAAGTCCATCGAGCTGCGACAGATGAGCATGGCGGTGAAGCCGGCGGCGAACGCGCCGAACACCGCCGAACAGCAACTGGCGGCCCAGGCGGGACTAGGGTGGCCCATGTAGGTGACCCAGAAGAAAAGCTTGCAGAAAATCCAGCTGCAGAAAGTCCAGAACGGATAGCCGGGCGGATGGGGGACGCCGAGATGGGCGGCGGCGGTGGCGAGCTCCCCCGAATCCTCCAACCCCACCGAGGGGCCCAATGTGAGGAAATAGACGGCGAAAACCGTGAGGGTAGCCGTCCAGAACGCCGCCCAGTCGAGCCGGGTGAAGAACTTTTCCCGCATCAGAACAGCCCGCCGTTGACGTTGATGACCTGACGGGTGATGTAAGCCGCGCCGTCCGAGAGGAGATAGCCCACGAGCGAAGCCACTTCCTCGGGCCGACCGAAGCGCCGCATGGGAATGGCTTTCTTGACCTCGTCCTGGAACTCGGCCATCGAGGCGATCATTTCCGTCTCGATCACCCCGGGGGCGATGGCGTTGACCGTGATGCCGCGCTTGGCCATCTCCACCGCGAGCGCCTTGACCGCGCCGATGATGCCGGCCTTGGCGGCGGAATAGTTGACCTGCCCGCGATTGCCCGCCACCCCGCTGACCGACGAGAGCGCCACTATCCGTCCGCGAATGCGCGCTTGGATCATCGGCATGATGCAAGGCTTGAGCACGTTGTAGAAGCCGGTGAGGTCGGTGTCGATGACCTTGTCCCACTCGTCGTCCTCCAAGGCGGGGAACGGATTGTCGCGATTGACGCCGGCGTTGAGCACGATGGCGTAGTAAGGACCGTTTTCCGCGATGTCGCGCTCCAACGCGACCTTGGCGGCGGCGCGGTCGGCGATGTCGAACATGAGGTCGGACCCGGGCGTTTTGACCGAATGCGTCACCACCCGGTAACCCTGCGCGGACAGATACTCCGCGATCGCCTTGCCTATTCCCCGGGACGACCCGGTAACCAGAACCCGTTTCATATCAAAAGCGCTTCCAGATCCGGAATCTTGCTTTCCATCCATTTGCGGCAGGCCTCGAGAATCTCGCTGCCGGTTTCGCCGTTCTGCATGGACATGGCAAGTTCCTTGTATTCGTCGAGATCGCGCCGGGTGAGCCGGCGGAGAATCTTGGACATGAGCGGAATGTACGTGGCCGACATGGAAAGCACGTCCGTGCCCATCGACGCCCACAACACGCCCACGATCGGATCGGACGCGGACTCGCCGCAAACCGACACCGGCAATTTCAGTTCGTTGGCCACCCGGATGATATGGCGCATGAGCGTCAGCACGGCGGGATGGGTGGGCTGGTAGAGATGCGCCACCTCGTCGTTGCTGCGATCGGCCGCCATCGTGTATTGGATGAGATCGTTGGTGCCGATGGAAAAGAACTTGCAATACTTGGCGATGGCCCGGGCGTTGATGGCGGCGGCCGGCACTTCGATCATGGCCCCCACCGGCACGTTCCGGTCGTACCGGATGCCTTCCGCGTCCAGTTCGCGCTTGACCTCCTCCATCACCACCGCCGCTTCCTGCATCTCCTCCACGCAGCTCACCATCGGATACATGATCTCGATCTTGCCGAAGGCCGACGCGCGCAGAATGGCGCGAAGCTGGCGACGGAACACGTCCTTGTCGGAAAGCAGATACCGGATGGAGCGGTTGCCCAAAAACGGATTGTTCTCCTTGACCGTGATGCCCCGCACCGTCTTGTCGCCGCCGATGTCCAGCGCGCGAATCGTCACGTGCGCGTCCGGCGACAGATTGCGTACGTATTCGGCCGCCGCCTTGTAGGCCTCGAACTGCGTTTCCTCGTCCGGCTCCTTCTCGCCGTTGAGCCACAAATACTCGCTGCGATAAAGCCCGATGCCCCTGGCGCCCATGTCTTTGAGCGCCCCGAACGGCACGCCCGGATGCACGTTCGCGAAAATCTTGACTTCGCCGCCGTCCTTGAGCGTGCCGGCCGGCTTGCCGTCGTTGAGCGCCGCCTCCGACTCATGCTGTTTGCGCACCAGCTCCGCGAAATCCGCTATCGTCCGCTCGTCGGGATTGACGGTGATCGTTCCGGCGTTGCCGTCCAGCAGCACCAGCGCGCCCGGCTTGACCTTTTGCGTGACAAATCCGAGCCCCGTCACGCAGGGGATGCCCATCGCCCGCGCCAACAGCGCCACGTGCGAAGTGGTGGAGCCGCCGTTGGTGGCGAAACCGAGCACCTTGTCGCGCGGCAGCTGCACCGTCTCGCTGGGCGTAAGATCGTCCGCCACGATGATGCAAGGCGAACTCAGTTCCAGATGGTTGGAGCGGGTGAAACCGGTGAGCGCCCGGAGGAGCCGGCGCTCCACGTCGTCCAGGTCCCGCACCCGCTCGCGGAAATATTCGTCGTTCATCCGCTGGAACTGCTTGCGGAACTTGTCGATACCCTTCTTGACGGCAGCCTCGGCGTTGATCCGGTTCTCCACCACCAGCTTGTCCACTTCTTTCTTCAGGATGGGGTCTTCCAGAATCATCAGATGGCCTTCGAACACCTTGGCGTCCTGGCCGTCCTGGCTGCGCTCGCTCAGCACCCCGATCAGCGTTTCGAGGTCGCGTCCCACGTCGGCCCGGGCTTTTTTGAGCCGCATGAATTCGTCGCCCTCGCGCCCGACGGGTATGACATATTCGGAAACGGGGATTTCCTCGTCTCCGCGATACAGATACACCGGTCCCGACGCCAGTCCGCGCGCGGTGGCGAGGCCGGCGAGGGTAAGCATCTGTCCCTTACTGCTCATCCGGGATATCGAACTTGCGACCGATCAGCGCCGCGATGTCGTCCAGGCACTCTTCCGCGTCGTCGCCGTCGGCCGTGACCTTCAGCACCGATCCGCACGAAGCCTCCAGCGTCATCAGCGCCATGATCGACTTGCCCGCCACCACGTTGCCGTCCTTCTCCACCTCCACGTCGCAATCGTATTTGCTCGCCGTCTTGGCGAAGAGTCCGGCGGGACGGACATGCATTCCGTACTTGTTGAGCAGCGTGAGCTCGCGAGTTATTTTAGCCATTTGGGGTCCTTTCAGCGCGAATGCGCAGATGTTCAGAAAGTTCTTTCACCGGATCGTAGCCGGCGGAGGCCAGCTTGTGCGTCTGCACCGCCACCTCCACCAGATTCACCATGTCCCGGCCGGCAGAAACCGGAATGATGATATTGGGTATCTTCACGCCCAAAATCTCTTTGAAGGCCCGGCGCTGTCCGAGCCGGTCTACGGTGTCGCGGATTTCGCTCAGTCGCCGGAACGTGATCACCAGCTCCAGCCGTTTCTCGTCGCGAATCGCCCACGCGCCGAAAATCCGGCACACGTTCACTATCCCCACGCCGCGTATTTCCATATAGCCAGCGGTGGCGTCCGAAGCCGAAGCGAAAAGACAGTTGTTGCCCACATCTTTGCGGATGCAGGTAAGATCGTCGGAAATGAGCGCGTTGCCGCGCTTGATAAGCCCCAGCGCGGTTTCCGACTTGCCCATGCCGGGGTCGCCCTCGATCATCACCCCCACGCCCGACACCTCGATCATTGTGCCGTACATCGAAAGCCGGGGCGCGGCCAGCCGTTCCAGCACGAAAATCGCCTGCGCCGCCAACTCGCGGGTGGGCAGGGGCGAATTCATGATCACCACGCCGCGCTCTTCCGCCATCGCGAGGCTGGAAGGCTCCGGGGCGGCATTGTTGGCAAAAATAAAACAGAACGCACCCGCATCCACCATGGCGGCGAACCGCTCTACCTGCGTCTCGGGCGGAAGCGACTGCATATACGCCTTCTCCGCCATGCCGACGAGCTGGATGCGATCGGAGGCGAAAGGCTGGAGAAAGCCGGTCAAAGCGAGTCCGGGCCGGTTGACCGCGGGCTCGCGGATCACTTTGTCGAGACTGCCGAAGCTGCTCAACAGCGTGAGACTGAGCCGTTCCTTGCCGACCCGATAGAAATCGGCCAGCGAAACCTCCATCCCATGCTCCAGATTGGCGAACAACGGTACGTCTCCCTTTTGTTCCGTTACGCGTTCTTGACGCTAGCGGAACGCTGCTTGCGCACCGTGCCCTTGCTGCGCTTCACCCGCATCCGGAGGAGCTGGCGTTCAGCGTTGGCGGCGGCGGTGTCGATCACGCTCTTGGCGCTTTCGGAGAACTGCTTGGCGCCCACGGCGGTTTCGCCCAGACGGTTGGCCACCACTTCGCACATGTACATGTGCTTCTTGACGTCGACATCGATCACGATGCTGACTTTGGACACCTTGGGAAATTTCTCTTTGAGCTTGGCCATGCGCTGCTCGGCATACTCCTTGAGCGATTCGATCTTTACATCGGAGTGTCGCATTGTTACTTCAATACTCATTGTTCGTCCTCCTTTTCTGTGTTGTGGTTGAAATCACATTTTGAAGTCTTCGCCCAGATAGCGTTGGCGGACTTCGGGGTCGTTGACCAGTTCTTCGGTGGTGCCGGTTTTGAGCAGCCGCCCGTTGTACACCATGTAGGCCCGATCCACCACCGACAGCGTCTCGCGCACGTTGTGGTCGGTGATGATGATGCCCAGCCCCCGCTCCCTCGCCAGCTTGCGCACGATATCCTGGATTTCGTTGACCGACAGCGGATCCACGCCGGCGAAAGGCTCGTCGAGCATGAGAATCTTGGGCGAGCGGACAAGCGAACGGGCGATTTCCAGTTTGCGCCGTTCCCCGCCCGAGAGCGTATAGGCCGGCTGGCGCGCCACCTTCATGAGATCGAACGGCGCCAGCAGTTCCTCGGCCCGGGCTTTGCGCTCCTTGCCGCTCATGGGCAACGTTTCCAGAATGGCCATCACGTTGTTCCACACCGACAGCTTGCGGAAGATGCTGGGCTCCTGCGCCAGATACCCGAGACCGTTCCGGGCCCGCATGTACACCGGCATGCGCGTCAGATCCTTGCCCTGGAACACCACCTTGCCGCCATCGGGCCGCACCAGCCCCACAATCATGTAGAACGTGGTCGTCTTGCCCGCGCCGTTGGGCCCCAAGAGCCCCACGATCTCGCCGCAGTTGGCTTCCACGTTCATGCCGTTGACGACCGTGCGATCGCCGTAGATCTTCACCAGGTTACTTGCCGTTAAATCCGCCATACTTCTGCACATCCTTTGTCTCTGCGGTAATTTCGGAATCCACCACCTCCACCTGCTCCGCATCCAGCCAGAAGGTGATCCGGCTACCGTCCACCGAATTGTTCCTCGCCCCTTTTTCCTCCAAATGCGCCTTGCCGGTGTCGCCGGAATAGAGCACGATCTTGTTCGGCGCGCGCAGATAAACCGCCTTGTCCGCCGTGCCCGACCGGTTCTCGCTCTTGACCTTCACGCCCTCGTACGCCACCACGCGCCGGAGATCGTTGGTGTTCTGGAAAAACGCGAACACCTTGTTTCCGTCCAGCCGGTACGCCTTGCCGCGCTCCTGGCCGGTCAGCACCACCTCGCCGTCGAGCATCGCCACGCCGCGCTTGCGATCGTAATCCAGCCGCTTGCCCTTGAGCGTGCGACCCTCGGACTCCATGACCGTGTGGTCGAAAATGGTGATGTATTCCCCGTTGGCGTCGAGGTACACGTTGTCGCCCTCGATCTCGGCCTGGTTGCGGTAATACGCCTTGGCGTGACCCTCCACCCAGGCTTTGCGCGTCTCCCGGTTGACGAGACACTCCTCCGCGTCCACTTGCGACTCCACCTTGCCCTCGCGGGTGAACTGGCGGATCGTCACGCCCTTGCCCCAGATGTACCCCTCCTGCAGAAAGAAACACGCCTGCTTGGCGAAGATGCTGCTCTTGATGGCTCCGTTGGGGAAGTTTTCGATCGGCACCGTCAGATTCTCGGCCGGAATGCTGACCCGCCCGCTGTATTCGCCGTACGCCGCACGCAACAAATCCGCCTCCGCCGAAGCCGCCTCCCGCGCCTTCAGCCACGCTTCCGAATCGAAAGCCCGCAAACCGCCTGCCGCCAGACTCGCGGCAACCAATATCGCAATCTTATTGGCGGACCACCTCATTGATTTTGATCAACTTCTTCCACAAAGCTTCCACTTCGCTGAATTTGATGGCGTTGGCGGCATCCGACAGCGCCACCTTGGGATTCATGTGGGTTTCCATGAATACGCCATCCACTCCGGTCGCCACCGCCGCCCGGGCCAACGCGGGAGCGTACTTGCCGTCGCCGCCGGAACCGGTCCCGAGCCCGCCCGGACGCTGCACCGAATGCGTGGCGTCCATCACTACCGGATAGCCGAGCTCGCGCATGATGAGGAGGCTGCGCATGTCCGCCACCAGATTCCGGTAGCCGAAACTCGATCCCCGCTCGCACAGCACGATGCGCTTGTTGCCGGTGGACTCGATCTTGCGGATGACCTGCGCCATGTCCTCCGGCGCCATGAACTGGCCCTTCTTCACGTTGATGACCGCTCCGGTTTCGCCCGCCGCCACCACCAGATCGGTCTGCCGCGCGAGAAACGCCGGAATCTGCAGCACGTCGCAAACCTCCGCCGCCACCTTGCACTGCCAAGGCTCGTGGATGTCGGTGATGACCGGCACGTCGTACTTGGCGCGAATCTCGGCCAGGATCTCCAGACCCTTCTCGATGCCCGGCCCGCGAAAACTGTCCACGCTCGTGCGATTGGCCTTGTCGAAACTCGCCTTGAAAATGTAACCCACCTTGAGCTTGCGAGCAAGCGCGGTCAGCCGCTTGGCCAAATCGAGCGCCATCTCGCGCGATTCGATCACGCAAGGTCCGGCGATAAACGTCAGAGATCCGTTCCCGAAGGAAACGCCCTTGTCCACTTTTACAGTTTTCATGGTTTATATTATATCAAATTTCCCGGAAAATAGCAAGCAGAAAATTATCCAGTTGACGGCCAGCGCGTAGAGATTGGCCACGAAATCGTCGATTACGATCCCCCTGCCGCCGGGAATGCGCTGCAGCTGGCGACACGGCCACGGCTTCACGATGTCGATCGCGCGCACCACCGCGAAGAACGCCAACATCCCCCACCAAGGGATTTCGGCCAGCGGCAACCCCAATACGGCAATCGGGAAAAGCATCCATTCGTCGGCCGTTATCCGTCCGTCGTCCTTGATGCCCAGAAGCTTCTCCGCCCGGTCGCACACCCCTACCGCGAGCAAGGTGAAACCTAGCGCCGCCGGCAACTGTAGCCACAGCGGCAACACGGCAACGACATACGCGAGCGCCACTCCCGGCAGCGAGCCGAAAGTTCCCGGAGCGAATGGAGCGAAGAATCCCAGACCGAAACCGCTGGCCAACCCTAGTATCGTCTTGTCCCAGATGTTCATAGTGGAATGGTGGCGAGAAAGGGGATCGAACCCTTGACCTTAGGCTTATGAGTCCTGCGCTCTACCAACTGAGCTATCTCGCCTTTTGAGGTTATGTGGTTAGTATTATACCAAAAATCAGTCGTGTTCGTCAAGGGCTTTTGTCGATTTTTCTATCGCCTTCTTGTAGAGGAGTTCCATTTGATCGAGAAATTTCTTCTCCCCGCGCCAGAACGGAATGGGCCCCAGCCGGTGCAAAACCGTCAAGTCAATTTTCATACAGTTCCTCCGCGCCGATACCGCGCAAACCCAGCAAAGTAAGGGGTCTGCGCGCTACTTCTTCGCCCAGAATATACATGACAGCGATCGAATGCTTGCAGGGATTGGCCCAGTCCGGACAGTTGCACGATACCGTCATGTCGTACTCGCCCTCGGCCAGTTTCTCCCCCGGAAAGAGCTCCAGCCCCTCCTCGCGGAACCCCTCCTCGACCGCCATCGGCAAGTCGTCCGCCAAGAGTCTAGCGACCGTTATCGTGTCCCTGCGCAGTTTTTTCACGATACGCGCTTTCTGTTCCGCGTCGGGCGTGCGGAAGGTCAAAACCACCTCGTAGGGATTCTCCCGCAAGCCCAGCACCCGCGCCTTGACCTGGTTGCCTTCGATCTTGAGTTCCAGCACCTGGCCGGAGATGGCGTAGTTCTTGCCCTTCCCAAGCCTAATCCCCGTGCCGATGCGCTCGATGATCTTCACCCACTTCTGCCACCACCAGTTGCGCGCGAACGCGGAGTCTCCCCGCACCTGCGCGCGAATGCCGGTGGCGAACTTGGGGAAACGGGGCGGATAGAGATTGCGACGGCTCATGTCAACTCCACCAGTTTGAAGAATTCCTCGCCCGTGAAGCTCATCAGATTCACGAGCGACCCCTTGCGTTCCAGGATTTCGTCCACGTGCTCCTCGATGGTGCCGGTGGTGATGAGCGTGTGCACCATCACCCGCTTGTCCTGCCCGATGCGATGCGCGCGGTCGGTGGCCTGGTTCTCCACCGCCGGATTCCACCAACGGTCGAAATGGATGACGTGCGTGGCTTTGGTGAGGTTGAGACCGAACCCGCCCGCCTTGAGACTCAAGATGAACGCGCTAGGCGCTTCGTCGTCGCGGAATTTGGCAATCTCCTTCTCGCGCGCCTTGGTGGACAGGGCCCCGTGCAGGAACGGAAACTTGCGCTTGTAGGTGTCGTGCAGCCGCCGGGCGATCACCGCGCCCACCTTGGCGTACTGCGTAAAGACGAGCGCGCTCTCCCCCGACGCGAAAATCTTGTCCAACAGCGCCACCAGAAAGTTGAGCTTGCCCTCGCCGTCGCAAATTAGTTTGAGTTCCGTTATGAGCGCCAGCACGTCGCCCTGCCGCTTTTCCGAGAAACGGAATTCGTTCAGCGCGTTTTCGTACCGACCGCGATCGCCCGGCAGCAGCTCGCAGTATTCCTTGTTTTCGCGCTTCTCCCCCAGCTCGCCAGCGATCGTCTCGTCCGTCTTGAGCCGGCGCAGCACGAACGGCTCCAGAATGCGCTTGAGCTTGCGGCCCTGCGACGAATCCACCTTGTTGGCGATTGGATTGACGAATCGCTCGGTGAAAGACTTGTGATCGCCCAGGAGTCCCGGATTGAGGAACCGCTCGATGCTCCACAGATCCGCCACCGAATTCTCGATCGGCGTGCCGGTGAGTGCAATTCTATTCCGGGGCCGTAGCTTGTACACCGCAGTCGACACGAGCGTGTTGGCGTTCTTGATGATCTGCGCCTCGTCCAGCACCATTCCGCCCCACCGGAACGAGGCGAAGAGCGAATAATCCCGCACCAGCAGCGCATAACTCGTGAGCACCACCTGGCTGTTCCGCGCGGCATCCGCAAACCCCGCGCCCGAAGACCTCCCGTCGCCGTGATGCAGATAAACCTTGAGCCCCGGCGCGAACTTGGCCAGCTCCTTGCGCCAGTTTCCCATCAAAGTCACCGGCGCCACCACCAATACCGGCACGTCGCCCCGCTTGACGTTCCCGAGAATCCAACCGATGGCCTGCACCGTCTTCCCCAAACCCATATCGTCCGCCAACAACGCCCCGAAGCCGTTTTCCGTCATGAACTTTAGCCACGCCACCCCGCGCTTCTGGTAGTCGCGCAGACCTACCGCCAGCCCTTCTATCCGCTCGTCCGTCTTCAGCGTCTTGCCGTGCGAGCGCATGTCGTTCAAAAGTCCCCGCACCCAGCCTTTCGCCTCGAGCTCCTTCGTCTCCAAATCCCCGATCCTGCCTATCCCCGTCATGAAAGCGATCGCCTGCGCCTTGTTCATCTCCGCGCCGTCCACCCGCTCCAACGCCCGGAGCGCCTGCTTGAGGAGATTGACGTCCACCAGAATCCACCGGTTGCGGAAGAACACCAAAGTCGAATGCTGCTCCAAGAGCCGTTTGACTTCTTCGATGTCCACCTTTTCGCCGGCCACTTTCACTTCCAGTTTGAGCTTGGCCTTGTCCGGCTCCAACCCCTCTACCGTAGCGTCCACCGCCACTTCCGCCTTGACGTCCACCCCCTCGAGACCGTACCCCGCCGCCTTGAGCGCCGGCGCCTCCAGTTCCACGAACCGCTCCGCATCCTCCTGCGACATCTTGGTTTCCAGCCGACCCGCCTTGCGCTTGAGATTCCGCAAATTCCCGCACACGAACGTGGCGCGCCCAAGTTCCCGGTATTCCAGAAAACCCTTGGGCTGTTTGACGGAAAGTTTCAGCTCCTCGCTGTCGAAGGTGAAATCGAGCTTCACCGAATCCGCGCCCGCGTGCCACTTCTTGAGTTCCTCCGCAAACGCCGCGCACTCCTCCTCGTCCCAGTCCACCTTGCCCGATTCCGACTTGAGCGCCGCCATCCACGCGTCGTGCAGCGTGGCGAAATCCATATTGTCCGTCTTGGCCGTAAGCGGCGTCACCACGCACTCGCGCACCCACTCGTCCACCCACAGGTTTTCCTCCAAACCACGCCAACGGGCATAGTATCCGTCCTCCTCTTTCACGAGGTCCGGATAGAACCTGCCCGCCGCCACCTGCTCCAGCGCGTTACGCTGTTTGGGGCTCAGCTGTTTCGCCTGCTTCTTCCTCTGCACTCACTTCTCCCAACGTTTTGGTGCCGCTCAAGAGCGCCACCACCTGTTGTTGCACTTCGCCGAGGTTTTCCAGCCTCAGCCGGGGATCGAGAATCACGAAAGTGTCGCCGTTGTGCCGGTCTTCGTACACCCGGAGGATCGTGCCGTCCTCCTGCGGCTTGGTGTCGCGCTCCACCAGAATCTTGCTCCGCTCCAGCATCACCGCGAGCACGTACACCACGTTCTTCATGGCCGGATCGTCCAACGTCATGAGCTTGCGCAACAGTTCGCCCGCGTCCTCCTTCTTGAGCGCCTCTTTCTTCTCTTCCTTGACCGGCGCCAGATACACTCCGTCCCACTGCGAAAACGGCTCCCAGTCGCGCGTTTCGGTCGCCCAGCAGCCGGGATGGCAGTCGCGCCGCTCGTAGCCGCCCGGCACCTCCTTGAGGACGCTCGTCACTGTCGTCCGGTCCTCCAGCGGCTTCTGGCAAATGCTGCAAACGTGCGCCCGCGACCGCAAATTCCATTCCTGGCTCACTTGGCCCTCCTCTCCACGCGATTCCCGAGCGAGCAGATGATGTCGTACGCGTGCGTGCCTTTCAACCCCGCCCAATCGTCCGGAGTCACGCTATGCCGCCCGCTCCGCCCGAGACACGTCACCTCGTCGCCCGGCGCGATGTCTTTCACTCCGCTCGCGTCCACTGTGGTGTAGTCCATCGAAATCCGCCCGATCACCGGACAAACCTTGCCCTTGATGAGCACGTGACCCTTGTTCGTGAGCGCCAGCGGCAATCCGTCCGCGTACCCGGCCGAAATCGTCGCCACCTTCGTCCGCTCCTTGAGGCACCAGGTTCTCCCGTACCCCAAAGTGGTCCCCGCCTCGAGCTCCCGCACCTGCGCCACCCGCGTCTTGAGCGCCAGCACCGGCTCCACCTTGAGACTGCGCCGACCATGCGGATCGAAACTGCCGTGCAGATTGATGCCCGTGCGCACCAGATTGAACGGAGGCTTGTACGCCGCCGGGAAATTGTTGATGGCGTCGCTTGCGGCGATGTGCACGTAGCGGAACGAAAAGCCCGCTTTCCCTGCCTCCGCCACGATCTTTTTGAACCGCTCGATCTGCCGTCCGGTGAACGGATCTTCCGGATCGTACGCCATCGGGCAGTGCGAAAAAATCCCCTCGATCTCCAATCCCGAAAGTTTCCTTACTTGCCGCATGACCGCCAACGCCTCGTCCGCCCGGATGCCCAATCTCCCCATTCCGGTATCGAGCTTGAATTGCACCTTGGCGCGCTTGTGTTGCCGGACGGCCGACTCCGAAATCAGCTTGGCGGTCGGGAAATCGATGACCGGCAGCACCACTCCGGCCGCCACCATGTCGTCGATTTCGTCCGGGAGAATGGAGGAGAGAATCTGCACCCGCGCGCCCGGCACCGCCTCCTTGAGTTCCAACGCCTCGAACGGCTCGGCCACGCCGAAATTCCTGCCCAGCACTTTGGCGTAGTCCCTCACTCCCAGCCCGTACGCGTTGGCCTTAAGGACGCACAACACCTCGCACGGCTTCACTTTGGCCGCAATCTTCTCGTAATTGCGCCGCAAGGCTTCCAGATCTATCTCTACCCAAACTCTCCGTTTCATCGCCTCAGACTTTCCCTTCTTTCGTCGGCACCATGTAGGTCCGCCCGCACATGTGGCAGGTTACGTCCACCGTACCCGGCAGCGTCTTCCGTTCCTCGTCGCTCAGCGCCCCCAGCATCGCCTTCGCGCGTTCCATGCTGCACCGGCAACCGAACTTTAGCGACGTAGTGCGCTTGAGTTCCGCGTGCGCATAGCCGAGCGCTTTCAAAATCGTCCGCGAGGCCGCCTGCAGATTGAGCTTCACGGGCCACTTGATCTCTTTTTCTTCCGCGTCGGGCAGCTTTTCCGCCATCACGCCTCGCGCGCCCGACACTTTCCCGTCGTCGCCCGCGTCGGCCCACACCTTGATGGAAGCGTTGCGCTGCAGACTCTGGTTGAGATAGCCGTTGATGTTGGTGGCGATGGCCTGGCTCAAAATCTTGCCCGGCACGCTCCGCGTCACCTGCAATTGCTTTTCGCCCACCACTTTCCTGGCGTCCGCCCTACCCATCCCGTCGAATTCGTCCAAAAGCTTCTTTTCCGTATATCCCCTCAGTTTCCCGTCGCCCGAAATCTCCACGTTCATGCCTTTGAGCGGACCCTTGCACTTCATCTGGAGGCTTACCGTCTCCTCCGACCGCTCCAGCTCGCCCGCGATCAGCGCCACTTCCGCGAGGCCCTCCGCCAGAAACCTCGCGCTCGTCGGTCCGCACAAATGCCCGTCCGCCAGCCGCTGCGCCGCGCCCGACACGTCCACGATCGTTATCGCCGTTTTCGACTTTTCGTCGTACCACTCTTCGCGACAATCAGAACTCATACTGCACTCCCGCTCCCAGCATATAGACCATTTCCACGTCCCGTTCCAGTCCCAACGTGGCCTCCGCGTCCGCCCTCAGCGACCAATGGTCCGTCAAATGATAGAAAAATCCCGTTCCCGCGCACGGGCCCGCTTCGCCCTTGGGAAACCAACCCCGCGCGCCGAAAGTGAAGAACGGATCGAACCGCTCGTAGCCCCACCAGTGCCAGAGACCCTTCACCGCCAGACTCGCCTGGCGCTCCATCCAGCCCGCTTCGCCCTCGATCGCCCAAAAGTCGCTCGCGTACCAGCCCGCCATTATCGCACCCCCGCCCCGACGCGCCATGTCGCCGCCACCCTGCGGCAACTGCAGCGACCCGTTGGCGCCTAGATAAATGCTGGCGAGGATGGCGAGGAAAGTCACTTATCGGTCTCCTTCGCCGCTTTCCGGCTCCATGCCGCATAGCGCAACTTTGCCACCTGGACAAGCACCCAATGGTACGCGTCGAAGAAGCTGCGCACCAGTTCCTTGCCGAAACCCGACCCCGGCAAATACCGGCCCTTCAAATACCCCGTCGCGCGCATCAGCCGCTCGTAACGCCGACCCTCCGGCCGATGGTTGAATCGCCAAGGCTTGTTCTTGTTCTGGTAATGGATGACTCCCGGCGCGAAAATGGCTTCCATCATCTCGCTCGGCTTGCGTCCGCGATAGTCTTTTTCGTCCAGCCGGAACCGGAACTGCTTTTCCACCCAGCCGTCATTGTAGTTCCACCTCGGATGGAGCGATTTCACGTTGCCCCCGGCAAAGTAGTTGAGCGCGTCCTGGTCCGCCAGGAAAATCCGGTCGCGATTGGCCTCCACCACCTCCATGAGTTTCTTCGATCCGCCCAGCCGACGATACTCGGCCATATCGAACACCATCACGCCCGCGCAGAAATAGAACGCGCACTTGTCCGCCAGACCCAACCGGTGCAGCCACGACTCCTTGCTGGTGGGCGTGGACTCCGGCACCGCGCCGAACACCTTGCCGTCCAGTTCCGCGTCGGCGAGCTTGGCGACGTCATCGGCGACGTAAGTATCGGTGTCGAGATAAACTAGCCTCCCCGTCACGTCCGGCAAGAGCACGTCGCAGAAGCATCTCCCCCACGTCATCAGCGCACCCGACCCGATGGCGCAGCCGCCCATGCAGGCTTTGAGCGTTTCGATATACGGCCCCAAAAC
Organism: Kiritimatiellia bacterium; assembly: GCA_017542055.1. GTDB lineage: Bacteria > Verrucomicrobiota > Kiritimatiellia > RFP12 > UBA1067 > UBA1067. The sequence continues at coordinate 22,572 of JAFXXW010000005.1, forward strand.
TTCCGCCACTTCAATAAACCGTACGCTCGCGAACGGATGCTTGGCCACCTCGCCGCGAATCGCCTCCTTCATCGCCTCGTCGAAACCGTCGATCATCAAGTTGATGCGAATTTTCCTATCGCCCTTGGCGGCGTTCAGCAACGACGCGATCGTGATGTGCGCCATGAACATGCCGCGCCCATCGGTGCCCAGCAACACTTCGATTTGGTTTCTGTCGTCCATCGTCAGCCCTTCACGCTTTTCTCGTATTTGCCTGTATTATATCATATCTCCGCCCAAATTGCAAGCGAAATCTGCAATTTTCAACCGGGTAGCGCGGAGAAAAGTTGGCGCAAACGCGCAAGGGACTTGACTCCGGGCTCGGTTTCGAGGGAGCTGTTTACATCGACGATATCCACCCCGCTCGCGCAAGCTTGGGCCAAGTTTTCCGGCGAAATTTTGCCCGCCAGAATCCTACGACAGGCGACAGTCCGGAGCCGGGTTTCGCCGTCCCCGTGCGACGAATCGAAAAGTAGCGCGTCCGCCTCCGCCCCTCCCGCCAAATCCCAGCACTCGAAGCCGGCCTCCCGGACTTTCCCCACCTCTTCCGGCGTGGCCTTGAAGTGGAGCTGGATCACGTCGAACCCCAGCGATTTCGCCTCGTTCAAGTCGGGGAAGCGCGTATACACCCCCACTTTGCGCGCTTTGCCCGCCAGTCGGGATACGATCGCCCTAACTTGGACGGCACTCACCCGACGCGGCGACCCTTCGGCCAGAACGAAGCCCAGGTAGTCCGCCCCCAGCCGCTCCGCCTCTACCGCAAAGTCGCCGTCGGTGATGCCGCAAATCTTCAATCGAGGCACGGCGTCCTCCCTTCGGCCACGCGTCGAACCAGCGCCGACCCCACCACGAAGCCGTCGGCATGGCGCGACACCTCGTCGGCTTGGGCGCGCGTGGAGATGCCGAAACCTGCCGCCACCGGCAAGGGCGACACCTGGCGTATCGCTTCCAAACGATCCGCGAGATCGACCGGCAGTTCCGTTCTCGCGCCGGTCGTCCCTTTGACGGTAATCACGTAGAGGAACGCGTCCCCCACGCCCTCCCCGCTCGCCCGGACGCGATCGATGGGCGTATTGGGCGCCACCAGCGGCACCAACCCCACGCCATGCGGCCTAAGCGACGCCAACAGCTCTTCGCGTTCTTCGAGCGGCAAATCCACCACCAGTACGGCGTCGATGCCCGCTTGCGCCACGGCTGCGGCAAAAGCGTCAAGTCCCATCGAAAACACCGGGTTGTAGTAGGAAAAGAGTACTAGCCCCGTTTCCGGATGCTTGGCCCTTATTCTTCCCGCCATCGCCATGACGTCACTTAGCCTCACCCCCTGTTCGAGCGCCGCGTAGGCGGCCGACCGGATCACGCCGCCATCGGCGAAAGGATCGGAAAACGGCACCCCCAGTTCCAGCACGTCCGCGCCGTTCGCAATCGCCTCGTCCGCCGCCCGTTCGCTCGCTTCGACGCTCGGAAAACCCATCGTGAGATAGGCCACAAACGCGCCCCGACCCTCCGCCTTGGCCTTGGCGAACGCTTTTTCGATCCGGTGATTCATACGTTTACTCCTTTCGACGCTTTGTACCTGAGGATGTTTTCCATGTCCTTGTCCCCTCGCCCTGAGAGGTTGACGATAATGAGCTTGTCCCGACCCAACTTCGGCGCGCGCTTGATCGCCTCCGCGATCGCATGGCTCGATTCGAGCGCCGGAATGATGCCCTCGAGCCGGCACAGGAGATCGAACGCCGCAACCGCCTCGTCATCGTCGATTACGGCGTATTCCGCCCTGCCCGTATCGTGGAGATGACAGTGCTCCGGCCCCACTCCGGGATAGTCGAGCCCCGCCGAAACGGAATACGTGTCGATCACGTTGCCGTCCTTCGTCTGCAGAAGCATCGTCTTGGACCCGTGCAGCACCCCCAGCCTTCCGCCATTGATGGAAGCGGCATGTTCGCCCGTTGCGAGACCCTTGCCGCCCGCCTCCACGCCCACAAGCTTGACCCCGGGGTCGTCGATGAATCCGGCAAAAAGACCGATCGCGTTCGACCCCCCGCCCACGCACGCGATGGCCTCGTCCGGCAGGCGACCGAACTTTTCGAGGCACTGCCGGCGCGCCTCGCGACCGATCACGCTCTGGAAGTCGCGCACCATTTCGGGATACGGCGCGGGACCCGCCACCGTGCCGATCACGTAGAACGTATCGTCGCAGTTGGCCACCCAGTCGCGCAGCGCCTCGTTCATGGCGTCCTTGAGCGTCGCACTTCCCTCGGATACCGCATGCACTTTGGCGCCCAGCATTTTCATGCGCTCCACGTTCGGCGCCTGGCGCTCCACGTCTACCGCGCCCATGTAGACCTCGCACGGCATTCCCAACCGCGCGGCGACCGTAGCCGTCGCGACGCCGTGCATGCCCGCGCCCGTTTCGGCGATGAGTCGCTTTTTGCCCATTCGCCTCGCCAGCAGCGCCTGGCCGATCGTATTGTTCACCTTGTGCGCACCGGTGTGGTTGAGGTCCTCGCGCTTGAGGAGAATCGTCGCCCCGCCCAGATATTCGGAAAGCCGGCTCGCGCGATAGAGCGGACTTTCCCGTCCCACGTAGTCCTTGAGGAGCTCCGACAATTCCTGCCGGAATTTAGGATCGCCCTTCGCCGACTCGTAGGCGATTTCGAGCTTTTTTAGCGGCGCCATCAGCGTTTCCGCCACATACTGCCCGCCATACTGTCCGTAATGCGTTTTCATTTTTCTTTCCTTTCCTTTAGGCCATCGACTCGATCATCGCCTTGAGTTTGCCCGTTGCGCGGCCGGAATCGATCGACTCGGCCGCCAGTTGCAGCGCCTCCGGGTACGTCTCGGCCTTGCCGCCCACCAGAATCGCCGCAGCCGCGTTTTCGAGGGCGGCGGCGCGGTATCCCCCTTGGACCGATCCGTCCAGCACGCCCCGCAAAATCCGCGCGTTCGTTTCCGCATCCCCGCCCCGGATGTCCCCAAGCGTGTAGCGTCTACCCAACAGCGCCCCTGCGTCCAGCAGTTCAGGCTTCACCGCCCCGCCGGCCAGCGACGCCACGAAAGTGAATCCGCCGGGACTGATCTCGTCCACTCCGCCCTCGCCCGACACGATCATCGACCGCGTCGACCCCAGGCGACGGAACGTTTCGGCGAAGACCATCGCGATGTTTTCGTCCGGCACCCCGATCACCTGTCGCTTCGCCCCGGCCGGATTCGTGAGCGGCCCCAGGAGATTGAAGAGCGTCCTAAAGCCGAGCGTGCGCCGGACGGGAGCGGCAAAGCGCATGGCCGGATGGAGCGTCCGCGCAAAGAGGAACCCGATACCCGTCTCGCGGACGCACCGCTCCACTTTGGCCGTATCGGCCATGAGGTTGCACCCGAGCGCCTGGAGCACGTCGGCCGAACCGCACGCCGAAGTGGAAGCTATATTGCCGTGCTTGGCGATCGTCACTCCCGCTCCGGCCGCGATAACGGCCGCAGTCGTCGACACGTTGAAGGTGCCGGCGCCATCGCCGCCCGTGCCCACGATATCTACCGGATCGAGCCCTTCGAGATTTATCTTCACTCCCGCCTCGCGCATGGCTTTGGCCGCGCCGGTCAGCGTTCCGGCCGAAACCGGAATCCGGGCAAGCGCCGTCAAAAACGCCGCGAGTTCCGGTTCGCCCACTTCGCCCGACATGACCGACGCGAAAAAGCTTTCCGACTCCTCCTCGTCCGGCGCCGCCCCTTCCAGCGCGTGGGCGAGAATGGCCTTGCGCACCGACGGCGTGGCGCTTTTGCGAATGTGCCGCCCGGTGGCGAGCGAAACGAGATTCGCGAGTTGGCGCATTCCCTGCGGCGTCCCGATCGACTCCGGATGGTACTGCACCGACTCGATCGGCAGCGTCTTGTGCCGCAGGCCCATGATCTCCCCGTCTTCGCTTTCGGCGGTGATCTCGAAGCAATCGGGCAGCGTCGAGCGCTCAACCGCGAGCGAATGGTAGCGCATCGCCTCGAAGCCTTGGTCGAGTCCCGCGAAGAGCCCCTTCCCGTCGTGCCGGATGCGACTCGTCTTCCCGTGCATCAGCCGCTTCGCCCGGACTATCCGCCCGCCAAACGCCTGCGCGATGGACTGGTGCCCCAGGCACACCCCGAAAAGCGGCATCCTCCCCGCCAAGGCGCCAATCGCCTCCAACGTGACTCCGGCGGAATCGGGGTTGCCCGGTCCCGGCGAAAAGAGTATGGCCTCCGGCTTCAACGCCTCGATGCCGGGCACGTCGATCCGGTCGTTGCGCACCACCTTCACGTCCGCACCCAGCGCCCCCAGGCCCTGCACGAGATTGTAGGTGAAGGAATCGTAGTTGTCGATTACGAGTATCATTGCAGTTCCTCCGCGAATTTCACCGCCTCGAAGACGGCTTTGGCCTTGTTGACCGTTTCTTCGTACTCCCGCTCCGGATTGGAGTCCGCCACGATTCCGGCGCCGGACCGCATCATGAGCGTGGCGCCCTCCTTGACGAGCGTGCGGATCACGATGGCAAAATCCATATCGCCCGTGAGGGAAAAATACCCTGCCGCCCCGCCATAGATTCCGCGCGGCGACTTTTCGAAACCGGCCAAAAGTTCCATCGCCCTCACTTTCGGCGCGCCCGAGAGCGTCCCGGCCGGGAAAGCGGACTTGAAAAGCGCAAAGCCGTCCAGTTCCCCCAAAAGCGTGCCTTTGACCGTGCTCACCAGATGCATCACGTGCGAATACCTTTCCACGTGCGCCAGATTCTCCACCTTGACGCTGCCCGTTTCGCAAACCCTACCTAAGTCGTTCCGCCCCAAATCCACCAGCATCGTATGTTCGGCCAGCTCCTTGGGGTCGCGCTTGAGTTCGCGCTCGAGTTCGGCGTCCTCCCGCGCCGTTTTTCCGCGCGGACGCGTTCCCGCGATCGGCGCGACGGAAGCGGTCCGGTCGGAGAGCTTCACCAGCTCCTCCGGCGACGACCCCACCAGCGTCTTGCCCCCGATGCGCATAAAGAAGTTGTAGGGCGAAGGATTGATGGTGCGCAGCGCCCGGTAGAGCGCGAGACCCGATACTTCGGTTCGGGCCGTGAACTTCTGGGACGGCACGATCTGGATCACCTCGCCTTGCGCGATCGCCGCCTTGCACTTTTCCACCATCGCGCAGAATTCTTCCTTGCCCATCTCGCTCCGGAAACCGGACGACTCCGACCTGCCTCTGGTTTGGCCCTTCACCGCGCGGGCGATGGACTCGGCGCTCAGCAGCCGCGCGAAAATCGCCTCGATCCTTGCCATCGCCCGGTCGTACGCGTCGGCTCCGGACGGATCGGCCATGACGACTACGGTCACGCTGTCGCGCACGTTGTCGAATACGAGGAACGCGTCGCACAGGAGAAACGCCATTGGCGGCGTGTCCTCGTCCGGGCGCAGCTTCACCTTCGGCTCGAAAAGCGAAATCGCGTCGTAGCTTACGTACCCTACCGCCCCGCCCTGGAAGGCCGGCAACTCGGGCGCCGGCTCGTAGCGGCAGTCGGCGAAGCGTCGCTTCAGCTCGTCCAACGCCTCGGGTCCTTCCACTTTGGCGCCCGGCTCGATCCCGAGGAACGAATACCGCCCGCGCACGTCGCCGCCGGCCACGCTCTCGAGCAAAAAGCACTCTTCCTCCTCCCTGAGCCGCGACAGCGCGGCGACCGGCGTTTCGCGGTCGGCCAGGAACTCCCGGAACACCGCCACCCGACCCGATCGCGTCGCGCGGCGTTCGTATTCTTCTCTTGTCAGTCGTTTCAGCATGTTTTTCCTTTTGGTTGGTTGTTAAGTGGTGGGGATAAAAAACAAATCGGGCCGGTTCCCTTTACGGATCCGACCCGAAATGCGCTTATCGCTTTGCCTTTGACTATGCCGCGAGACGCGTTGCAGGATCGGACCCGCAACGCCACCACCAGCATGCGACAAAGCTGTTTTCGTACTTCACGGCAAATATTATATCAAATTCCGTCCCTGCTTGTCAAGCGGAAATTTCAACTTTCAGAAGTTGCTTTCTTCCAGCTGGAAGTAGGCTTGGGGGTGGTCGCACACCGGGCACTTGGCCGGCGCGCGCTCGCTCTCGATTATCGCGCCGCAATTGCGACACTGCCAGCGATTCTTGCCCACGCGCACCCAAACTTCGCCGGTTTCGATGTTCCGGGCCAGCTTGCGGTACCGCTCTTCGTGCTGGGCCTCCACTTCGGCCACGCGACGGAACTTGCCGGCGATCTCCTTGAAGCCCTCGGCCTCCGCTTCTTCGGCGAAGCGCTTGTACATGTCCGTCCACTCCTCGTGCTCGCCCGCCGCCGCCGTCAACAGGTTCGCCGGCGTGTCGCCGATACCCGCAAAGAGCTTGTACCACATCTTGGCATGCTCTTTCTCGTTGAGCGCCGTCTCCTGGAAAATGGCCGCGATCTGCTCGTAGCCGTCCTTCTTCGCCCGCGAGGCGAAATAGTCGTACTTGTTGCGCGCCTGCGATTCCCCGGCAAACGCCGCCATCAGATTCGCCTCGGTCTTGCTGCCTTTCAGTTCCATCTTCGCCTCCTTCGGTTTTTAGGTTGATACCGTGTATTATATCATATTCCGCCCCGAAAATCAAGGGGAATCTGCAAAAATCCCACTTCCGCAGTTCGTTATAATAGAAGACACCATTGGCGAAAACTGGCAAGGGGGGAGCAAGTTTGTTCGTCAAATGAATGGACACCAACGA
>JAFXXW010000006.1 GCA_017542055.1 Kiritimatiellia bacterium
GGAAAGATTTCGCAGATTGGCGGTTTTATGCGCATTGAAGACTTCGAGATCGCTGAAATGTATGGTGCGGAGAATTTGGATCTTGACAAGGCGGTCGGGCGGTACATGACGGAAGATATTCCATTCCCCAATTCGGAGAACGTCAATGCCAACGAGCTTTTGCGTAAGATGGCGGTGTTTATCAAAGGCGAAACGGTTCCGCTGTTTGGTACGGGAGATATGTTTTTCTATGACGGCACGGACTATAAGGTATGGATACAACGTAAGACTGGCGACAGCGATTATATCTCGTTTGGGCGCGATCGTCTCGACCAGTTGCTGGGACGGTCCCGCTTTGATTGCTACAACCTTATCCTAGACTGGTGCTATGCAGAAGGCCTGGCGTCCAAGCCCGGTCGGGATGTTGTACCGCCAAGCGGCAAGTGGAGTTGATATAGCGATAATTCTAATTTTGGGAGATGCTATGGGATTGGTGAAGACGAGAAGGTTGGCTGCGATGCAAAAACAGCAGAAGGCGAAGATGGCGAGGGGGAATGTGAAAATGTGCAAGTATCCAATACCAATAACCAATACCAATTTAAAAGGTAACGAAAGGAGCAAAGGATGAAAAAGGTAGTGATGGTGGCGATGATGGGGCTGCTGGCGGGGTGCGGGTTGTTCCGTAGCGAAGAGCCGAGGATCGAGGTGGACAATGCGATGGTGGTGGTGACGCCGGGACACGATTTGCGTTCGGCGGTGGTGCAGGCGGCCACGCACAGACGTTGGAGCGTGCAGGCGATGGCGAACGGCGACATCCGGTGCCAGATTGTGCAGCGGAAGAACGTGGTGACGATCGATATCGTGGTCAAGAGCGACACCACTTATGCCATCAGGTTCGTTGAGAGCAACATTCCCAATCGCAAGTACAACCAGTGGATCAACAATCTGCAACGTGAAATCGCCAAGTGGGCCACCAGGTGAGGGGATTGCTTCCGCTACGGGGAGTCTAGGAGTTTGGGAGTTTTGGAGGGGGAGAGAATGTGAAAGTTTAAAGTTGGGGTTGACATGTGGGGGTAAAATATGATATAATATACAATGTATTGGTAATGTATTACACAGGTCAAGGAGGCGGCAATGATAACCACGATGAGGATTGATGATGCGCTAAAGCGCGAATCGGATGCCATATTCAGCAATTTGGGGCTGAATATGTCGTCGGCGATTACTATTTTCCTTAAGCAGGTAGTGCGCACGAAGGGGATTCCGTTTGAGTTGAAATGTGGTGCGACGGAGTTGCCGGTATCGCGTGAACAGGTTCGGGAAGCGGTGCGGGCGATGAGGGCGGCAAATGGTCGCGACTGGAACGAGGAGGAAGTCAATTCGGAAATCGCGGCAGCGAGGAGGAGCCGGCGCAAAATGAGAAACTAGGTCAGACCTAAATTCTCATTTTAGGAGAGGAGAGAAAAGATGAAGAAGTGGGCGATGGCGATTTTGGCGGTGATAGGGCTGCTGGCGGGGTGTGCGCGGACGGAGGAGGGGCGAGAAGGCTTCGTGGAGCTGGCGGAGGCGGTGCCGGATGTTATTTTGGAGATAAGGTACTATTCGACGTACAACTTCACGGGCGAGCGGATCGACGGATATGAAGAGCCTTGTGCGTTGCTGACGAAAGAGGCGGCGGAGGCGCTCAAGGCGGCGAGCGACGACTGCGTGGGGCGGGGATACCGGCTCAAGGTATACGACGCCTACCGTCCGCAAAGGGCGGTGGCGCATTTCGTGCGTTGGGCGGCAGACCAGGACGATACGCGCATGAAGCAGCCGTTCTATCCGGAGCTCGACAAGTCGGTGCTGTTCGAGCAGGGCTATATCGCCGAGCGGTCGGGACATAGTCGGGGGAGCACGGTGGACCTGACGCTGTTCGATATGCGGACTGGGAAAGAGGTGGATATGGGAGGCACGTTCGACTGGTTCGGGGAGCGGTCGCATCCGGATTGCCAAGAGGTCACCGGCGAACAGTTCGCCAACCGGATGATGCTTAGGGATATCATGGTGGCGCACGGCTTCAGGCCCCTCGCCGAGGAATGGTGGCACTTCACGCTCGAAAACGAGCCCTACCCCGACACTTACTTCGACTTCCCGGTGAAGTAAAGGGTAAAAACGTATAGCTGGGAGTCTAGGAGTTTGGGAGTCGAGGGGATGAGTATCGAGGCGTGGACGGGGTGGATATTGGCCAGTGCGACGATGCTGGCGCTGTATGATTTGGCCAAGAAGGCGAGCGTGCGGGACAATGCCGTTTTGCCGGTGTTGCTCATTTCCACCACTTTCGGCTTTGTCGCCTATTTGGCCGGATTGGGGGCGGGCGGACGGTTGGGGGCGTTGGGCGAAATCGCAGGACCGGTGCTCGTACTGGGGCTGGCGAAGAGCGCGATCGTGGGGACCTCGTGGGTGTTCACGTTTTGCGCGCTAAGGACGCTGCCGATCACGATCGCGACGCCGATTCGCGCGTCCGCGCCGGCGCTGGTGCTGTTGATCGCGGTGCCGCTGTATGGCGAAATTCCGTCCGTCCTGCAGGGGCTGGGGATGGCGATAGTGCTGGCGGGCTACTTGGCGTTTTCGTGGGCCGGGCGATACGAGGGAATCGATTTCTTCCGGAATCGCGCGGTGTGGTGCGCGATCGTGGGGGCGGTGTTTTCCGCATTGTCGGCCATTTGGGACAAGTACGTGTTCCAGGTGCGCGCCTTGCCGGTGGAGTCGGTGCAGTTCGTGTTCCAGGCGGGACTGGTGGCGTTCTATGCGTTGGCGCTGGTCGGGTCGAGGGCGATGGGCGTAGGGCGCGAGGAGTTCGGGTGGCGCTGGACGATTCCGCTCGTCGGCATTTTGCTGGCGGGGGCGGACTGGCTGTACTTCAAGGGGCTGGCGCATCCCGGGGTGCCGGTTTCGGCCGCTTCGCTGATGCGGCGCTTTTCGGTGGTGCTGACGTTCCTGTTAGGGGCGCGGTTTTTTAACGAGACGAATCTGGTGCGCAAGGGCATCGCGCTCGCGGCGATAGTGTCGGGCGTGGGGTTGATGTGTCTGGCCAAATGACGATTTTGGTCCGCGGCCTCTTGCATTCGCGCCGAAAATATGATATAATATCCTTGTCTTGAAAAAGAAACACGTATTGAACAGAATGATAAAGCTTTACTGCGAAGAGGTTGCTTTCGCATCTGGGAGTCTTGGAGTTAGGGAGTAGGAAGATTTTTCGAGGGCTCGGTTCCCAAGCTCCAGAACTCCCAGTAACGAAAGCAATCTAATATGCACATTTAAGGAGGACTGATATGAAGAAGAATCTTGGTGTGAAGAACTGGATGTTCCCGATGCCGGTATTGATGATCGGCACGTACAACGAGGACGGCACCCCCGATGCGATGGTCGCCGCTTGGGGCGGGATTACGCTGGAGGACGAGATAACGATCTGCATCGACACCGCGCACAAGACTTGGGGCAACATCGCCGCACGAAAAGCGTTTACGGTCGCGTTTGGCACGGCGGAGACAGTCAAGGCATGCGACTATCTCGGCATTGCGAGCGGCAATAAGACGCCTGACAAGGTGGCGAAGAGCGGGCTAACCGTCACCAAGAGCGAGTTGGTGGATGCGCCGGTCATCAACGAGCTGCCGCTGGTTCTTGAATGCAAGCTTGTTTCGATGAACGAGGAGAACTGCAACGTGGTGGGCAAAATCGTCAACTGCGCGGTTGAAGAGTCCGCTATGACCGATGGCACTCCGGATGCGGGCAAGATGAAGCCGATCTGCTTCGACACCTGCCAGCATGTCTATCGTCTTATGGGCGAAGTCGTGGCTCCGGCGTTCTCCTGCGGCAAGGAATTGATATAAATGGAATTCACGGACAAAGTGGTGGTCGTCACCGGTGGGGCGCAGGGCATTGGTAAATGCTGTGCCGAGTGCTTCCGTCGAGAAGGAGCGACTGTTTGCATCATTGATATCCAGCAGGGGCCGTGGTTTGTCGGCGATATTGCCGTCAAGTCCGTCCTCGAACGATTTGCCGCCGAGGTCATCGCCAAAAGCGGACACGTCGATGTGCTGGTGAATAACGCGATGCCGCTGTTCAAGGGCATCGACGAATGCACGTACGAAGAGTTCGTGAACGCCCAAGCGGTAGGCGTGGCCGCTCCGTTCTATCTCGCAAAACTCTTCAAAGACCACTTTGCCAAAGGCGCATCCATCATCAACATCTCGTCATCCCGCGACAGGATGAGCCAGCCTCAGACGGAGAGCTACACGGCAGCGAAGGGCGGAATAGCCGCGCTTACACATGCGCTCGCCGCGAGTTTCGCGGGACGCGTCCGCGTCAACTCGATCTCGCCGGGATGGATCGATACGGCGGGCAAGACTTACGATGGGCCCGACGCTTCGCAACATTTCGCAGGGCGCGTCGGCAATCCGCGCGACATCGCGGACATGGTTCTCTACCTCGCCTCGAACAAGGCGGGATTCATAACGGGTGAAAACATCTGTATCGACGGCGGTATGACACGTAACATGATCTACCACAATGACAACGGTTGGCGACTGGAGCAATGAACGCACTATTTGTCTTTATTGGCGGTGGGGCAGGAAGTGTTCTGCGATATCTGATCGGGCTGTGGATCGGGTCGGCTATGTTTCCCTGGGCGACGCTGGGCGTGAACGCCGTCGGCAGTCTGGCGATAGGTCTCTTTGGCGGTTGGGCGGTGCGCTTGGGGTGGAGCGAGACGGTGCGGCTGGCGTTGATCGTCGGGTTGTGCGGGGGCTTCACCACTTTCTCGACTTTCTCCAAGGAATCGCTTGCGTTGATGACGGCAGGGCGCTATGGTGCGTTGGCGGCTTATGCGGTAGGCAGCGTGGCGTTGGGCGTCGTCATGGTGGCGGCAGGATGTTTTATCGGTCAAGGCAAACAGGAGGCAACGATGGAAAACGAGACGGTATATAGTTTTACGGTCAAGGGACGGGGCGGCACCACGCTCGACCTGGCTACGCTCAAGGGGAAGGTGCTCCTTATCGTGAACACCGCCACCGGTTGCGGCTTCACTCCGCAGTACGAAGGTTTGGAGCAGCTATACGGCAAGTATCGCGACCGGGGACTCGAGATTCTCGACTTCCCGTGCGATCAGTTCGGGCATCAGGCGCCCGGGAGCGACGATGAAATCCACCAGTTCTGCGCGCTCAAGTACAACACGTCTTTCGACCAGCTCGCGAAGATCGAAGTGAACGGCGCAGGGGCCGAGCCGCTCTACCAGTTCCTCAAGGCGACGCGACCGAAAGACGATGCGCCGGAAGCGGATATCGTCGGGCTGAGGGAACTGCTCGCCAAGCACGGGCTCATCGGCGCGGAGGCCCCGGGCGACATCGAATGGAACTTCACCAAGTTCCTGATCGGCCGAGACGGGAAGGTGGTGAAGCGTTTCCATCCCACCACCCCGCCCGAAGCGATAGCGAGAGAAATCGAACCACTACTGAACTAAAGTCAGCAAGGAGCCGAAACGATGAAAGTTTTGATGATTAACGGCAGTCCGCGCAAGGATGGGAACACCGCGCGGGCACTTAAGGAAATTGCCGACACGCTCAAGGCGGAGGGGGTCGAAAGCGAGATCTTCTGGCTTGGCGCAAAGCCGGTGCGCGGTTGCATCGCTTGCGGACAGTGCAGCGCGAAGGGTCTTGGCCGCTGCGCATTTGACGATGACGCAGCAAATCGCATAATCGAAAAGCTCGCAGACGCCGACGGGATAATACTTGGTTCGCCGACCTATTATGGCCAGCCCAACGGCGCATTGCTGGCGGTGTGGCAGCGCGTATGTTTTGCCGGAGGCGCCGTGGTGCGGGGGCAAGCCGGCCGCCAATGTGGCGATTTGCCGGCGCGGAGGTTCCTCGGCGGCGTTCCAGACGATGAACATGCCGTTCGAGATGCTGAATTGCCCGCTCGTCACGTCGCAGTACTGGAATGTAGCCTTCGGAAGAGAGCCGGGCGAATGCGCCCAGGACACCGAGGGAATGCAGACCATGCGCACGCTCGCCCGCAACATGGCGTGGCTCCTCAAATCCATCAAGGACAATCCGCGTCCGGCGCAGGAGCCCTGGCAACCCATGCACTTCATACGATAAAGAAAACAGGGTGTTCATGCAACCGATGCCAATCGACTACGATAAGGAGATAGTGCAAATGAACATACTTATTCTGCAAGGGTCGCCGCGCAAGAGCGGCAACACGGCTTGGATGGCCGAGGAGTTCCGCAAGGCGGCGGAAGCGGCAGGACACCGGGTGACGCTGGTGGACGTGGCGCACAAGAAGATCGCGGGGTGCCTCGCGTGCAACTATTGTCACGGCAAGGGGAATGGCGCATGCGTCCAGCAAGACGACATGCAGGCGATATATCCGCTCCTCCAGGAGGCGGAAGTGCTGGTGCTCGCTTCGCCCATCTACTACTTTACGATGTCGGCGCAGATCCAGGCGCCGATTCAGCGCGTCTACAACATGAACAAGCCGCCGAAGGTGAAGAAGATGGCGCTGCTGCTCTCGTCGTATTCGCCCGGCGTGTACGATGGCGCGATCGGCGAGTATCAGGGCATCCGGCGCTACTGGAGCGTGGAGGATGGGGGAATCGTCACCGCCCGAGCCGACGAGCAGCAGACGGAAGCGACGCGCACTAAGATTGTCGCGTTGGTGAAGAAGTTGTGATGGGTTGCTTTCGCTCGGGGCCTTGCGGCTGCTGCGCAGTTCGTGCTTCGCACTCACCCAACCCGACGCCTACGGCGCGGGCGAATCAGCGGGGAGTCTTGGAGTATAGGAGGAGAAAAATGACCACAAAGGAAAGACAGGAACGGGGCGCGGCGCTGAAGCGCGAGATGAACTGCTGCCAGGCGGTGCTGGTGGCGTTTGCCGACCGGCTGGGCAAGAGCGAAGAGGAACTCAAGCGGCTAGGGTCGGGTTTCGGGTCGGGCATGGGCACGATGGAAGGAACATGCGGGGCGCTCGTCGGGGCGATCATGGTTTCGTCGATGCTGTCGCCGCCGGGCGAGGCGGCCAAGAACTCGCGCGCCATCATGCCGCGCTTCAAGGAACTCTGCGGCGGGGCGACGATCTGCCGGGAACTGAAGGGTATCGGCACCGGCAAGGTGCTGTGCAGCTGCGAAGACTGCGTGCGCAACGCCATCCTCGCAGCGGAAGCGACGGTGGCGAGGGGATAATTGTGCTTGACTTTTCCGGCGGGAATATGATATAATATCCATATTGTCCCAATAAACGGGTTTGTAGCTCAATTGGACAGAGCGACAGTTTCCTAAACTGTAGGTTCCGGGTTCGATCCCCGGCAGACCCACCAAACGGAGCGCGGATTGAAGACATCGCAATTTTGGTATCCCTTGCCGGAGCGGCTGATCGCCCAGCATCCGGCGGAAAAACGCGGCACCGAAAAGATGCTGGTGCTGCATCGCGATACGGGAGTGCTGGAGCATCGGCATATCGGGGATTTTCCGGACTACATCACGCCCGACGACCTCTTGGTGGTTAACGACACCAAAGTGTTTCCCGCGCGTCTGATCGGCAAGTGGGAAGATTCCGACGGCCAACTGGAAGTGCTGATGGTCAACGCCGCGCCGGAAGCCGAAACCGAGCGCGAGCTGGTGTGGAACTGCATTTTGGGTTCGGGCCGGAAATGTCGCGAAGGGCAGATCGGCGTGTTCGGTCCCCGGGGCGAACTGAAAGTGAAACTGCTGAAACCGCTTTCCGGCATCGGCATGTGGAAGGTGGAGTTTCTGTGCGAGCGGCCCCTCATGGACCTCCTGGACGAATTCGGCCACACGCCCGTGCCGCCTTACGTCAAGCGCGAAGGCACCCGCGAAGAGGAGCTGGAGGATCGCGAGCGCTACCAGACCATCTACGCCAAGCACGTGGGGAGCGTGGCCGCGCCCACCGCGGGGCTGCACTTCACCGAGGAGATTTTCCGCCGGCTCGACGAGAAGGGCGTCAAGCGCGTGGCGGTGACGCTGCACGTGGGTCCGGGCACGTTCCGGCCGGTCAAGGCCGAGAACATCGAAGACCACCAGATGGACTTCGAGGCGTTCACCGTTCCGCCGGAGGCGGCCGAGGCCATCAACGCGTGCAAGGCGCGGGGCGGCAGGGTGTTCTGCTGCGGTTCCACAACGGTGCGCACGTTGGAGACGGTGGCCAGCCGCGAAGGCGCGCACGCCGGGGAGTTGATAGTCCCGGGGAGCGGGGCCAGCAACATTTTCATCTATCCGCCCTATCGTTTCAAGGTGTGCGACGCCATGCTCACCAACTTCCATCTGCCGCAGTCGACGCTGCTCATGATGACGAGCGCGTTGGCGGGTCGCGAGCGCATGCTGTGCGCCTACGCGATGGCGGTGAAGGCGGAGTACAAGTTCTTCTCCTACGGCGACTGCATGCTGATTGTTTGATTTTCCAGTTGCAATTCTTTCCGAAATTTGATATAATACTCTCAACCGACGGAACTTTTCCAACCCAACAACAACAGCAAATCCTCAAGGAGCGAAAAATGAAAAAGCTGAAAGGTCTGGTAGCTGCGGCGCATACGCCGTTCAATCCCGATGGTAGCGTCAACCTGGCGCTCATCCCCAAGCAGGCGGAAACGCTGATCAAGCAGAAAGTGGTGGGCGTGTACATTTCCGGCACCACCGGCGAAGGCATCTGCTGCTCAATCGAAGAGCGCAAGGCCGTGTTCGACGCGTGGGTGAAGGCCGCCAAGGGCAAGCTCATCCTCATCGCGCACATCGGCGCGCTGGCGCTCCCCGACGTGCAGGAACTGGGCGCTTACGCCGTGAAGTGCGGCATGGACGCCACCTCCATCGTTCCCCCCAACTTCTTCAAGCCTGGCTCCATCGACGCGCTCGTCGCCTACCTCAAGGAAGCGCTCAAGACGTCCGAGAAGCTGCCGTTCTACTACTATCACACCGGCATGAGCGGCGTGAACTTCGACATGCAGAAGTTCCTGGAAGCGGCCGACGGCAAGATCAAGAATCTCGCGGGCATCAAGTTCAACTATCCCGACCTCTACATGTTCCAGCGCTGCCAGCGTTGCTGCGGCGGCAAGTACGACATCACCTGGGGCGTCGACGAATGGTTCTCGGGCGCGGTGGCGATCGGCGCGGAGAGCGCGATCGGGTCGACCTACAACTATTCGGCCGGCATCTACTACAAGATCTGGGAAGCCGTCAAGAAGGGCGACATCGCCAAGGCGAAGGCCGGCATGAAGAAGGTCTGCGACATCGTGGACATCCTGGTGCAGTACGGCGGCGTGGCCGGCGGCAAGGCCATGATGAAGGTGTGGGGACTCGACATGGGCGGCGTGCGTCTGCCCAACGTGTCGCTCACCGAAGAGCAGAAGGCCGATTGCGTGGCCCGTCTCAAGAAGATCGGCTACAAGTAATCCGGCGGTGATTCTGGTGGCGGCGATTCTGGCGGCGACGGCTCCCTTCCTGGACGAAGCGGAACTGAAGCGCCAGTACGACGCCACCAGCGTCTATGCCATCTACAACACGAAAAGCGCGGACGAGTACACCAACACGCAAAATCCGCTGGCGGCGGTGATGGGCGTGTGCAAGCATTACGGCAAACTTCCCCCGGCCGCCGCCAAGATGCAGAAGGACAAGCAGGGCGGCGACAAGGAGTGGATCAGGGTGCTCAACAAGCTGGTGAAGTCGGCCGGACTGCGCGACGCCAATTTCGGCCAGCTGAACAAGTGGAAGACCAACTTCTCCCGCCACTTCAAACTCAAGGACGCCAAGAAAGACCTGGTGGAGGTGGAGAACGATCTCACCTTCCGGAGCGAGGCGAAGCGGATCGAGGCGTGGCTCTCCGAGAAAAGTCCGGTGCTGTGGGTGCGCGAGGCCACCGGCGACGAGCAGGACGACGACAACAAGCGCATCAACGGCGGGAAGCCCTTTCCCCTCACCATCGCCCTCATCGACGGCGTGGACGACGAAGGGCGCTATCACGTGGTGTGGCCGCGCGGCAACGACCGGCGCTACAAGAACGTGAAGAACGGCTGGTACAAGCCGCAAGACCTTTTCTACGACGTAAAACGTTCAATCCTAATCTATTGGAGGCCCTAAAATGAAATATTGGCAAGACTGGAACAAGAAATACGTGACCGAGCTCACCGGCAACATCATGCCGTTCTGGATGAAGCACGGTTGGGACCGCAAAAACGGCGGCGTGTACACGTGTCTCGATCGCGACGGCACGATCATGGACACCACTAAGTCCGTCTGGTTCCAGGGTCGCTTCGGGTGGATGGCGGCCTACGCCTACAACCACATCGCGAAGAACAAGGAATGGCTCAAGGCGTCCAAGAGCTGCTGCGAGTTTCTGGAGAAGTACTGCTTCGATCCCAAGGACGGCCGGGCCTACTTCGAAATCACGGCCGACGGCGTGGGGCTCCGGAAGCGTCGCTACGTCTTTTCCGAATGCTTCGCGGCCATCGCCTATGCGGAATATTCGCTGGCGTCTGGCGACAAGACCTGGGGCGTGAAGGCGGTGGAGCTTTTCAAGCGCATCCGCAAGTTCGTGGCCGAGGGCGAGAAGTACATGCCGTCCAAGTACGAAAAGAGTCTGCAGGCGCAGGGCCACTCGCTCACGATGATTCTCATCAACGTGGCCAACGTCCTCAAGCAGATTTCGGACGATCCCGTGCTGGACGAGCAGATCACCACGTCGATCGGGCTCCTCACCAAGTACTTCATCCATCCCGAGTTCAAGGCGCTCCTGGAGATGGTGGGGCCCAACGGAGAATTCATCGACACTTTGGCGGGCCGCGTGATCAATCCCGGCCACTGCATCGAGACGAGCTGGTTCCTGATGGACGTGGCGATGGATCGCGGCGACAAGGCGCTCGTGAAGACGGCGCTCAAGATTCTCGATTGGTCGTGGGCGTGGGGCTGGGACAAGAAGTACGGCGGCATCATCAGCTTCAAGGATTGCCGCAACCTGCCGCCCCAGTGCTACGAGCAGGACATGAAGTTCTGGTGGCCGCAGTGCGAGACGATCATCGCCACCGCCTACGCCTACAAGCTCACCGGCAACGAGAAGTACATGAAGTGGCACAAGCTCGTTTCGGACTGGGCGTGGAAGCATTTGAAGGACAAGAAGTTCCCCGAGTGGTACGGGTATCTGCATCGCGACGGCACGGTGGCGCAGCCGGCCAAGGGCAACATCTTCAAGGGTCCGTTCCACATTCCGCGCATGCTGGTCAAGATGTACGACCTCACGCGGGACATGTAAGTGCTCCTAGACGCGCATTATCACGACAGCGCGGCGCCTTCGTGGTGCCGGATGGGTGGGCGGCTCTTCGTGGGCGCCCACCCTTGGTACCTCGGCGACTTCGACGAAGCGGAGCTGGTGGGGCGACTGGAGGCCGACGCGACTTTGGGCGTGGGGGAGATCGGGCTCGACCGGCTCAAGGAGCGCACGATCAGTCCGGAAATGCGTCGAGTATTTATGCGGCAACTCGTGATCGCCGCCTACTTCCGGCGTCCGGTGGTGCTGCATGGCGCCAAGTGCTGGGGCGAGGTGGTGGAGGCGTGCAAGGCGTTCAAGGGACAGATTCCAGCGTTCCTCTTTCACGGCTTTTCCCGGAGCGACGGACTCTTGAAGGACATCGTCGAGTTGAACGGTTTCGTTTCCGTGGGGCCCGCCATCCTCAACGACCATGCGGAAAACTATCGCAAACTCGTGGGGATTGTTCCGCGCGAGCGGATATTGGTGGAGACGGACAACACCCCGGAGCGTCATAACGACCTCGCGGCCATCTACCGGAAGGTGGAGGAGCTGTACGGCATCACGCCGGAGGAGATAAAGGAGAATTATGGACGATTTTGAGCTTTGCGGCATCGAGACGATCGCGCGCGGCGTCTGCATCAAGGCGGGGAAGATTCTCCTTTGCCGGGCGAAGGGCGGCGCGACCACCTATCTGCCGGGCGGACACATCGAGTTCGGCGAGACGGGACGCGAGGCGCTGGTGCGCGAAGTGAAGGAAGAGCTGGGGGTGGAGTCCAAGACCGGCAAGTTCCTGGGCGCGGTGGAAAACGCGTTTCTGCAGAAGGGTAAGCGTCACGCCGAGATCAATCTCGTTTACGAACTTATGCTGGACGGTATGCCGGAGCAGGCCCAAGAGGATTGGATCGAATTCGTATGGTGGCCGCTCGACCGGATAGGGGAGGCGCACGTGCTGCCTAAGGCGTTCGAGCAGCCGGAGGGACCTTTCGCGCCATGAAAAACATGGTAGTTATTCCCACCTACAACGAAAAAGAGAACGCGGAGGCGATGGCGCGGGCCGTGCTCGACGTGTTGCCGGAAGATTCCGGCATTCTCTTCGTGGACGACAATTCGCCGGACGGGACGGGAAAAATCGTCGACGAGCTGGCGCAAAAGGATCCGCGCATCCGGGTGCTCCATCGCGAACGCAAGGAGGGCTTGGGCCGCGCGTACATCGCGGGATTCAAGCGGGCGCTGGAATTGGGGGCGGAGCGGATAGTGGAGATGGACTGCGACTTTTCCCATCCGGTCCAGAGTCTTCCCGCGCTAATAAAGTCGGACGCGGACGTGACGATCGGGTCGCGCTACGTGAGGGGTGGCAAGTGCGTGGGCTGGCCGTTCAAGCGTTGGCTCGTTTCGCGCCTGGGGGGATTGTACATTCGCTTCATGACGGGGCTTCCGGTCAAGGATCCGACGGGTGGCTTCAAGGCGTTCCGCCGCGAGGTGCTGGCGGGCTTCGACTGGGGGAAGGTGAAGTCGATGGGCTACTCCTTCCAGCTGGAGATGAATTATCTCATGTGGAAAGCGGGGGCGACCATTCGCGAAGTGCCCATCGTCTTCACCGAGCGCCGGGCGGGGAAATCGAAAATCACTCCCCAAATCGCCCGGGAAACGCTGGCGATCGTGCGCGGGCTCAGTCGGTTCCGGCGAAAATGAAAGTGCTGCTCCATAGTTGTTGCGGACCCTGCGCCAGCGCCTGCGTGCCCCGGCTCAAAGCCGAGGGACACGAGGTGGTGATGTTTTTCGCCAACTCTAACATCGACACTGAGGCCGAATACGAAAAACGACTCGCCGCCGCGCGGCAACTGGCGGAGGCGGAGGGGGTGGAACTGGTCCCCTTGCCGTACGATCACGCGGAGTGGCTCCGGGAGGTGGCGGCGGGACTCGAGGACGCGCCGGAAAAGGGCGCGCGCTGCCAAAAGTGCTTTAGGTACAATCTCGAGAAGACGGCCGAGGCCTGCGGGAAAATGGGGCTCGACGCATTCGCCACCTCGCTGACCGTTTCGCCCCACAAGGTGTCGAGCATGGTCTTCGCCGCTTCGGACGATCCCAAATTCATGAAGGCGGACTTCAAAAAGCGCGAAGGATTCAAAGAGTCGCTCCGGCGCGCGGCGGAGTTGGGGCTTTACCGCCAGAGTTATTGCGGCTGCGAATTTTCCAAACGATGATAGTGCTGGGGGTAGATACTTCGCTCCGGTCCACCGGGTATGGCGTGTTGGAAACTCAGGGGTCGCGACTGGTGGCGCTCGACTATGGCCGCATCCGGAACGACCCCAAACTACCGCTTTCGGCGTGTCTCAAGCACATCCACGCGAAGATTGCGGAACTGATCGCCAAGTATCGGCCCGACGTGGTGGCGACCGAAGAGGTGATCTACGCCAAAAACGCCTCCACGATGCTCATTCTGGGCGAGGCGCGAGGCGCGGTGATAACCGCCGCGTCGATGGCGGGCGTTCCGGTTTTCGAGTACGAACCCAGGCGAATGAAGCGCGCCGTCTGCGGCAACGGCATGGCGGAAAAGGATCAGATCCAACGCATGGTGAAGACGCTCTTAAGTCTCCCCGAGCCGCCCCAGAACGACGCCGCCGACGCGCTGGGTCTCGCCATCGCCCACGCCCATTCCACCCGCTACGCCGCGCTAAGCGCGGACCAACCCATTTGAATTTATGTTGCACGTAATCGCCACTCCCATCGGCAATCTGGCCGACCTTTCCCCCCGCGCCCTCGACGCGTTCAAGTCGGCAAGTCTCATCGCCTGCGAAGACACCCGTCGCACTTGGCAGCTCCTTACGCATTTCGGCATTCCGCGTCCCGAGATGGTCTCGTACCGGCAGGGCAACGAAGAGCGGGTGACGGAGTCCATCCTGCGCGCGCTGGAGTCGGGTCGCGAGGTGGCGCTCTGTTCGGACGGCGGGTATCCGGGCATTTCCGATCCCGGATTCCGGCTGTTGAGGACGTGCGCGCAAAAGGGGGTGGCGTACGAGGTGATTCCGGGGGCGAGCGCGGTCAACGTGGCCTTGTTGATGAGCGGACTTTCCACCAGTTCTTTCACTTTTCGCGGGTTTCCGCCCCGGGGTCCGGGCGCCATCCGCAACTGGTTGGCCGAGGACAAGGACAAGGAGCATACGCTCGTCATGTTCGAGTCGCCTTTCCGGGTGGGGGCCACGCTGGAAGCCGCCTTCGAGGTGCTGGGCGATCGCGAAGCGGCGGTGTGCATCGAACTCACCAAACTGCACGAGCGCGTGTCTCGGGGCTACCTGGGAGACCTCGTGCGGGAATATAAGGACGCCAAGGTCAAAGGCGAGGTTGCCATAGTCATTGCCGGCGCCAATCCCAAATTCGCCCGATCGGATGCAAACTAAGTCGCCCGAGCTGGACTGGCCAATCCACTATTTCCGGGCGGTGGCGATTTTGGCCATCATGGCCACCCACGCCTACAGTCTGTGGGGCCATGCGACCACGGTACGCATATTTTTCCACAGTTCTTCCGCGTTTTTCCTCTTTATTTCCGGTTATCTCGCCCAGTATCTCGAATTCCGGCGGCGTACGGGATGGCTAAAGTACTATCGCAAGAAGCTCGAGAACGTAATCGCGCCTTTCCTTGTTTTTTCGCTGCTTTTCGGCATCGGTCGGCCAGGTTACGGCGTGACGATGGACTTTTGGCGCGAGGTTTTGCTGGGGCGCATGCAGGTGCAATTTTGGTATATTCCCTTTGTGACCTTGCTTTTTTTGGCGACGCCGGGACTCTGCCGCCTCTCCAATCGGACGCTTAACTGGGTGTTCGGGCTCTCGGCCATCCTCTTTTTCGCCTTTCCCCATCGCCCCGAAGGCTTTATGTTGGCTTGGCCGGATACGTTCCATCTCTATGCTTATTTCACGGTTTTTTACTTGGCAGGCTTTGTTTACTGCCGTTTCCGGACGGTACTCGACCAGCTGACGCGTCGCTATTGGTACGTTACGTTGGCGCTGGCAACGCTGTTCACGTGCCTCGTCGCTTTCCCGGGGCGGTCGCAGCTGCTGGCGGACGGCTACGATCTGTTCGTGGGGCTGCAGCGCTTTTGCGTCATTTTCCTGGTGCTACCGGCGCTAAGACTCCTTCCGCGGGAGATTTGGCTGCTCGACCGGTTGGCCCGGCACAGTTTCACCCTCTATTTCGTGCATGTCGGCTTTTTCTTTATCCTATGGCCGCTTCATGACTGGTTGGTAGATCGGCTGTCTTGCCCGATCGTGCTGACCGAGCTTGCCTTTTTTGCCGGCGCCACATTGCTGCTGCTCGTGGCCGCGATTCTCGTCAAGCCCCGGCTCGGCCGCTGGGCCCGGCCCCTCCTGGGCTAGGCAAGACTTTGAAGTTTTTGCTTGATTTTCGGCCGGAAATATGATATAATATCATATAATACTTTTTCAAACTGGAGAAGAGAAGATGGCAAAGACGACCAAAACTACCGGCAACACCGCTTTGGAAGCGGTAATGAACCAAATTCGCAAGGAATTTGGCGAGATGGCCATTATGCGCCTGGGCGACCAGGAGGTCAAGGACGTGCCGGTGATTTCCACCGGGGCGCTGAGTTTGGATTTGGCGCTGGGCGTGGGGGGCTTGCCGCGCGGCAGGATCGTGGAGTGCTACGGCCAGGAGTCGTCCGGCAAGACTACGCTGGCGCTGCATGTGGTGGCCAACGCGCAGAAGGCGGGCGGCACGGCGGCCTTCATCGACGCCGAGCACGCGCTGGATCCGGGTTACGCCCGGAAGATCGGGGTCAATCTGGACGATCTCATCGTGAGTCAGCCGGGTTCGGGCGAAGAGGCGCTTACCATTTGCGAGGCGCTGGCGAAGAGCGGGGCGCTGGACGTGATCGTGGTGGATTCGGTGGCGGCGCTCACGCCGCAGGCGGAAATCGACGGCAACATGGGCGACAGCCACATGGGGTTGCAGGCGCGGCTGATGAGCCAGGCCATGCGCAAGCTGACGAGCGTTCTCGCCAACACCAAGACGCTTTGCATTTTCACCAACCAGGTGCGCGACAAGATCGGCGTGATGTTCGGCAATCCCGAGACGACGCCCGGCGGCAAGGCGCTCAAATTCTACGCCTCGGTCCGGTTGCAGGTGCAGAAGATCGGCGCCATCAAGGACACCAAGACGGGCATGATCATCGGCAACCGCACGCGGGTCAAGGTGGTCAAGAACAAGGTGGCCGCGCCCTTTGCGGACGCGGAGTTCGACATCTACTACACCTGCGGCATTTCCTGGGAGGGCAGCGTGATCGAGGCGGCGCTGCCGCGGGGAATCGTGAAGCAGTCGGGCAGCTGGCTCAGCTACGGCAACGATCAGCTGGCGCAGGGCATGATGGGCGCCATCGAACATCTGCGCAACCATCCGGAAATTACGGCGGAAATCGTGGAGAAGATCAAAACGACGCCAGTCAATCCGGATCTGGTCAAGAAGAGCAGGTAAAGGTTTTTCCGGCAGGAGAGGTGGCGGAGCGGTCGATCGCGGCGGTCTTGAAAACCGTTGACCCGAAAGGGTCCGGGGGTTCGAATCCCTCCCTCTCCGCCAAAGCTCGAATAGCGTAAAAAGGTACGAAGACATGAAGTGGTCCAAAGCATTGATCCAGACGTTGCGGGAGAGTCCGCAGGACGCGGAGATAGAGTCGCACAAGCTGCTGGTGAGGGCGTCGCTGGTGCGGAAGGTGGCCGGGGGGCTGTATGCGTATTTGCCCCTGGGGATGCGGGTGTTGAAGAAGATCCAGCAAATCGTGCGCGAGGAGATGGACCGGGCGGGGGCGCAGGAGACGGTGTTGCCCATCATGCAGCCGGCGGAACTGTGGCAGACGACCGGTCGCTGGGAGACGATGGGCCCCAACATGTTCAAGCTCAAGGATCGCGCCCAGCGCGACGTGGCTTTGGCGCCGACGGCCGAGGAAGAGGTGACCGATGTCGTCAAGGGCATGGTCAACTCCTACCGGCAGCTGCCGGTCATCGTGTACCAGATCAACTGGAAGTTCCGCGACGAGACGCGTCCGCGCTTCGGGCTCATGCGCTCCAAGGAATTCCTGATGAAGGACGCGTATTCGTTCGACGTGGACGCCGAAGGGCTGGAGAAGAGCTATTGGACCATGTACGAAGCCTACACTCGCGTGTTTGCGCGGTGCGGTCTCAAGGCGGTGCCGGTGCAGGCCGACGGCGGCGACATGGGCGATAGCCTCACGCACGAGTTCCACGTGCTGGCGGACGCGGGCGAAGACGGCATCGCTTTTTGTCCGCGTTGCGGTTACGCGGCCAATCTCGAGAAGGCCGAGCGCCAGCCGAATCGTCGCGCCGGCGTCGAATGCCCGGTGGTCGGGAAAGTGGCCACACCCAACGCCAAGACGATCGAAGAAATCAGCGCGTTCATGGGCGAGACGCCCGACAAGTTCGTCAAGACGCTCGTGTACGTGGCCGACGGCAAGCCGGTATTGGTGTGCGTGGCGGGCGATCGCGACGTCAACGAGATCAAGCTCAAGCATTTCCTTGGCGCCAAAACGGTGGAACTGGCCCCGCCGGCGATCGTGGAAGAAGTCACCGGGGCGCCGGTGGGCTTTGCCGGACCCGTCAAGCCGGCCAAGGCGGTGCAAATCGTGGCCGATCTCGATCTCGAAGGCGCGGCGGACGTGATCGTCGGCGCCAACCAGGCGGATGCGCATTTGAAGCACGTGGACCTCAAGCGGGACGCCCAAGTGGGCGCTTACGCCGATTTGACCATCGTCAAGGCGGGCGACGTCTGCACGCGGTGCGGCGAAAAGATGACTATCAAGCGCGGCATCGAAGTGGGCCAGGTGTTCAAACTCGGCACCAAATATTCCGGCGCGTTCAAGGCCGCCTACAAGACGGCGGAGCTCAAGGAAGAAACGATGCTCATGGGCTGCTACGGCATCGGCATCAGCCGCACGTTGCAGGCGATCATCGAGCAGAGCCACGACAAGGACGGTATCGTGTGGCCGGCGAGCGTAGCGCCCTACCAGGTGGTGATCGATTTGCTGGATCCGTCCGTCCCCGAAGCGGCCGCCGTGGCCGGCAAGCTGGAGTCGGAGCTGGAGGCGGCGGGCGTGGACGCGATCGTGGACGACCGCGAAGAGCGCCCCGGCGTCAAGTTCAAGGACGCCGATCTCATCGGCTTCCCGGTGCGTGTGGTGGTGGGAATGAAGGGTTTGGCGAATGGCGGCGTGGAAGTCAAGCGTCGCGCGGACGACAAGAGCCGTATGAAGGTGGTGCCGCCGGCAAGCGCGGTGGAGGCGATCAAGGAGATGCTGAAGTGAGCGAAAAATTGAGTTTCGAGGCGCCGCGCGGCATGCGGGATTTCTATCCCGAAGACATGGTGTGGCGCGAGAAGGTTTTCGGGGCCATGCGCGAGAGCGCCAAGGCCTGGGGCTTCGAGCCGTACGACAGTTGCGTGGTGGAAAGCTACGAGCTGCTGTCGCGCAAGGCCGGCGAGGAGGTGGGCGAGCAGATCTACCACTTCTTCGACAAGTCGGAGCGCCATATCGCGCTGCGGGCCGAGATGACGCCCACGTTGGCGCGCATGGTGGCGCAACGGCAGAAGGAGCTGGCTTTTCCGCTCAAGTGGACCACGATCGCGCAGTGCTTCCGCTACGAGCGCATGACCAAGGGTCGCAAGCGCGAGCACTACCAGTGGAACTGCGACATCATCGGCGAAGATTCCATTCTGGCCGAGGTGGAGGTGCTGGGTTGCGCGGTGGACGCGCTTAAGCGGATGGGATTGACGACGGACGACTTCAAGGTGCACGTGAGCTCGCGCAAGTTTCTGGGCGAGCTGCTGAAAAACAGCGGCATCGCGGAAGACCGGCACGCGCAGGTGTTTCTGGCGCTCGACAAGCGCGGCAAGATGCCGGACGAGTCCATCGCCGAAATGCTGAAGGACGGCGGCCTCGCCGAAAACGAAGTGGCGGCCACGTTCCGGATAATGGACACCAAGGACTTTTCCGGCAGCCCCGAGCTGACGGAACTTTTCCGCAAGGCGGAGATCGCCGGGTTCGCGGACGCGCTGCAGTTCGACATCGGGGTGATCCGGGGGCTCAGCTACTACACCGGCGTGGTCTTCGAGTGTTTCGACACCAAGGGCGAATTCCGGGCCATCTTCGGGGGCGGGCGTTACGACAACCTCCTCACCACGATCGGCGGCGAGCCCACGAGCGCGGTGGGGTTGGGCTTCGGCGACGTGGTGGTGACCGAGCTGTTGAAGTCCCGGCTGGGCGAGAGCGCGGTGCGGGAAATGCAAGGCACTGCCGTAGGATTCATGACGGACGCGGAGGCGGACGCGGCGGTTAAGCTGGCGTACGCGCTGCGGTCGCGCGGCGAAAAGGTGGACCTCTCACTCAAAGCGCAGAAGCCCAAGAAGTTTTTCTCGCACGCGGAAAAGTCGGGCGCGGCCAAGGCGGTGTTCCTGGGCCCGGACGACGTGGGCGCGGGCAAGGCGCGGCTCAAGGATCTGGCCACCCGGCAGGAGACGGAGATTTCGCTATGAAGCGGGCGGGGGCGGTGTTGGCGGCGATGTTGGCCGGAAGCGCGCTCGCGGCGGATTCCACCGCGGCGCTATTGAGTCTGCTCAACTCGCGGGCGGCGGGGTCGCCCAAGGTGTACAAGGAGTCGCTCGCGATCGTCAAGGCCGACGCGGAAAAGGGCAAGGCGCTGCAGCAGTTCGTGTACGCGGTGGCGTGCCCCAAGGACGAAAAGGCCAAGGAATATCTGGCGGCCAGCCGGCCCAAGATCGAGGCGCTGGCGGAAAAGAAGAACAACGCGCTGGCGTGGTATCTCCTCAGTCTCGAAACCCAGGACATGGCCGCGCTCAAGAAGGCGGTGGACGGCGGCAACGTGCAGGCGCTGAACGCCTGGGGGACGATCATGCACAACAGCGTGATGACGGCGCCCGACATCGACGAGAAGCGGCGCGAGGAGGTGAACAAGGCGGTGTTCGACGTGTTTCGCCAGGCGGCGGTGAAGAACGACCCCAACGGACTCTACAACCTTGGCATGTGCTACATGAACGGCATCGGGTGCGAGCGCGATCTCAAGCTCGGCGTCAATGCGTTCAAGACGGCGGCCGAGCGCGGCCATCCGGAGGCCATCAACAATCTGGGCGGATGCTATCGCGACGGACTGGTGGTGGAGCGCGATCTGGAAAAGGCGGCCAAGTGGTTCAAGGTGTCGGCGGATTTCGAGAACATGTACGGTCGGCTCAATTACGGACTCGCGCTGCAAAACGGCGAGGGCGTGGAGCAGGACGAAAAAGCGGCTTTCGCCTATTTCAGGCTGGCGGCGGAAGAGGGCGCGCCGGAGGCGATCAACCTGCTGGCCGTGTGCTACGTCAACGGCCGGGGCGTGCCCAAGGACGAAAAGAAGGCGGTGGAGCTATTCAAGGAAAGCGCCAAGCAGGGCTTTCCGCCCGCGATGGAGAATCTCTGCGAGTGCTACGGCGAGGGTCGCGGCGTGAAAGCGGACGCGATGGAGTCGATGGTGTGGAAACTGCGCGCCCGCGCGGCCAACGGCGACAAGGCGTCGGCCAAGTGGTTGGAACAAAACGGATACAAGCCGCTATGAAACTGTTGATGGCAGGCGACGTGGTGGGAGGTCCCGGACGCAAGATTTTCGCCCGGGAAGTGAAGAAGCTCAAATCTTCGCACGCGATCGACGCATGCATCGTGAACGGCGAGAACGCGGCGGCCGGCAGCGGCATCACCTCGGCGCTCGCCAAGGAACTTTTCGACGCGGGGGCGGACGCCATCACCCTGGGCGACCACACGTGGGGGCAAAAGGAGTTTGCGGGACAGATCGGCGGAATCGAAAATCTGGTGCGGCCCTGCAACTTCGCCAAGGAATGTCCCGGCAAGGGGTGGACTTTGGTGACGATGCCCACTTTCCGTTTTGCGGTGGTCAACGTCATGGGCCGCACGTTCATGGCGCCGTGCGACTGTCCCTTCAAGGCGATGGAGGAAACGCTCCGGGCCATTCCCAAGGACGTGCCGGTGTTCGTCGATTTCCACGCCGAGGCCACGAGCGAAAAGATCACTTTCGGCCGGTATTTCGACGGACGGGTCACCGCCATCTGCGGCACCCATACGCATGTGCAGACGTCGGACGCGATGGTGCTGCCCGGCGGCACGGCGTATTTGACCGATTTGGGGATGTGCGGACCTTACGTGAGCAGCATCGGACGCAAGCTGGAGCCGGTGACGAAGAAATTCCTGACCGGCATGCCGGGCAAGTTCGAGGTGGCGGACGGTCCCGCCACGCTGGAAGGGGCCGTCATCACGTTCGACCCCGGGACGAAAAAGGCCACGCAAATTGAACTTTGCCGGATACGAGATAGCGAGTAAAATCCGCGAGCTGGGCGGCCGGGCGCTGCTGGTGGGCGGCTGCGTGCGCGACCGGTTGCGCGGCGAAGACAATCCCAAAGACGTGGACCTGGAAGTCTTCGGGGTAATGCCCGAGCGGGTGCTGGCGGCGTTTCCTGGCGCGAACACGGTGGGAAAGTCGTTCGGGGTGATCAAGGTGGGCAATGCCGATATCGCGTTTCCCCGCCGGGAGACGAAGACGAGCCCCGGCCATCGCGGATTCGCGATCGAGTGCGATCCTTTTTTGCCGCTAAAAGCGGCGGCGGCCCGGCGCGACTTCACGGTGAACGCCATCTATCTCGATCCGCTCACGGACGAACTGCTGGATCCCTACGGCGGCGCGGAAGACCTGCGGGCCGGACGGCTCCGGGCGGTGTCGGAACATTTCGCGGAAGATCCTTTGCGGGTGTTGCGCGGGATGCAGTTCATCGCCCGGTTCGATTTGACGCCCGCGCCGGAACTGATCGCCACTTGCCGGACCATGACGCCGGAAAACTTGCCCCCGGAGCGGCAGTTCGAGGAGTGGGAGAAGCTGCTCCTCCAGGGCAAGAAGATTTCCCAGGGGCTCGAATTTCTGCGCGCGACCGGGTGGGTGGAGTATTACCCGGAACTCGCCGCTTGCATCGGCTGCGAGCAGGATCCGGAGTGGCATCCCGAGGGCGACGTGTGGAATCACACCTTGCAGTGTCTGGACCGGATGGAGACGGATGAAATCGAAGTGGCGTTGGCGGTGCTCTGCCACGATTTCGGCAAGCCCTACTGCACCAAGTTCGATCCGGAGAAGGGCCGCATCCGAAGTCTCGGGCACGACACGATCGGCGTGGAGTACGCGCTGAGGTTTTTGCGTCGCCTCACAAACGAAGAAAAGATCCTCAAGGCCGTGCCGCCGCTGGTGCAATACCACATGGCGCCCCACGCCTACTATCGCGACGGCGCTTCGGACGCGGCGGTGCGCAGGCTGGCGGCGAGGGTCGGGCGGATCGATCGGCTTCTCGCGGTGGCGCGGGCCGACGGAGCGTCGGAGGCGGCGCTGGACTGGTTGCGCCGGAAGTCGGAGTCGCTGGAAGTGGCGGCGAACGCGCCAAAACCCATTGTTTTGGGGCGTCATTTGCTGGCGGAGGGCTTCCGGGCGGGTCCGGAGCTCGGCGAGATTTTGCAGGCCACCTACGAGGCGCAGCTGGATGGCGAGTTTTTCGACTTGCCAAATGGCGTAAAATATGCTATAATATATAGTAAACAGCATAAAAACATCTAAGAAGCGGTTACGATGAGTCTGGAAGAAATTAATATCGAAGAGGAGCTGTCGAGGGATTACATCGACTACTCGATGTCGGTCATTATCGGGCGTGCGCTCCCGGACGTGAGAGACGGTTTGAAGCCGGTGCATCGGCGTTGTCTGTACGCCATGCACAAGGTGAACAACGTGTGGAATTCGAAGCACATGAAGTCGGCCCGTATCGTGGGCGACGTAATCGGCAAGTACCATCCGCACGGCGACACGGCGGTGTACGATACGATCGTGCGCATGGCCCAGCCGTTTTCGCTGCGGCTGCCGCTGGTGGACGGTCACGGCAACTTCGGATCGATCGACGGCGACCCGCCCGCGGCCATGCGTTACACGGAAATCCGGATGCAGCGCGTCACCGAGGAGATGCTGGCGGATCTCGAAAAAGACACGGTGGACATGGCGCCCAACTACGACGAGACCGCGGAAGAGCCCACGGTCCTTCCCGCCAAGCTGCCCAATCTTCTTTTGAACGGTTCGTCGGGCATCGCGGTGGGCATGGCCACCAACATTCCGCCCCACAACCTGCGCGAGCTGTGCGACGGCATCGGGTATTACGTGGAGCATCGCGACGACTGCACGATCGACGATCTGATGCAGTTCGTCAAGGGCCCCGACTTCCCCACCGGCGCGCAGATCTGCGGCTACAACGGCATCAACGCCATGTACAAGATGGGTCGCGGCCAGATGACGGTGCGCGGCAAGGCGGAGGTGGTGACCAACAAGCAGGGTCGCCAGCAGATCGTCATCACCGAACTCCCATACGCCGTCAACAAGGCCGAGATGATCAAGCACATGGCCGAGCTCGTCAAGGACAAGGTCATCGCCGGCATCAGCGATATCCGCGACGAATCGAAAGCGGACGTGCGGATCGTGGTGGACGTCAAGCGCGACGCGATGGGCGAAATCGTGCTCAACCATCTCTACAAGCATACGCAGCTCCAGACCACGTTCGGCGCCATCATGCTGGCCATCGACGGCGGACGGCCGCGCATCTTGAACCTCAAAGAGATTTTCAAGTGCTACACCGACCATCGCTTCGGGGTGATCACGCGGCGCACGCAGTTCGATCTGCGCAAGGCCCGCGCGCGCAAGCACATTCTGGACGGACTCCTCACCGCCATCGACCATCTCGACGAGGTGGTGGGCATCATCCGGTCGTCCAAGAACCGCGACGAAGCCAAGCAGCGGTTGCAGGAGCGCTTCGGTTTCACGGATCTGCAGGTCAACGCCATTCTGGAAATGCGGCTCTACCAGCTGACCGGGCTCGAGCGCGCGCGGCTCACCGACGAGCTGGAAAAGATTCTGCAGGCCATCGCCGAGTTCGAGGCGATTCTGGCCGACCCCGAAAAGGTCTACGCCATCATCCGCCATGACCTGCAGGACATCAAGGAAAAGTATTGCGCCAAGGACGACTCCAAGCGTCGCACGGAAATCGTGCCGGACGAAAACGAGGTGTCGGTGAAGGACCTGGTGCCGGACACGCCCTGCGTGATCACGCTGTCGAATCGCGGCTACGTCAAGCGCGTTCCGCTGACCGAATACAAGGAGCAGCGGCGCGGCGGCGCTGGCGTGCGCGGCGCGCAGGTGAAGGAGGAGGACTTCATCCGCCTCGTGTTCGTGGCGCAGACGCACGACTCGCTCATGTTCTTCACCAATACGGGCCGGCTCTTCGTCAAGGACGCGTACGAGATTCCCGAGGCGCAGAAGGCCGGTTTCGGCCGACCGCTCGTCAACTTCCTCAATCTCCAGGAAGGCGAGCAGGTGCTTAATCTCCTGCCCATCCGCAGTTTCGACGGCGACGTGGACGTGATGTTCGCCACCAAACTGGGCACGGTCAAGCGCACGCTCCTGGGCGACTTCCGCAACGTCAACAAGTCCGGCATCCGTGCGGTCAACATCGAGGAGGGCGACGAGCTCAAGGAAGTGCGGCTCGTCAAGCCCGAGGACGAGGTGCTGATGATCACGGAGCAGGGCATGGCCACGCGCTTCCGGGTGGAGGAGGTGCGCCGGATGGGTCGCACCGCCACCGGCGTGCGCGGCATCCGTCTGCTGGGCGAGGACCGGGTGGTCTCCATGGACGTGGTGAGCGCCGACAAGACGCTGCTCGTCGCCACCGAAAACGGCTACGGCAAGCGCTCGGGCTTCGAAGGGTACCGTACGCTCCATCGCGGCGGACAGGGCGTGATCGCCATCAAGAATCTGGACCGCAACGGCAAAGTGGTGGCGGCGCATGCGGTGGCGGACGACGAAAGCATCATCTCCATCACCAGCGACGCGCAAATGGTGCGCAGCCCCGTCAACCAGATTTCCGTCGTGTCGCGCTCGGGCATGGGCGTCAGATTGCTCCGGCTGCGGCCCGGCGCCAAACTGGTGTCGGTGTCGGTGTGCGAGGGCGAGACGCTGCCGGAAGATTCGACCGTGCAATGATCAAAGGCGCGGTGTTCGATTTCGGCGGGGTCATGACGGCCTCGTCCTGGCCGCTCGAATTGAAGGCGGCCACCGACGAACTCGGGATCGGCTGGGAGGACGTCATCCTCGCCGGCTTCTCGGCGCATCGCCTTGAATACGACCGGGGCACCCTCACGCTAAGCGAACTTTACGATCGCATCCTGGGCGACGCCGGCATCCAATTGAGACCATCGGATCGCGCCCGGGTGGAGGCGGCGGACACGGCCAGCTGGCTTGCCCGCAACGAAGCCACCTTGGCGTGGATGCGCCGGCTCGCGGCGAGGGGACTTAAAATCGGCATTCTCACCAACATGCCGCCCGGCTTCGCGCCGCTCTTCCGGGAGCGCTACGCCGACTTCGTGTCGCTCGCGGACGCGGTGGTCGTTTCGGGCGAGGAGCATCTCGTCAAGCCGATGCCGGAAATCTACCGCTTGCTGGAGCGCAGGATTGCTCTCAAACCGGAAGAGCTCTGTTTCGTGGACGACCTCGAGAAGAATTGCGCGGCCGCGCGCCAATGCGGCTGGAGCGCGGTGCGGTTCGAGGGCGTGGAGCGGACGGAAGCGGCGCTGGACGGACTTTTGGGGCGAGCGGAATGAACTGCCAGCTTTGTCCGAGGCGATGCGGAAAGCGTCCCGGCTACTGCGGCGCCGGCGAGTGCGCGCGGGTGTTCCGGTGGGGTCCGCATTTCGGCGAGGAGCCGCCCTTGACGGGGGAACACGGGTCGGGCTGCGTCTTCTTTTCGCGTTGCACCATGCGCTGCGTATACTGCCAAAACTCGCCCTGGAGCTGGCGGGGCGCGGGCGAGGACAAGACGGTGGACGAACTCAAAGCCATCTTGCGGACGCTGGCCGTGGAAGACCAGTGCGAAAACTGGAATCTCGTTTCGCCCACGCCGTATCTGCCGTTCATCCGGGAGGCGGCGGCGGGACTCAAGTCCGAGGGCGTCAAGCTGCCGTTCGTCTGGAACTCGTCGGGCTACGAGAGGGTGGAGACGCTGAGGGAGTATCGCGGGCTTTGCGACTTCGCGCTTTTCGATTTGCGCTACGCCAGCGACGCGACGGCGCTCAAGTACAGCGCGGCCCCCAACTACGTGGCCACGGCGCGCGCGGCGTTGGAATGCGTCGCCGGCGAACTGTGCGGACTCGACCGCACGATCTGTCGCATCCTGGTGCTGCCGGGCCATCACGAGGAAGCCATCGAGAACCTCGCGTGGGCGGCCGCCACCTTGGGCCCGGACGCGATGGTGTCGGTGATGGCGCAGTACACTCCGGCCTATCTGGCCCAATCGATTCCGCCTTTGGATCGCAAGGTCACGGCCGAAGAATACGCCGAAGTGGCCGAGGCCGCGGAGGACTTCGGACTGGTGCGCGGCTGGGTGCAGGACCTGGCCGCCGCCGACCCCGAACTCGCGCTGCTGGGCGAGAACATGGGCGCGGGACACGGCCCCGTAAAATAAGGCCAGGAAAGCCCCTCGAAAAAATTTTTCATTTTCCCTATTGACTTTTGGGGTCAAAATATGATATAATACTCACCATCTGCACGGGATAAGGCGAGCTTAACTCAGTTGGTAGAGTGCCACCTTGCCAAGGTGGTTGTCGAGGGTTCGAGTCCCTTAGCTCGCTCCAATCCTTTCCCGGCGCGGATGTGGTGAATGGGAGCGTAGCTCAGCTGGTAGAGCAAGTGACTCTTAATCACTGGGTCCAGGGTTCGAATCCCTGCGCTCCTACCATTCCCCCATCCAACTTTCGGCTAGGTAGCTCAGTTGGTAGAGCAACGGACTGAAAATCCGTGTGTCAGCGGTTCGATCCCGCTCCTGGCCACCACTCCTCCCCGGCGCGCCAAATCATTTTTTCCATTTTCCCTATTGACTTTTCGGGTCGAAATATGATATAATATACGCCAATTGCAAGGGCTATTAGCTCAGTTGGTTAGAGCGCTTCCTTGACATGGAAGAGGTCAGTGGTCCGAATCCACTATAGCCCACCATCTAAAACAGGAATAACCAAATATGACTAGCTACAAGGAACTTGGCTTGGTTAACACCAAGAAGATGTTTGCAAAGGCCGTCAAGGGCGGCTATGCGATCCCCGCGTTCAACTTCAACAACATGGAGCAGATGCAAGCCATCGTCCAGGCGGCGGTTGAGACGAAGAGCCCCGTGATCATGCAGGTGTCGAAGGGCGCGCGCAAGTACGCGAACCCCACGATTCTCCGTTACATGGCGCAGGGCGCGGTGGAGTACGCCAAGGAGCTCGGCTGCAAGAAGCCGCAGATCGTGCTGCACCTGGATCACGGCGACACGTTCGAGACTTGCAAGAGCTGCATCGATTCCGGTTTCAGCTCGGTCATGATCGACGGCTCGCATCTGCCGTTCGCGGAAAACATCAAGCTGACCAAGAAGGTGGTGGCCTACGCGCACAAGCATGACGTCACGGTGGAAGCCGAGCTGGGCGTGCTGGCGGGCGTGGAAGACGAAGTTTCCGCCGCCGAGAGCCACTACACCAAGCCCGAGGAAGTGGTGGAGTTCGCCACCAAGACCGGTTGCGATTCGCTGGCCATCTCCATCGGCACCTCGCACGGCGCCTACAAGTTCAAGCCGGAGCAGTGCAAGCGCGACCCCAAGACGGGCGTCCTCGTGCCGCCGCCCTTGGCGTTCGACGTGTTGAAGGCCATCGAGAAGAAGCTCCCCGGTTTCCCGATCGTGCTGCACGGCTCCTCCAGCGTGCCGCAGGACGAGGTGAAGACCATCAACGAAAACGGCGGCAAGCTGCCTGACGCGGTGGGCATCCCCGAGAGCCAGCTGCGCAAGGCCGCCAAGAGCGCGGTGTGCAAGATCAACATCGACAGCGACTCGCGCCTGGCGATGACCGCGGCGATCCGCAAGCACTTCGCCGAACATCCCGATCATTTCGATCCGCGCCAGTACCTCACTCCGGCGCGCGAGAACATGAAGAAGATGTACATCCACAAGATCGAGAAGGTGCTCGGCTCCAATGGCAAGCTCTAATTCCGCCGCCAAGTCGGCGTACGCGCAGGCGGGGGTGAACATCGACAACAAGATGAGCGCCCTCAAGGCCATCAAATCGATGGTCGGCAGCACCAAGACGGCCAACGTCATCGGCGGCATCGGCAGCTTCGGCGGGCTCCACAAGGCGCCCACCGGACGCGACATGATTCTCGTCGCCTCCACCGATGGCGTGGGCACCAAGCTCAAGGTGGCGGCCATGATGAACAAGCACGACACGGTCGGGCAGGACATCGTCAACCACTGCGTCAACGACATCCTGGTGCAGGGCGCCAAGCCGCTCTTCTTCATGGACTACGTGGGCGCGGCCAAGTTCGACGGACCCCAGTTCCAGCAGATCGTCTCGGGCCTGTGCAAGGCCTGCAAGGAAAACCATCTGGCGCTCCTCGGGGGCGAGACGGCCGAAATGCCGGGTCTCTACCCCCACGGCGAGTACGATCTCGTAGGCACCATCGTCGGTTGCGTCTCCAAGAAGAACCTCATCACCGGCAAGTCCATCCGGGCGGGCGACGTGATGATCGGGCTGCCCTCGGGCGGCCTCCAGACCAACGGCTTCTCGTTGGCGCGCCGGGTCATTTTCGACCTCGGCCAGCACACCTGGCAGGACAAGCTCCCCGGCACCAACCAGACGTTCGGCGAGGCGCTTCTCGCGGTGCACCGCAGCTTCTTGCGTCCCGTGGGCAAGCTCATGGAACGCAAGGTGAAGATCAACGGCATGGCCCACATCACCGGCGGCGGCTTTCCGGACAATCTGCCGCGCGTGCTGCCCAAGGCGGTCAACGCGGAGATCGACCGGTCCAGCTGGGAAGTGCCCACCATCTTCAAGTACATCCAGAACCAGGGCAAGGTGGACACGGAAGAGATGTACCGCGTGTTCAACATGGGCATCGGTTTCGTCATCATCGTCCCCAAGAACCAGGTGGAAAAGGCCACCAACATCCTGAAGGCGCAGCACCAGTCCTACAGCATCATCGGCGTGATCCGCAAGGGCAAGGGCGTCGTGACCTACGTCAACTAACTTCAAACCAAACCTAAGGAAGCACAAAAAATGGCAACTACCCCTAAATTCGCCAACGCCAAAGTAGCGGCGTGGGTGGACAAGTGGAACAAGATCTGCACCCCCGACAAGATCGTGGTGGTGAAGGGCACCGCGGCCGAGCACAAGGCCATCTGCGAGATGATGGTGAAGAACGGCCAGTTCATCAAGCTGAACCAGAAGCTCCGTCCGGGCTGCTATCTGGCCCGCTCGCACGAGAGCGACGTGGCGCGCGTCGAGGGCCGCACCTTCATCTGCTCCAAGCGCGAAATCGACGCCGGCCCCACCAACCACTGGATGGATCCCGTCGAGATGAAGAAGAAGATGGAGAAGGCGTACAAGGGCTGCATGAAGGGCCGCACGATGTACGTCATCCCGTTCGCCATGGGCCCCATCGGCAACCCGATCACCCAGTACGGCATCGAAATCACCGACTCGCCTTACGTGGTGGTCAACATGAACATCATGACCCGCACGGGCGACGCGGTGATCAAGCACCTCGGCAAGACGGGCGACTTCATCCCCTGCATCCACTCAGTGGGCGCGCCGCTCAAGAAGGGCCAGAAGGACGTCGCGTGGCCCTGCGCCAAGCGCATCGAGGACAAATACATCACCCAGTTCCCCGAAGACCGCGAAATCTGGTCGTTCGGTTCGGGCTACGGCGGCAACGCGCTCCTGGGCAAGAAGTGCTTCGCGCTGCGTATCGCCTCCAAGCTGGCCAAGGACGAGGGCTGGATGGCCGAGCACATGCTCATCCTGACGCTCACCTCGCCGGAAGGCAAGAAGTACCACGTCACGGCGGCGTTCCCGTCCGCTTGCGGCAAGACCAACCTCGCCATGATGCTGCCCAAGCTCCCCGGCTGGAAGCTGGAGACCATCGGCGACGACATCGCGTGGCTCAAGCCCGGCGAAGACGGCCGCCTGTACGCCATCAACCCGGAGAACGGCTTCTTCGGCGTGGCGCCCGGCACTTCGATGGATTCCAACCCCAACGCGCTCCACTCCTGCACCAAGGGCACCATCTTCACCAACGTGGTGTTGACGCCCGACGGCGACATCTGGTGGGAAGACATGGGCATCAAGGCGCCTAAGGAAGGCGTCGACTGGAAGGGCAATCCCTGCTACGTCTGCGCCGACGATCCCTATCGCATGGGTCCCAAGCCCGGCATGACCAAGAAGGAGATCAAGGAAGCCGGCTACGTGGCCGCGCACAAGAACAGCCGCTTCACCGCTCCGGCGCAGAACTGCCCGGTGCTGGACAAGGACGGCTTCAACGGCGTGTACGAAGGCAAGCCCGTGGGCGTGCCGATCGACGCGATCCTCTTCGGCGGGCGCCGTCCCAGCACCATCCCGCTGGTGAACGAGGCCAAGAGCTGGACCCACGGCGTGTTCATGGGCTCGGCCGCCGGCTCCGAAATCACCGCCGCCGTCATCTCCGACAAGATCGGCCAGGTGCGTCGCGATCCGATGGCCATGCTGCCGTTCTTCGGCTACAACGTGGCGGACTACTTCCAGCACTGGCTGGAGATGGAGCGCACCAGCGCCGACGCCACCAAGCTGCCCAAGATCTACTTCGTCAACTGGTTCCGCAAGACGCCCAAGGGCGAATTCATGTGGCCCGGTTTCGGCGACAACAGCCGCGTGCTGAAGTGGATCTGCGACCGCATCGAGGGCAAGGTGGGCTGCGTCAAGACGCCCATCGGCAACCTCCCCAAGGCGGCCGACATCAGCCTGGAGAACAACACCGGCAAGGACGTGGTCAATCCCAAGTTCCTCAAGGAGATCGTCAAGGTCGACAAGGCCGGCTGGCTCGAGGAAATCAAGACCATCGGCGAAAGCTACGACGAGTACGACGCCAAGGCCTCCAAGGACAACCAGACCAAGTCCACCACCGCTCGCCGCGTGCCCAAGGCGCTGCGCGAGATTCTGGCTTCGGTGACCGCCGAACTCAAGAAGTAAGGAGGCTCCCATGGCTTCGCTCGAGATCATCGCCGCCAACCCGGAAAAATATTCCTGCTCGGTGAAACGGCTGGGGGAATGCAAGATTCCCTCGCCCGTCCACCACGCTGAATTCGTCGAGGAAGGGGAGCGCATCCTCTCCACCGAAAACGAACAGACGGCCGTCGATCTCGAGAAGAAGCTCGGACACCTGCCCGGATTCGAACGGGCAGGTGCCCACAAGCACATTTTCCACGACCCCAGCTGGACGCGGGTGGGGATCGTCACGGCCGGCGGCCTCTGCCCCGGCCTCAACAACGTGATCAAGGGTCTGGTGGAAATCCTCACCTACGATTACGGCGTCAAGAACATTTACGGCATCCGCTACGGCTACGCGGGGCTCAATCCGGCTTTCGGCTACCAGCCCATCATGCTCAACCCCGACGTGGTGGACACCATCCACGAGCTGGGCGGCACCATCCTCGGTTCCAGCCGCGGCCAGCAGCCAACCGAGATCATCGTGGATACGCTGGTTAGGATGAACATCAACATCCTCTTCTGCGTGGGCGGCGACGGCTCGCTCCGTTGCGCGCGCGACGTGGCCGACGAGTGCATCAAGCGCAACCTCAACATTTCCGTCGTGGGCATCCCCAAGACGATCGACAACGACCTGCAGTTCGTGGGCCGTTCGTTCGGTTTCGAGACGGCCGTGGCCGAAGCGGCCAACGTCATCCGCAACGCCCACGTGGAAGCCAAGGGCACCGCGGGCGGCATCGGCCTCGTCAAGGTGATGGGGCGCGATTCGGGCTTCATCGCGGCGTACGCGTCGCTCGCTAACCCGGTGGTCAATTTCTGTCTCATCCCCGAGCAGCCGTTCCGGCTCGAAGGCCCCAACGGACTTTTCGCCGCGCTCGAAAAGCGCTTCCGCAACGGCAAGACCCACACCGTGATCGTGGTGGCGGAGGGCGCCGGACAGGAGATGTTCAAGGACGTGCCCGACGTGCGCGACGCCTCCGGCAACATCCTCAAGAAGGACATCGGCGAGTACCTCAAGCGCGCCATCGAGTGCCACATGAAGAGCCGGAACATCAAGAGTTCCGTCAAGTATTTCGATCCTTCCTATATCATCCGCTCCTGCGCCGCCAAGGGCACGGACGCCATTCGCTGCTACATGCTCGCCCGGAACGCGGTGCATGCGGCCATGGCCGGCCGCACCAACTGCGTGGTGGGCAACCTGGGCGAATCGTACGCGCTGGTGCCGATCAATCTCGCCACCATCGAGCGCCAGACCGTCAACCTCCGGGGCGACCTGTGGCGCGGCGTGCTGGACGCCACCGGCCAGGAATACTACTTCAACCCCAACGCCGAGGCGCTGGGTATCATGGCTCCCTGACCCGAGGCGATGGGCGGCCACGCGAGAGGTCCCCGCGAGATGCTGGGCGGGGGCGAATGGATTTACGGACGCAATCCCGTGGAGGAGGCGCTGGCCGCCGGCCGGCGCACCTGCACCGAAGTCATCCTGCCGCCCAACGATCTCCTGGACGATCAGCTCCAGCGCATCCACGACGAGTGCGCCTCGCGCCACGTGATGATCCGGCACATGGACCGCGTCCAGCTCGACAAGCTTACGCATTACGGCCACCATCAAGGCGTGGCGCTCAAGACCACCGGCTATCCCTATGTCGGCTTCGACGAGATCCTGCGCGAGGTGCACGACAATCCCGACGCGCTCGTGGTGGTGCTGGACCATCTGGAGGACCCGCAGAACGTGGGCGCCATTTTGCGCACGGCCTGCGCGGCGGGCGTGACCGGCGTGGTGGTGGCCGAAGATCGCGCCTGCGGCGTGACCCCGGCGGTGGTCCGGGCGTCGGCGGGCGGCAGCGAATACCTTAAAGTGGCGCACGTGGTCAATCTTCCGCGCGACATCGAGGACCTCAAGGAGGCGGGGCTCTGGTTTACCGGGCTCGACTGGGGCAAAGACTCCAAGCCCTACACCGAAATCGACTTCAAAGGTCCCGCCGGACTCGTGATCGGCGCGGAAGGCAGCGGCATCTCCCGGCTCGTGCGCGAAAAGTGCGACTTCATCGCCCACCTGCCCATGCCCGGCGGCTTCGAGTCGCTCAACGCGGCGGTGGCCGCCTCCATCACGCTTTACGAAATTCTCCGCCAACGCGGATAACCTCCACAAGGAGCCACCTATGTCATACACCTGGAACGTCGCCACGAAAGTTCTCTTCGGAGCGGGCAAGCTCAAGGAACTGCATCAAGAGACGCTGCCCGGCCAGAAGGCGCTTGTCGTCATCTCCAACGGCAAATCCACCCGGCTCAACGGCTCGCTGGACGCGCTTTTGAAGGAGCTGGAGCTCGCGAAAGTGGAGCACGTGCTCTTCGACCGGATCGAGGCCAATCCGCTGGAACCGACGGTGCAGGCGGGCGTCGAGTTCGGCCGGGCCGCCCAAGTGGACTTCGTGATCGGGCTTGGCGGCGGGAGCGTGATGGATTCCGCCAAGGCCATCGCCGCCACGATTCCGCAGGACGGGGGCCGCGTGTGGGACTACATGGCCACCGGCACCGGCGAACATCGTCCGCTTGAAGCCAAGCCGCTCCCCACCGTGGCCATCACCACGAGCGCGGGCACCGGGTCGGAAGTGGACGGCGGCTCGGTCATCACCAGCCCGGTGACGCACGAGAAGGCGGCGTTCATGGGGCCTTGCCCGGTGCTGGCCATCGTCGACCCCGTCCTCATGCTCACGGTGCCGCCCAAGTTCACGGCCTACCAGGGCTTCGACGCGCTCTTCCATTCCACCGAAGGCTTCAT
Organism: Kiritimatiellia bacterium; assembly: GCA_017542055.1. Taxonomy (GTDB): domain Bacteria; phylum Verrucomicrobiota; class Kiritimatiellia; order RFP12; family UBA1067; genus UBA1067. The sequence continues at coordinate 34,240 of JAFXXW010000006.1, forward strand.
CTCCAAATACGGCAACGAGATGGCCGCGCTCGTCCAGCGCGAGGCGATCCGCAACATCGGCCGGAGTCTGCCTATCGCGGTGGCGGACGGCAAGAATCTCGCGGCGCGCACGGACGTGGCCTTCGCCAACACTTTGAGCGGCTACTCGATGGAAGCCTCCAGCTGCACGAGCGAACATTCGCTGGAGCATGCGCTGTCGGGCGAGCATCAGGACCTGCCGCACGGCGCGGGCCTCATCATGATTTCGCTCGCCTACTATCGCCACTTCATCGAGCGGGGCGCCTGTCCCGAAAAATTCGTCGAGATGGCCAAGCTCCTCGGCAAGGAGGACGCCACCCGGCCTGACGACTTCCTCGTGGCGCTCGCCGATTTGCAAAAGGCGTGCGGCGTCGACCATCTCAAGATGAGCGACTACGGCATCTCGCCCGACGAGTTCCCCCGGATGGCGCAATTGGCCCGCTCCGCCCTCGGCGCGCTCTTCGATTGCGACCCGCTCCCGCTCTCCGACGACGATATCGTCCAAATCTTCACCGACTCCTACCGGTAATTTTTCGTTGCCTCCCCGCCCGCGAGTTTCCCGCGCCGAGCCGCGCCTGCCGCAACCGGGCCGACTCGTGGCGTTGCCGGTCGACCGGGCGCGCGGCGTCTTCGATCGCTGGCTGCGGGACGAACGTCTCGTCGACCGGATCGCGGCGCTGTCCTTCGCGCAGCATTCCGCCTTGGCGCGATCGGTCGGCTGGCTGCAGGCGCGCTGGCACGAAGAGGGCGAACTCACCGTCGCGCGCTTTCTCGCGTACGATTCGGTGTGGGAGGTGAATCCTTTCGAAGTGGGCGCGCGGCGACCGATGACCCGCCGGGCCTTTGCCGACTTGCGCGCGCGGATTTTGCGACTTTTGGACTTGCGGCGACTGTTGCGGCGACCGTGCCTCGCGCTCTCCAACGGCGAGACGCGTCGGGTGCTCTTGGCGCGCGCCTTGCTCAAGCAGCCGTCGATTCTCCTCCTGGACGATCCGGCCGCGGGTCTCGACCCCGCCCAGCGCGAGAAGCTCAAAAGCATCGTCCAGGCGCTTTGCCGGCGCGGCGTGGCCGTCGCGATGAGTTATCGCCATCGGGACGAAGTGCCGGGCGTCGCCGCGCCGCGCGCTGCGCGGCCGGAACCGATTCCTGCAGCGTCCCCAAGCGCGTCCCGTCCGGTGGTGGAGATTTCCGATTTGACGCTGATGTTGGGCGCGCGACGGCTTTTCGACCGGCTGTCCTGGACGGTGCGCGAGGGCGAACGGTGGGTGTTGCGCGGCGCCAACGGAGCGGGCAAGTCCACGCTGTTGTCGCTCGTGAGCGGCGACAATCCTTTCGCTTACGCCTGCGACGTCAAGGTGTTCGGCCAGGTCCGGGGCGAGGGCGCCACCTTGGACGCGGTGCGCCGGCGCATCGGCATGGTGAGCGCGGAGATGCAGGCGTACGAGGGGAAGAGTCCGGCGGCGCTCTTGGACGCGGCGCTCGCTCCGGGGCACGATCTCCTCCTTTTGGACGAACCTTTCATGAACATGTCCGCCCGCGAGCGCGCCGCGGCCAAGCGTCGCCTCGCGTCATACTTGGATCGACACCCCCGCACCGCCGCCATCCTCGTTTCGCACCGCCCGGACGACCTCCCGCCCCGCTTCACCCGCCTCTTCACGCTGTAAGTCGATACTCTCCCGCGAGTACGGGTCCGTGCCGTGTCCCATCGTGGCGTAGTACTTGCCTTTTCCGGCGGAGTTGGCCCCGCCGATGCGCTTAAGGGCGAAGGTGATTTCCTTGCACCGATTTATCCGCTTGGCTTGATGAATGTTCATAGTTCCTCCTAGAAAAATTCGGTACTGCACGGACGCTTTTTCAAAGTCTGGTAGACTTTGCGAAAAATCTACTAGACTTTTGGGAAAGTGTAGTAGACTTTTGCAAAAGTCCCCTATACTTTGAACTTTGCCCCCCGGAGAGATCGATTTCTCCCCGGGAGGCC
>JAFXXW010000007.1 GCA_017542055.1 Kiritimatiellia bacterium
CTCGATTCTGCAAGGTGCCATAACCCTCGGCCCCAAACCCATATCCAAAAAGAAATCCAACCTCGAAAGTGTCCGAATTCTGACGAACAACAATCAGCGCAACTCAAACAAAAGTGTCTTTTCTACTTGACGAACTGGGCTTCCCCACCCTCCATTGGCCATTGGTACTGGTATTGGATATTTCCACATTTCCACATTAAAGCAAAGTCTGAAGGAAGCCTCCAGTGACAATGCAGTCATTCCCGGTTGGATACGTCTCAGCTGGAGCTGAGCCTTCAGACAGCCGATATTATATCATATTTCCACCCCGCTCGTCAAGCGGAAAGTGCAAAAACTCCCCAACTCCAAAACTCCCCCGAACGAAAGCAACTCCCCGCCCCATTTTGCTATTTGCCGGGCGGAGATTAGCCCTTGACAAGGGCGGGAGATTTATGGTATAATATGGATATGATCGAGACTATTTGGGCTTTGATGCCGATTGCGGTATTGGTGGCGATGCTGATGGCGTTGCGCGCGCCGGCGTGGCTGGCGGCGTTGGCGGCGCTCCTCACCGGCGCGGCGGAGGCGTATTGGCGCTACGCGACGGGACTCGGGGGCCTCGCGCGCTGCTCGCTGGAAGGCGCGGCGACGGGGCTTTATCCCATCGGGCTCGTGATCGTGGCGGCGCTCTTCACCTACGCCATCACGGTGGAGTCGGGCGCGGTGAACGAAATCAAGTCTGGCCTCGCCCGGCTGTCGCCGGACAAGCGATTCTTCGCGCTGCTCACGGTGTGGGGTTTCGGCAACTTCATGGAAGGCATGGCGGGCTTCGGCACCGCGGTGGCCATTCCCTGCGCGATTCTGGTGGGCGTGGGCTTCGATCCGGTCAAGGCGGTGCTGTGCGCGCTCGTGGCCAACACCACGCCTACCGCGTTCGGGTCGGTGGGGGTGCCCACGATGATGCTCGCCAAGGTGACGGGACTCGAAACGATGCGCCTTACCGCCACCATCGCGACCGCGCAGCTTGCGGTCACCGCGCTTTCGCCCTTCCTCATTCTCTACATCGTGGACGGACTTAAAGGCGTGCGCGAATGCTACAAGCTGGCGCTTTCGGCCGACGTGGCGTTTCTCGTGCCGTGGCTCGTCACCGCGCTTTTCCTCGGGTGCGAACTCCCCAACGTGATGGGCGGCATCGTCGTGATGGCGACGCTGGCCCTGAAAGGCGACTGGCGCAGTCTCGACGCGCGCAAACAGGCGCAGGCGTGGCTGCCCTTCGCGCTGGTGGTGGCGGCGCTGGGACTCTCGGCCGCGCTGGTGCCGGCGCGCTTCAAACCTTCGCCGGGCGTGCTCATTCTCCTGGCGGCCATTCCGGGGGGACTCCTCCAGCGCGTAAGCCTGCTGCGACTTTTGAAACTGCTTTTAACCACCATCAAAAAGTATTCGCTCGCGCTCCTCACCATCTGCCTCGTGCTGGCGCTCGCCAAGATCATGGGCAAGTCCGGCATGACGGGACAGCTGGCCGACGCGCTCATCGCCGCCACCGGACGCGGCTACGCGTTCTTCGCGACGGCGGTGGGGTCGCTGGGCGGTTTCGTGACGGGTTCGGGGACGAGTTCCAACGTGCTGTTCGGGTCGCTGCAGGCCAGCGTGGGGTCCACCGAAGCCCAGCAATATCTCTTCGCGGCGGCCAACGTGATGGGCGCGGGCATCGGGAAGATGATCTGTCCCCAGTCGATCGTGCTCGGCTGCGCGGCCACAGGTCTTGCCGGGCGCGAGAGCGAGATCATGCGCAAGGCGCTCGGTTATTTTCTCGCGGTGCTGCTCTTGGCCTGCATCACGATCGCGGCGATGTGATTTAGGTCGGACCGGTCAAGCCCCGTGCCCGACGGCAAGCAAAGCCCGCGCGCAAAGAGGTCTTCCGCCACTTTGCCGCCATGTGTTTTGAGGCCGGCGAAGACGGGCTGGAGATGGAGCGGCTTCCACACCGGGCGGACCTCGATATCGGCCTTTTCGAACGCAGCGATCATCCGGTCGCGCTCGGCCTCGTCGCGACAAAGCATCACGTTGAGCCAATGGTTTTCGCCTTCGACGGGCGGGAGGAAGTCGAGTCCCGTTTCGCGATAGCACCGCGCGGTGGCGGCGCGTTTTTCGAGAATGGCGGGGAGCCGGTCGAGCTGGGCGAGGCCTACGGCGGCCAGGAGATTGGACAAGCGGTAATTGTACCCCACGCGCTTGTGTTCGTACCAGAGCACGGGTTCGCGCGCCTGCTGCGAACGCGACTTCACCGCGGCGGCGAGGTCGGGATCGTCGGTGAGCACGGCCCCGCCCCCGGAGGTGGTGACGATCTTGTTGCCGTTGAAGGAGTAGACGGCCGCCCTGCCCGCAATGCCGGCCGGACCTTGGGGCGAGGTGGCGCCCACCGCCTCGGCGCTGTCGGAAATAAAGACCGCCTGGTGCTTCAAGGCGATGGCCTCGAGGCGCGCATAGTCGGCGCAGCGACCGTACAGATCGACGGAGACGATCAGGCGCTTGGCCGTGGCGCACTGCGCGAGGGCGGAATCGAGGAGGTCGCAGTCGATATTGCCGGCGGGGGTGGAATCGACAAATTCCAACCGGGCGCCGCGATGGAACGCGGGACCGACCGTAGCCATGAAAGTGAGCGTGGGGGCGAAGACGGTCCAGGAGGCATCGACGCCGTAAAAGTCCATCAGCAGATCGAGCGCGGCCGTGCCGCTCGACACCGCCACCGCGTACCGGCGACGGGCAAGCGCGGCGAGGCGACGCTCGAACTCGTCCACCTGCGGGCCGCAAGGCGCGATGTAGTTGGAATCGAACGCGCGCGATACGAGATGGCGCTCGAGCTCGCCCACGAACGGAGGAGAAAGGAAAATGCGGTCACTCATGGTAGCGAATCGGCTCCTTGCCGGCGCGGATGCGTCGATAGGTTTTGGTTTTGACGTCGTAATAGCAGCACTCGACTTCCGGCAGCGCGGGGGCGCCGTCCGCCACGAAGTACCCCTTCCATTCCCCGGGTTGCCAAGCAAAGGCGGCGCCCGGCGGGAGGTAGGAGTCGGGGACGTAGACCGTTTGCGTCGTCGGGGAGAAGAGTCGGCAAGTGACGGTGATCACGTCGTTGGTGCCCACGTCGAGCGAGTCGGGGAAAGTTTTGAGCGTCAGGTCTTGACCCAGAATGCCGGAGAAGTCGGCCGGTTGCGAGTCTGGGTCGAGCGGCGACGCCTTGACGGCGATGGGGGCGGTACGGACGGGGAACGCCTGTATGCTAGTGAACGAGCTGTAAAAGCCGCCCCGACGCGTCTCTTGGGACGTCTCGACCCGGACGGTAACGTCAAAGGCCAGCGCGGGATTGTCCACCGGCGCCAGGTAGCGGGCGGGCAAGCGGTAGCGATTTTTGCCGGCCGGCTGCAAGTCGCCCAGCGACAGCGCGAAAGCGTTGTCGGGCTCGACGGACGAAATCGACACGGTACCGGACGCTTGCGTCTCCAAAGCAAAGAGGAAGTCGAATTCCTCGCCCACTTTGATCTCCGGCTTGGAAAGCGACACCGTGATCAGCGCCACGGCCGCGAAATGCTTGATGGTTTTGCCGAGCGCGAGCATGACCACGACAAAGGCTAGAAGCCACCCGGCCACCACCTGGAGCTGGGTGACAAGCGGCATTTTGAGGAGCGGACGCAGCACCACGCGCCAAGCGGGCAGTTCCGCGTAAGGATTGCCGAGCAGCCGGGCGCGCGCGGCGATCATGGCCGACTCGATGACGGGGTCCTGACCGTAGCGCCAGGCGAGCGAGTTAAGGCGCTCGAGCGCTTCGGCGGGCTGGCCGGAATGGAGGAGCCGGCGAATGGCGAACCAGTCGTCCGGCGTGCCGGAGGGTCCGTCTTCGGTCGGGATGGGCGGCATGGCGTCCCCCTCCTCGTCGAGCGCGATATCGACCGCTTGGCCGGGCCGGGCGTGGACGGGAATCTCATTGGTGCGAAAGACGAGATCGCCGCATCGGAAGTCGATGGGGGGAAACCTAAGGACGCCGGCTTTGAGGGGACGGATGCGCCAAGTCACCCGACGGGCGGTAGGGATGGTGTCCGTTTTGGCGGAGGCTTGGTCGAGTTTCCAGACGGTCGGGTCCAGGGCGGAAGCGAGCCTGGGCGGATGGAGAGAGGAAAAGTCCGCCTCGCCGATAAAGTCCATCGTCAGCGTCATGGGGTCGCCCACCGTCACGTTGTTGACGTCGAAAAACGCGCGGGCGGACAGCTTGGTGCCGGTTACGCCGGTCAGCTCGATGACCGCCATCAGTAGGGCCGCGAGCATCATCGTCCTTGCACCTTGTAGCGAATGGTGAGCGACTCGCGCGAGAAGCGGTCGATGAATTCTTTGGAAAGTCCGCGCACGATGCCGACCGAACGGGCCACGTCCAGCGCGGCGCGGTCGGAAATCTTGTCGCCGCAGGACTTGGCGAGACGCACGTCCACCATTCGACCCGAAGTGGCGAATTTGACGGACAGGTACACCGTGCCGTCCGCGCCCACTTTGGGCATCATGGCGTCCCATTTTTCGTTGAGCGCCATCTGGATGAGACTCACCCCCAGCTGCAGGTCGCTTTCGGCCAGCTGGTTGGCGGTGCCGGGCCTGTAGCCGGCGTTGAGAAGCTTTTGGATTTCCGCCTGCGACATCGTCTGCTTGGCAGTGCGACCGTTGCCGGTGGGAACGTTTTTGACCTTGATCTTCACTTCCTTGGCGCTCTCGCGCATCCGCTTGAGCCGGTCCTCCGGGGATTCCTTGGGCTTCTCCGGCTTTTTCTCCTCCTTGGGGGGATCGGGCTTTTTGACCTCGGGCTTCTTTTCTTCCTTGGGCGGGTCGGGCTTTTTGACTTCCGGCTTGGGCTTTTCCTTGACGTACTCCACCGCCTCCTGCTTGGAGTCGATTTTGGGAATCTCCTCCACCTTGGGCGGGTCGGGCTTTTTGACTTCCGGCTTGGGCGGTTCGGGTTCGGGGTTGTCGAGGGGCGGGGGCTCGTTGTCCACGCCGTCCAGATTCTCGTTGACGATCACGGTGAGGTCGATGGGGATCACCGTCTCCTTGGGCTGGAACTTGAAGAGCGCAATCGACGCGAGAATGGTGAAGAAGACGATATGCACCAAAAGCGAAACGCCCAAGGTAAAGGGCGAAACCACTTCCGGCGGACGGCTATCGGCTTCGGGCGAGTACATCATTTTTCCACCGTCACAAGACTCATCTTGCGGATCTTGCACTTGTAGATGATTTTGACCACGTTCATCACGCTGCCGTAGTTGAGCCGCTCGTCGCCGCGCACCAGCACGGGCACGTCGGGGTCGGCTTCGGCCATCGCCTTGAGTTTTTCCTCCAGTTCCTCGGAGGTGAGCGGCTTGTCGTTGAGAAAGATGCGCCCTACCGAGTCGACCGTGACCGTGTTGGCCTTGCCGTCCTTGGTGGGCAGCTCGTCCGTCTTGGCCTGCGGCAGGAGAATGGACACGCCCTGCTCCAGCGCGGGCAGAGTGACGATGAACGTCACGAGCAGCAGAAAGGTGAGGTCGATGAGCGAATTCATGTCGATCTGGGCTTTGGGCCGCTCCACCCGCCGCCGGCGTCTGCCTAGCGCCATCGGATCACTCTCCCCTGCCCTGGAACTCGCAGGCGATGCGACCGATCAGCTCGTCCGCGAAACCTTCCATGCCGGACACCACGTTGCGCACGGTGGCGGTGAGCTTGTTGTAGGCCATCACGCCGGGAATGGCAATCAAGAGTCCCACTACGGTAGTGACGAGCGCCGACGAAATCGAAGGCGCGATGGTGGCCAGATTGGCGCTGCCGGCCGAGCCCATTTCCGCAAACGCGTCCAGCACGCCCCAGACCGTGCCCAAAAGACCCAGCATCGGCGAAAGCGCCACGATGGTGGCTATGGCGCCCATGCCGCGTTCGACCTTGATTTCCTCCTCGTCGAGCGCGTGTTCGCAGGCGCCCTTCACGAGTTCGATTTCGCGCACGGTCAGGGCGGCGGCGTTGGGATTGCCCGACCCGCGTCCGGTGAGCATGGTGCGGGTGTTGGGGGTGAGAAGCTTGAGGAGCCGGTCGCAAGTGCGCGCGTAGATTCCCTCCAAGCAGGCGGAAGTGACGGCTGGACGGTTGCGGAAATAGTATTCGAGCACTTCCTTGTCCTCGGAGAAGTCGCGAATGAAGCGCCGCACCAGCATGCCCATGAAGCCGAGTTCCTTGAACTTGCCGATGATGACGGCCAGCATCACCACGCTGCCCAGGAGCTGCAGAGCCACGATGCCCTGTCCCATCAGATTGGATTTAACGAAACCTTCAACCAGCGAATTGGCCAGCAGCATTTGTCACCTGTCCTTCCGGCGGCAGATCCTTGCGGGAAAAGCCGCATGCTTCCAGCACCTGATCGGTGGTGCGGAAATGAGTTTTGCAATGGTTCATGAGATAATTGACACCCTCGGCCTTGACCCGTTCGATGGCGAATTCCTTGACTCTGGGGTCGCTGGAACCGATGGGGAGCTTGTCTTCGGGCCGATCGCCCGACATGTCGCGCAGGAACAGCTCGCGGGCGATCACGGAGGCGGCGGCCACCGCGATGTCGCTCTCGGCCTTGTGCATCTGCACGAGTTCCGCCTTTTTCCCGCGCGGCTTGAGCGCCCGGGCGATTACCGCTTCGGTGCGCGCGAACTGGTCCACGACCACGCGGGGGCAGCCGGGCTGCTTGGTCAGCAGGTCCTCGATGGCGGTGGCGTGCGCCCAGGCGAGCATCCGGTTGATGTTGCGCATCTTGGCGTAGAGGCGATTGTAGGCCGCGTTGCCCAGCTTGACCACCGAATAGCGCGCGGGGGTGAGCAGTTCGCGCAGCGCGGCGCCGGTTTTGAGCACCTGGGCGTCGCTCATCTGCTTGCAGTCGCGCGCGCCGAGGTCTTTCATCGCCTTGGAGAGCGTTTCGTCGGTGTAGCAGCAGCAAACCACGAGCGGACCGAAAAAGTCGCCCTTGCCGGACTCGTCGCTGCCGGCGTGCGGGGCGAAATTTTCGGGATGGAGCACGTCCTCGTAGCCGAGTTCGGCCCGCATGAGCACTTGGGGCTCGAGCGTGAAGAGGACGAAATCCTCCGCGCCCTTGCCCTGGATGCAGAGCTTGCGCTTGCCGTGCTTGACCTTCTCGTACAGCGTGGCGTTGAAGCCCGGGCCCTCGACGGACCAGAGCGAGTAAGGTACTTCGCGCTTGCGATAGTTGCCGGACAGCATCACCCCCAGCAAGCGCTCCTGCTCGATCTCGGAGAGCTCGTAGGTGAAGACGGTCTTGCCGGGGGAGGCGTCCATATCGGCTTAGCGGCTCTTGGCGAACGCCTGGATGGCGAAGTCGATATCCTCTGGCGTGTGGGCGGCCGACATCTGCGTACGGATGCGCGCCTTGCCCATCGGCACGACGGGATAGAAGAAGGCGGTGGCGTAGACGCCGTTCTTGTAGAGGTTTTCGCTCATCTTGACGGCCACTACCGCGTCGCCCAGCATGACGGGAACGATGGGGTGGTGTCCGGGCACGAGATCGAAACCGAGCGCGGACATGCCGGCGCGGAAGCGCTTGGCGTTGTCGTTCAGGCGCTGACGGAGTTCCGGACGCGTGCGGACGAGCTCGATGGCCTTGATGGACGCGGCCGCGACGGGCGGGGGAACGGCGTTGGAGAAAAGATAGGGACGCGCCTTCTGGCGGAGGATGTCCACGATCTCCTGGCGGGCGGCCACGTAGCCGCCGGAAGCGCCGCCGAGCGCCTTGCCGAACGTGCCGGTGATGATGTCCACCCGGCCGGTGACGCCGCAATCCTCCACGCTGCCCGCGCCGGTCGGTCCCAGCACGCCGACGGCGTGGGAGTCGTCCACCATGACGAGCGCCTCGTACTTGTCGGCGAGGTCGCAGATTTCCTTCAAGGGGGCGATGATGCCGTCCATCGAGAACACGCCGTCGGTCACGATCAGCTTGAAGCGCGCGCCCGCCTCGGAAGCGGCGACGAGCTGCTTTTCGAGGTCGGCCATGTCGCCGTTGGCGTAGCGGAAGCGCTTGGCCTTGCAGAGCCGGACGCCGTCGATGATCGAGGCGTGGTTGAGCGCGTCGGAGATGATGGCGTCTTCGGCCGAGAGCAGCGCCTCGAACACGCCGCCGTTGGCGTCGAAGCAGGAACCGAAGAGAATGCAGTCGTCGGTGCCGGTGAATTCCGCCACCGTGCGTTCGAGTTCCTTATGGAGCGAGTCCGTGCCGCAGATGAAGCGCACGGAGCCCATGCCGTAGCCGTACTTGGCGGTGGCCTCGCGCGAAGCCTCCAGGATCTCGGGGTGGTTGGCGAGACCCAGATAGTTGTTGGCGCACATGTTCAGGAGCCCGGTGCCGTTGTCCAGCAACACGCGGGCGCCCTGGGGGGTGGCGATGATTTTTTCGTTCTTGTAGAGACTCTTGGCCTTCAGGTCGGCGATGGTCTCCTGCAGATGGGCTTGGAATTTTCCGTACATTTTCGTTTCCTCCTTAAGCTTCCCAGTCGAGGATGACCTTGCCGGACTGTCCGGAGATCATGGCCTCGAAACCTTTTTCGAAGTCGGTGTATTTGTAGTGGTGGGTGATGACCGGGCTGATGTCGAGCCCGCCCTGGATCATGGCGCTCATCTTGTACCAGGTCTCGAACATTTCGCGTCCGTAGATGCCCTTGATCTTGAGACCCTTCCAGACGATGTGGTTCCAGTTGACCCTGGTGTCGGGGCCGTGGATGCCCAGGAGCGCAATGCGTCCGCCGGTGTTCATGGCCTCGATCATCTGGTTGAGGCAGGGACCGGCGCCGGACATTTCGAGGCCCACGTCGAAACCTTCCACCATGCCGAGCTCCTTCATGACGTCCTCGAGCTTCTCGTTGCGGGCGTTCACCGTGCGGGTGGCGCCCAGCTTTTTCGCGAGGTCCAGGCGGTAGTCGTTGAGGTCCACCACCACCACGTTGCGCGCGCCCACGTACTTGGAGATGCCGGCGGCCATGATGCCGATGGGACCTGCGCCGGTGATGAGCACGTCCTCGCCCACCATGTTGAAGCTCAGCGCGGTGTGCGTGGCGTTGCCGAACGGATCGAAGATGGCGTAGAGGTCGTCGCTGATGGACGGATCGCAATGCCACACGTTGGATTCGGGGATGCAGAGATATTCCGCAAACGCGCCGTCGCGATTGACGCCCACGCCCATCGTGTCGCGGCAGAGATGGCGCTGGCCGGCGCGGCAGTTGCGGCAGTGGCCGCAAACGATGTGGCCTTCGCCGGAGACGCGCTCGCCCACCTTGACGCTCTTGACGTTGGAGCCCACTTCCACCACTTCGCCCACGTATTCGTGGCCGATGGTCATGGGCGGCTTGATGGTTTCCTGCGCCCAGCTGTTCCACTCGTAGATGTGGACGTCGGTGCCGCAGATGGCGGTTTTCTTGATCTTGATGAGCACGTCGTTGATGCCCACCTGGGGGATCGGTTTTTCTACCAGTTCAACGCCCTTTTGGGCGGCGGTTTTGGCAATTGCTTTCATGGAATTTTATTCATCCTTGACTTATTTGACTGAAAAACGGAATTCGGTGGAGCTGCGGTAGACCGCGCCCGCCTTGACGATGGTGCTGGGCCACTGGGGCTTGTTGGGCGAGTCGGGCGCGTGCTGGGTTTCCAGCGCCACGCCGCAGCGGAAGGACAGGTGTTCGCCGCCCTTCGCGGTCTGGTCGTAGGACGCCCAGTTGGCGGTGTAGACCTGGAGGCACGGCTCGGTGGTGTACACGTCCACGTTGCGTCCGTTGAGCGGGCAATAGACGCCGCCGGCATACACGAGTCCGCCCGCTCCGCCGGCCATCACGCCCTTGTTGAGCACCCAGTTGTGGTCGTAGCCCTTGCCGATCTCCAGCTGCTCGTTGCCCTCGTTGATCCGCTCGCCGATGCGCATGCCTTGGCGGAAATCGAACGGCGTGCCGTCCACCCGGGCCATGTCGCCGGTGGGGATCTGGCCCTTGTCGGTGGGGGTCACGAAGTCGGCGTCGATGGTCATGACGTGATCTTCGATGGTGCCGCCGGCCTCGCCCTTGAAGTTGAAATAGACGTGCTGGGTCATGTTGATGGGCGTGTCCTGGTCGGGGACGGCCTCGTAGTCCACGCGCCAGATGTTGTCCTTGGTGACGGTGTAGGTCACCTTCACCTCCACCTTGCCGGGGAAGCCCTCGTCGCCGTCGGGCGAGGTGTGGGTGAAGACTACGCCCACGTCGTCGCCGCGCACGAACGGTTCCGCGCCCCAGACGTACGCGTTCCAGCCGCGATCGCCGCCATGCAGGTTGCAGCCGATGCCGCCGGGGGCGTTGTTGAGCGCGGGGAGTTTATACTCCACGCCGTTAAGGGTGAACTTGCCGGCGGCGATACGATTGCCGTAGCGACCGATGATGCAGCCCCAGTAGGGGTCTCCGTTGTCCCAGCCGGCGGGGGAATCGAAGCCCACCACCACGTCTTTCAGCTTGCCTTCGCGGTCGGCCGTGAAGAGCTTCACCACCTTGCCGCCGTAGTCGCTCACCTCCAGCACCATTCCGCCGGCGCCGTTAAGCGTGAATTTGCGGGCCTTTTCGCCGTATTTGGTTACGCCGAAGTCGCTTACCGTGTAATTTGGGGTTGCCATGTTGACTCCTTTTTTATTCGTATCGCAAACAATCGATTGGGTTTAGTTTACTGGCGCGGTATGCCGGATAAAATCCGAAAAACATGCCGACAAACGCCGAAAATCCGAAAGAAAAGACGGCCGAAGAGGCCTCGATGACGATCGGCCAGTGCTTGACCGCGCCGATAAGCTCGGCCACGCCCACGCCCAACGCCACGCCCAGGATGCCGCCTACCGTCGAGAGCACCATCGACTCGAGCAGGAACTGGGTGAGAATCATGAACGGCGTGGCTCCGATGGCCATCCTAAGCCCGATCTCCTTGATGCGCTCGGTCACCGACACCAGCATGATGTTCATGATGCCGATGCCGCCCACCAGAAGCGAAATGGCGGCCACCACCGTGAGCAGCACCGTCATGAGCCCCGTGACCGAACCGATCGTATTCATGATTTCGGTGGTGTCGCGGGTTTCGAAATCGTCGTCCTGGTAGTCGGCCAGCTTGTGGCGTTGGCGCAACAAGGCGGAAATCTCCTCCTTGGCCTCGTCGAGATCGTCCATGTCGTAAAGCGAAATGTTCATCATATTGATGGACTTGAAGGCCGACCCCTGCAGCACCCGCGAAACGGTGGTGTAGGGCGCCATCACCGTATCGTCCTGGTCGTCGCCCCAGTTGTTGGCACCCTTCTGGTCCAGCACGCCCACCACCTTGAACGCCATGTTCTTGACCCGGATGGTCTGGCCCACCGGGTCTTCGTCGGCGAACAGGTTGGACGCCACCGTCCCGCCGATCACGCACACCCGCGAGGCCCGGCGCTCCTCCTGCTCGTTGAAGAACCGGCCGTCCTTCATCGTCCAGTTCTTGATGTCGGGAAAATCGGTGCTCACCCCTTGCACGCGCGTGGACCAGTTCTTGTTCTGGTACATCAGCTGGCAGGCGGCGTTGACCTGGGGAGAGGCGAACTCCACCAGATGCGGCAGTTCCCGCTTGATGGCCACCACGTCTTCGGCCGTCATGGTCTGGCCGCCGCCCAGTCCCTGATGGACCGCCCCGGCCTGCTTGCGCTCGGGGAACACCATCAAAAGGTTGTTGCCCATCTGGCTAATCTCCGCCACCATCATGGCGCTGGCGCCCTTGCCGATTGCCAAAACCGCGATGACCGCCGCGATGCCGAAAATGATGCCGAGGCACGTCAGGAGCGAACGCGTCTTGTTGCGGAAGATGGCGAGCACCGCCACTTTGAAAATCATGGCCAGGCTCATGACGCCGCCTCCCGCTTGTCGTCCCGGACGATATGGCCGTCCTTCATGAGCAGATGGCGGCCGGCGAACGCGGCGATGTCGTCCTCGTGCGTCACCATGACGATGGTGATACCCTCCTTGGACAGCTCGGTGAAAAGGTTCATGATCTCCACCGAAGACTTGGTGTCGAGGTTGCCGGTAGGTTCGTCGGCGAAGAGCACCGGCGGCTCGTTCATGAGCGCCCGGGCGATCGCCACGCGCTGCTGCTGGCCGCCCGAAAGCTGCGCGGGCGTATGCGTGCCGCGTCCGCCCAGCCCCACGCGTTTCAAGAGCTCCAACGCCCGACGGCGCCGCTGCTTGCGCGTGAGCCGGCCCATGTACAGATCCGGCAGCTCCACGTTCTCGATGGCGCTGGTGCGCGGCAGCAGGTTGAAGTTCTGGAAGACGAAGCCCAGCTTGTGGTTGCGGATGTGCGCCAGTTCCGTGCGCGAACGTCCCGCCACCTCCACGCCGTCCAGCAGATACGTGCCTTGGGTCGGCGTGTCGAGACAGCCCAGGATATTGAGCATCGTGGACTTGCCCGATCCGGACGCGCCCATGATGGCCACGAATTCGCCCTCGTCGATGGAGAGCGAAACGCCGTCGAGCGCGCGCACCGGCTCTTCGCCTTGCGCGTAGATTTTGGACAAATCCCTTATCTCGATGAGATGGCTCATTGCTTGGGGGCGGGGGCGGTACCTTTGTTCTTGCCGCGTTGCGGAGGCTTGGGCATGAAAGGATTGCTGGCGGCGTCGGCCGACTTGACGTTGCCGGTTTCGTAGCCGATGGCCACCAACCGGCCTTCCAGCGAATCGTCCTTCACCTGCGTGAACGAGGCGTCGCTGGCGCCGAATTCGGGCTGGACGGCCTCGATGTCGCCGTCCTCCTTGACCAGCCAGATTTTCTTGCCGCGCAACTCGGTGCTCTTGTCCTTGGGCCGGAAACGGAAAGCCGCCTGGGTGACCGCCAACGCGTCGTCGGCGCGGTCGGTCTCGATGGCCAGCGTGACGGTCATGCCGGGAAACAGCTTCTCGTCCCGGTTGACCGCCTCCACGATGATGGGATAGGTGACCACGTTGTTGGTGGTGGAGGAGCTGATGCGCACCTGCTTGACGACCCCGGTAAAGCGGTCGCGATAGGCGTCGGCCGTGAACGTCACCTGCTGGCCCTCGCGAATCTCGCCCACGTCCGCCTCCGGCACCGAGGCCTCGATCCAGATGGTTTTGAGATCTTCGGCGATGGTCAAAAGCCCCACCGCGTTCATCGACGAGACGACCGTCTGCCCTTCGTCCACCGAACGCGTGATCACCACTCCGTTGACGGGACTGACGATGGTGCAGTAGTCCAGATTGGCTTGGGCCTGGCTGACCGACGCCTTGGACTGTTCGACCGACGCCTTGGCGGCCGCCAGCTGGGCCACCGCGCTGTCCCGCGCCTCGATGGCCGAATCGAGATCCGCCTCCGAGCACGACATCGACTCGCGCAGTTTCTGCTTGCGGGCCAAGGTCTTTTCCGCATAGGCGAGCGTGGCTTCGCGCAACATCACGTTGGCCTCGTTCTGGTGCAATTGCGCCACCGCGCTGTCGTAGTTGGCCCGGTAGACCAAAGGATCGATTTCCGCCACCACCTGGCCGTTGGTGACCACCGAATTGTAGTCCACGTACAGCTTGACGATCTTGCCGTTCACCTGCGCGCCCACTTCCACCTTCTTGATGGGCGTGACCGTGCCGGTGGCCTCGACGGTGGAAACGATGTCGGTGCGGCTGATGGGTGCGGTCTTGTAGACCGGTGCCTTTTCCTTGGGCGCGCCGAACAGCGACAACGCCAGAAGTGACGCCACGATCGGATTCATTGTTCCACCTCCTCGAATTCATAGACCGGATCCACGCCCAGATAGCGGTAAAGTTTGGCCTCGGCCACTTGCTCGGCGTAGAAATTCTGCACCTTGTCGCCCATCGCGGCAATCAAGGTGTTGACGGCGTCGGCATATTCCAGCTGGGTGCATTCGCCCACCATGTACTGCTGCGAAACCACGTCGAAATTCTCCTTGGCCGCCCGATAGGTGGCTTCCGCCGATTCGCACGCCACCCGGGCGTCGTCGCGGGTGGCCACCGCATCGGCCAACTGCTTGGACAGCTGCTGTTCCGTTTCGTTGACGTTGACGGCCGCGAGCTCCAGCGCCACCACCGACCGGTCGATGGCGGTGACGTTAGAAAAGCCGGAAAAGAGATTCTGCGTGAGTCCCGCGCCCCAGCTCCACCACCACAGGGGATCCGTCCAGTTGACCGACCCCGTAAGCGCCAGGCGCGGCATCAGATCGGCCTTGGCCGCATCGACGTTTTTCGAGGCCGCGCGCATTTTGGCCCGGGCGATCTTCATGCCGGGCGAATTGGTGCTGGCGAATTCGAACGCCTCTTCCAACGTGAAATCGGTCACCGGAAACGCCCGGCGATAGCGGTTGAGCGGATTTTCCATCGGCTCCAGAATATCGTCGCGGCTGGCCCTGGACGCGTCGAAGCCCATCGCCTTCACGAGCTGGGCGCCGGACGTCTTCACGTTGTCGCGCCGGACCACCACCTGTTCGCGGGCCGCCGCCAGATTCTTCTTGGCCTGCAGCAGATCCGACTTCTGGGTTTCGCCCGCCTCCAGCCGGCGTTCGGCCCGTTCCACCTGCACCGCGTTGACGTATTCGTTGGTGTGGGCGATCTCCAGCATGGCATCGGCGATGAGCACCTGGAAATACGCTTCCGTAACCTCCTCGAAAATCGTCAGGCACTCCTCGAAAAGTCCGAGCTCGCCGGCCACCACCCGTTCGGCCTGCGCCTGGGCCTGCGCCGCGTTGCGTCCCCAGTCCCACACCAGAAGATCGAGCGACAGCACCGCCGACGCCTTGCCGTGACTGGCGGGTTTGAGTCCGCCATGCGTCTGCCGCGCGCTGGCGTTGTAGCCGGCGGAAAGGTCGGCGGAAAAAGCGTTCCAGGGCGTGCCGGACAAGACCGGCGCGTTGGCGTCGATTTCCCTGAGTGCGAGTCGGGCGTCCTCCAGCTCGAAATAGCTGGCCATCATCGAAGGCCGGTTGGTGATGGCCTGCAAGACCAGATCCTCCAGCGTGCATTCGGTGAAATCGACGAACGGCGCCGGATCCCGGCGAAAATCGTCGTTTCCGAGCGGAGCCAGCTGTTCCTGGACCGTACGGGCGTTGTTCAGGGCCTCGCAACCGGCGGCGACAGCCAGCAAGAGCGCCATTCCCGAAACATATAACGCGTTTCCCATGGTCAGATGTCGATTTTCACGATTTTGCTTATCATCCACCAGCCGAGCACGATGAGCACTATCGTGACCAGCACCGAAATCGCCCCAACTGGCGAGAGGAAAAATCCAATCATCATCTCGGGCTTGAGCATCGTCATGATGAGCGCGAGAAATACCGGCATGAGCGACACGATGATGCCCTGCAGCTTGCCTTGCGCCGTCAAAGTCTTGATCTTGCGCTCGATCTTCATGCGCGCGCGGATGGTATCGGATATCTTGTCGAAGATTTCGGTGACGTTGCCGCCCGTCTTGCGCGAAATGAGAATGGCGGTGTTGACCAGAAGCAGATCCTCGCTCCCCACCCGCTCGGTCATCGTCTCCAACGCCTCCTCCATCGACATGCCGACCTTGATGGACTGCACCAGAATCCGGAATTCGTCCGACAACGGATGCTGGCCGTTCTCAATGACCGACTCGAACGCCTGGTTGATGGAAAGTCCCGCCCTAAGCGCGTTGCTCATGGTGGCCAGCGCGTCCGGCAACTGGTCGTTGAACCTGGCCCGGCGCCGGTTGTTGAGATGCCGGGCGAGCGGCGACTCCCCCGGCTGCCAGGCGGCGTTGAACTTGACTCCGGCCACCAAGTAGTAGACGAGGCCGGCGAACATCGCTCCGGAGAGCAAGGCTATGAGCAATACCATCACGACTGGAACATCCTCGGATCAAGGTTGACGCCGCGAGTCGACAACTGGTCGTAGAAGCTGGGCATGAGTCCGGTGGGCTTGAACCGGCCCAAAATCCGCCCGCGCTCGTCGATTCCGGTCTGCTCGAACACGAAAAGATCCTGCATAACGATCTGCGAGCCCTCCATTCCGGTGACTTCGCTGATGGCCATCACCTTGCGCGAACCGTCGGACAGCCGGGCTTCGTGGATGATGATGTCCACCGCCGAAGCGATCTGGTCGCGAATGGCCTTGCTGGGCAGCTCCATCCCGCTCATCAGCACCATCGTTTCCAGACGGGAAATGACGTCGCGCGGCGAATTGGCGTGCACTGTGGTGAGCGATCCGTCGTGACCGGTGTTCATGGCCTGCAGCATGTCCAACGACTCCCCGCCGCGACATTCGCCCACGATGATGCGGTCCGGACGCATACGCAAGGCATTGCGCACGAGATCGCGAATGGTCACCGCGCCTTTGCCTTCGATGTTGGCCGGACGCGACTCCAGCCTCACCACGTGCGGCTGCTGGAGTTTCAGTTCCGCCGCGTCCTCGATCGTCACGATGCGCTCGCGATGCGGAATGAAGCCGGAAAGCAGATTGAGGAGCGTGGTCTTGCCCGATCCCGTTCCGCCCGCCACGATGATGTTCTTGCGCAGTTCCACGCAAAGCCGCATGAAGTCGGCCGCCGCCTGGTTCCACGTGCCGAAGCGGATGAAATCGGCGGTGGTCAGCGCCTCCTTGGAGAATTTGCGAATCGTTATGGTGGGACCAGACAGCGCCAAAGGCGGAATGATGGCGTTCACGCGCGACCCGTCCTGCAACCGCGCGTCCACGTAAGGCTGGCTTTCGTCGATGCGCCGGCCAAGCGGCGCCACGATGCGTTCGATGATCGCCATCACCGAAGCCTCGTCCGTGAACTGCTGGGCGGAAAGCTCCAGCTTGCCGTTGCGCTCCACGTAAATCTTCTCGGGACCGTTGACCATGATTTCCGAAACCGAATCGTCCGCCAGCAAATCCTCGAGCGGTCCCAGGCGCATGGCCTCGTTGAACACGTCCTGCTCGAGAATGTCGGGGTCGATTCCTTCGGGCAGCCGCCCCACGTCCATTACCTCGTCGATGATTTCCCTTATTTTCGTGCGCGCAGTCGTCTCCAGCCCGTCCTTGTCCACGCCCGACAGCGTCAGCCGCTTCAAGTCCAGCCGACGCAACAGCTCGCGCTGGATCTGGCGCTTCACGTCGGTGTAATAGGGATCGATCGGACTCGTCTCGGGTTCCGGCGTCTCTTCCGGACGCGCTTCCGGCGCTTCGACCTGACGTTCGGCCGGTTCCTCGACGGCCGGCGCGCTGCTCACCCGGAGCATCACCGGACCGATCTGCACTACGGTCGAAGACGTAAGCGTCGCCGATTCGGTCAGCATGTCGCCGTTGACGTAAGTGCCGTTGGCGCTGTGCAGATCTTCCAGCCGGGCCTGATCGCCGCGAATGGTCAGAATGGCGTGACGCTCCGAAACCTCCGGCGCGTCCAGCCTGATCCGGCACCCCTCGCCCCGACCGATGACGTACAGACCCTCGCCGAGTTCGCGGGTCTGCCGGTTGCCGTTGATGAGCGTGGTCAGAATCATCTTCTGCGTTCCATCCGGTTGTGGCGAGCCATGTTGAGATCGCCGATCATCGCCTTGATCTTTTCGTAATCCACCGGCGGCAGCGAAGGCGAGCTGTTGTCGGTGCGGTTGCGCAGCGTGAGCACCAGCCTTCCCTTCATCTGTTCGGCGAAGGCGATCATCTCCGCCTCTTGCGGAGTCACCTCCAACGTCACCGTCGAATACCCCCGGTTCAGCAATTCGTTTTTGGCGGTAGTCTGGCCGGTGGCCAGCACCAGCACGTTCTGGAGGATGGTGCAGGTTTCGATGTCGCCCTGCTTGGTCGTTCCGTCCGACTGCTGGAACACGAAGGTCCCGATCACGTCCACATGGTCGTTGGGCTTGATCACGCCCGAAACCGCCGACGAGCCAGAGCAGTTGATGGAAATCGCGCGCATTTCCCGCTTGATGTCCCCGGATAGTCCCGTGTCGTGGGGGTTTTCGCATTCCATGTCGCTCCACAACAGCACGTCTCCGCGCGAACGGCTGAACGCGATTTTATGCCCCACGATGAAATCGTCCACCTCGCTCTCCATCACCGCCCTCTCGCGCATGCCCGCCTCCGGCACTTCGATGATGCCTAAGTCCTTCTTGGAGAGCTCGGTTCCGGCGGCCACTTCGTGACGGAGGCACACCACCTCCATCGTGCCGAAACGGCGATCGAAATCGGCGCGCCGCTCCTGCAGTATCCGCTCCTTGCCGCCCAGATAGATCTTGGTCAACAGCGCGGCCGCGATACCGGCCACCAGACTCGCCACCAACACGATTTTCCTAGGCATCAGAAGAGTCCTTTCACTTTACCGGTTTCGGTGTCGACGTCGATCCGGCGATAGGCCGGCGACGCCGAAGTGCCGGGCATGAGTTTGATTTCGCCGGCCACCGGCACGATCAACCCCGCCCCCTGGTAGATCAGCACGTCGCGCACCGGCATGCGCCAGCCTTTTGGCCGGCCCAGCAGCTTGGGATCGTGCGAAAGCGAATATTGCGTCTTGGCGCAGCAGATGGGGAGCCGGGCGGTTTCCGGATCGGACTGGAACCGCTCCAGTTTCTCCAGCGCGGCCGGCTCGAAGTCCACGCCGTCGCCGCCATACACCTCCTTGACCTGCTTCTCGATTCGATCCTTGAGCGGCTCGTCGAGGTCGCACAGATACCGGAAGGAATTGGGCTCGTCGCACGCGGCGATCACCGCCCGCGCCAACTCCTCCGCGCCCTCGCCGCCCTTTAGCCAATGGTCGGAAACCGCAAACCGCGCACCCGCCCCCTCGGCCACCTTGCGCACCAGGTCGCGCTCGGCCTGGGTGTCGGTGTAGAAGGAGTTGAGACACACCACCGGCTGGATTCCCGCCTTGCGGATGATGTCGATATGCGCCAAGAGGTTTTCGCAGCCTTTTTCGAGCAGTTCCAGGTTTTCCGTGCTGTAAACGGGGTCGAGCGGCAATCCCGCCTTGACCGCCGGCGCCCCGCCATGCGCCTTGAGCGCCCGAACCGTCGCCACCAGCACCACCGCGTCCGGCTTGAGACCCGAGCAGCGGCACTTGATGTTCCAGAACTTTTCAAATCCCATATCCGAAGCGAATCCGCTTTCCGTCACCACGTAGTCGCCAAGCGCGCAAGCCAGCTTGTCGGCCACCACCGAATTCTGTCCGATGGCGATATTGGCGAACGGTCCCGCGTGCACGAACATCGGCTGTCCCTCCAGCGACTGCATCAGCGTGGGCTTGATGGCGTTGACCATGATGGCGCACATGGCTCCGTCCACCTCGAGATCGCGCGTCGTGACCGGCTTGCCGGACTTGGAATAGGCTACGATTATCCGCCCCAGCCGCTCGCGCAAATCCTTTAGATCCGACGACATCGCGAGAATCGCCATCACCTCCGACGCCACCGAAATGTAGAAACCGGACTCGCAGTTGAAGCCATCCAGCTTGCCGCCCCGACCGATTTCGATGTTCCGCAATCCCTGCGCGCAGAGATCCATCGCCCAACGGAACTGGATCCGCGCCGGATCGATATCGAGCCGCTTGAGTCCCCGCTCCGCCAGCCACGCGTCGTCGTGGTTGCGTTCGTGCTGCATGCGGGAATTGAGCGCCACCATCGCGATATTGTTGGCGTTGGTGATGGCGTCCATATCGCCCGTAAGCCCCAGCGAAAGCGAAGTGAGCGGCACCACCTGCGCCAATCCGCCGCCCGCCGCCGAGCCCTTGATGTTGAAGGTGGGCCCGCCCGAAGGCTGCCGCACGCAGCCGATCACCTTCTTGCCCAGGCGCCCGAGGCCCTCCACCAGTCCCAGCGTGGTGGTGGTCTTGCCTTCGCCCAACGCGGTAGGCGTGATGGCGGTGACGTCGATATACTTGCCCTTGCGACCTTCGCCCACGCGGCGCAGCACCTTGGTCATGTCCACCTTGGCGAGCACCCGTCCGTAAGGCGTCCACTCGTCCTCCTTGAGCCCCAATTCGGCCACGAGGTCGCCGATCGGCCTCAAACCGTTGTCCTCCGCCGCTTCGGCGATCTGCCAGTCCTTCATCTTCGTCGGGTCGAGTTTGATCATATCCCCACCGCCTTTCTGACTTTTTCCATTGTCGGAGCGGCTGCCGTCTGCGCGCGCCGCTTGCCTTCGTTCAAAACGTCTTCCACGTAGTCCGGATCCCGGGCCAACGCCTCGCGCTTTTCCCGGAAAGGATCGAACACGCGATGATACGCCTCCAAGAGCGCCTTCTTCGCGTGACCGTAGCCGTAGCCGCCCTTGCGGTAATTATCGGCCATCGTCGACACTTCCTCGGGCGTCGCGAAAAGCTTGTAGAGCTCGTAGATGGAATTCCCCTCCGGAACCTTGGGCGATTCCATCGGCGTGGAGTCGGTCACGATGCCCATCACCTTCTTCTTGATCGACTTGGCGTCCTCGAAGAGCTCAATCGTGTTGTGGTAGCTCTTGCTCATCTTCTGTCCGTCCGTCCCCGGAATGAGCGCCACCTGTTCCGGAATGTACGCGTCTGGCAGTTTGAAGATCTCGCCGTAGGCGTTGTTGAACTTCTGCGCAAGATCGCGCGTCACCTCCAGATGCTGCTTCTGGTCCTTCCCCACCGGCACCAAGTCGGAATTCATGATGAGAATATCGGCCGCCATCAGCACCGGATAGGCGAAGAGCCCGTGCGTGGCGTCGAAACCGTGCGCCATCTTGTCCTTGTAGCTGTGGCAGCGCTCCAAGAGTCCCATCGGGCAGAGGCACGACAGATACCATGCCAGTTCCTGCACCTCCGGCAGGTCCGACTGGCGATAGAGCACCGTCTTTTCCGGGTCCATCCCGCACGCGAGATAGTCCAGCACCACGTCGCGCGTGGAAGCCCGCAGCGCCGCGCCGTCCCGCACCGTAGTCATCGCGTGGAAGTTGGCGATGAACATGAACATGTCCTCGCCCGCGTTCTGCAGCTCCACCATATTGCGGATGGCTCCGAAATAGTTGCCCCAGTGCAATTTGCCCGATGGCTGGATGCCCGTAAGGATTCGCTTCATTCGTTTTCTCCCAAAATCACCCGCGTGTAGATGCCGCTCGGGCACTTGTCGCCCAACAGCATCTCGCCGCTTTCCAGCCGGGCTTCCGGCCACAGCTGACCCAAAATATTCTCCGACACCTTGACGCTCAAGCCCGGCGTGTGCGACGAAAAGAGCACGAAGGCGGGAGTCGCGGACAACAGCTCCTTCACCAGAGCCAAGGTCTCCTTCAAATCGCGCTCGATCTTGTACGTTTCGCCGTTCGCTCCCCGTCCGAACGTGGGCGGATCGAGAATGATCGCGTCGTACTTGCGTCCGCGCCGCAACTCCCGGCGCATGAACTTGTGCGCGTCGTCCACGATCCACCGGACCGGCCGCTCCGCCAAATCGTTGAGTCTCGCGTTTTCCCGCGCCCACTCCACCATGCCCTTGCTGGCGTCGAGGTGGCACGTCTCCGCCCCCGCCTTGAGACAGGCCATCGTCGACCCGCCCGAATAGGCGAAAAGATTGAGCGCCGTCTTGAACTTGCGGCCCATGATCCAACGCCACTGCTCGCGCTGCTCGGGGAAAATCCCGAGATGCCCGAAATCGGTTCCGCCCAACCGGAACTTGATGCCGCACGTTTCGATCGTCCATTCCTTGGGGAGATTGGCCCTGCCGTGCCAGTTGTTGCCGTCTTCCCGGTCGAAACTTGCGTCCGCCTGGTCCCATTCGGACTTGGGCAACTCCGGCCGCCACATCGCCTGCGAACAGGGCCGCGCGAGCACATACCGGCCGAACCGCTCGAGCTTGCGCCCGTCGCCGCTGTCCAAAAGCCGGTAGTCCTCTCTCGTCATTTGCCCAAAGCCTTGTCGAATTCCACCCGCATCGGCACGTCCGGCAGACACTTGTGCCCGGCCATCGCCTCTTTCAGCTCCTCGGCCTTGTCTTCGTCGTACCACCAATAGGTGAAAACGCTGTCTTCGTCGCCGTAGCGCGACATCACCGTAGCCGGCATGCCGAACTTGTTCCAGTAGAGAATCCGCTTCTCCGCGATGTTCCACAAAAAGGCGTACGGCACCTGCTCGCAGACGAGCCGGTCGATCTCCCGATACGCGTCCGCGCGCTCCGCCATCGTCGCCATGCCCTTTTCGCGGGCGATGAGCGCGTCCACCTCGGCCGACTTGAACCCGACCGTGTTGTTGGACCCCTTGCGATCGGCCTCGGCGCCCAGCCACTGCGTCTCCGGATTGCGGAAAATGGACGCGCCCCAGCTGGCCCAGGTCATCTCGAAATTGAACTGGTCCATGTCGCGCATCCACCCGGCGAAATCCTTGCGGTTGATCTCCATCTCGATGTTGCATTGCCTCAGCGCATGGTTGAAGAGCGCCAGGAACTTGTCCTCCGTGCCCGAGCGCGACAGGAACGTGAACTTGAAGCCCTTCTCGTAGCCCGCCTCCTTCAAGAGCCGCCTGGCCTCCTCCACGTTGTATTCGTAGAAATGGTTCCGGCAGGGATGCTCGTCATCGTACAGGTCGGTGTAGGTGGAATTGAGCAGGAAATACTCCCCGAACATCATCGTCCGGTTCATCGTCTCGCGATCGATCAGCATGGCCATCGCCTGGCGGACCCGCACGTCGTCGAACGGCGCCTTGCGCATGTTCATGGCGAAACCCTGGAACCCGATCGGCGCATGGTTGGACACGCGGCGCTTGAGTATCCAGTTGCGATCGAACTTCTCCCCGTGCGTCTCGGCCGACATGATGCGCGCCGTATACACCGGATACACGTCGATCGTCCGCTTCTTGAGCGCCTCGAAGGCGTTTTCGTTATCGACGAAGTACCTCACCAAAAGCCGATCGAAATTGCACACGTACCGGCAGCTCGGCATGTCCTTGCGCCACCAGTTGACGTTCCGCGTGAACTCGGTTTCCACCTGTTCGTCCACCCGCGAGAGGTAATACGGACCGCTGACCGCGCACCCCGTCAAATCGAGCTTGTTGAAGTCCTGCCCCTCGAAGCAATGCTTGGGCATGATGTAGAAAAACCCGCAATGCTGCAAGTCGCGCCAGTCCTTGGGCGAACCCGGCTTCTTGGTGAAACGGATCGTCCGCTCGTCCAGGATCTCGGGGCTCTCGAACATGCCCAAAATCATCTTCCAGGGACCCGTGTCGTTGTGCTGGTCGAGAATCGTGTCGAACGTCCACTTCACGTCCTCCGCCGTCACTTTCTCGCCGTCCGACCAACGGGCGTTTTCGTCCAGCACGAAGGTGAACACCTCGCCGTCGTCCGAGATGCTCCAATGCCGCGCCAGTCCCGGCACGAAGTCGAGCGTCTCGGAATCCGTGCCCAGCATCGTCTCGAACATCAGCGAAAACGTCATCATCGTGTACGTGTTGTTGTCCACGTAGCCGTTGAGACTCTTCGGCGCCTGTCCGCCCGAAAACCTGATGGTGCCGCCCTTCTTCGCGCACGGCGAGGCGATCGGGTCGGGCGTGTCCTCCCAGTCCGGAGCCGGATACCACGTCTCCGCCTGCGCCGCCAACGCCGCCATCGTCGCCAATGCCCAATACAGTCGCTTCATCTTGTTACTCTCCATCCTTCAGCAATTTTGCCGTCAATATCTTTTTGGTTTGTTCCGAAATCACGAATACCGCATCGGCCGACCCCAACGTGGCGTAATACCCGCCCCGCGTGGCCGAACCGATCAAAATGTTCTTGCGCGACACCCCGGCCGTCGCGAGGTCGATCGCCAGGCGATACTGCGGCTCGCCCAAGCCGTAGCTCTCTAGTTCCGGCTCCGACACCTTGAGCTTCACCACGCGCCGCGCCGCCAGACTCTTGAGCTCGGCGACGATCGCCTCCACCGCCGCCTCGTCCACCTTGCCCGCGTTGGCCGACGTTTCCACCATCCACACCTTGCGCTCCGGATTGAACTCCACCGACGCTCCGCCGCCCACGAGCCGCTTCACGTCCAGCGGATCCACGCTCAAAATCTCCCGACTCCGGAGACCCACGAGACCCTCCTCGTCCGCCAACGCCGCCAGCCGCACCTTGACCGGCGCGCGATTGGTCGACACCGACAGCGTCACCCCGTCTTCCGCGAGGTCGCTCGTCCTGAGTTTCACGATCCGCCCCACCAGCGATTCGGCCGCCTTGCGATCGGCCGGCGCCGCCACCGGCGACTCCAGCTGCCAATCGCCGTCCTGGTCGCGCTGCAAGAGGTAATTGACCCCGTTTTCGGCGATATTGACGGAATTTACCTCGCCCGCCTCCATCGGGAACAGCCGCGAATCGTCGAACGCGTCGCCGCCCTCGATAAGATCGTACTTGAGCTTGGAATCGACCGTCACGATCGCCCCGCCCCCGAAGACCAAAGCGAAGACGAGTCCGTCCCCCGCCCCCTTGCCGAAACTGATCGTCCTGTCCATCCCGTCCACGCCGTGCAGCGTCACGGTGGCGGCCGTTTCCGGATCGAGTCCGTACCCCGCCAGCAAACTCATCCCGGCCGTGCTGGACTCGTTTTCGCCGCCCACCGGCCAGATGAACTCCTTGACC
This sequence comes from Kiritimatiellia bacterium, assembly GCA_017542055.1. Lineage (GTDB taxonomy): Bacteria > Verrucomicrobiota > Kiritimatiellia > RFP12 > UBA1067 > UBA1067. The sequence goes on from JAFXXW010000007.1 coordinate 24,562, forward strand.
TCCGCCGACAACAGCGCCGCCAGAAACTCCACAAAGCGCTCGTTGTTCAGATTGCCGCGCTCGATACGGGAAAACTTGCCCGCCTCCAACCGGATGTCGACCGACATCACTTCCTCGTCGGAAATGGCGAAAAGATTCCGTCTGCGCAACTTGCCCAAAGTGACGTCGATCGCCTCGAAAGCGCGCTTAGGCACCACGAAGACGCGGTTTTCGCCGCTCACCGTCGCGTACACCCCTTCGCCCGAGGGCGTCTCCACCCCGAAATCCACCTCCACGCGTCCCGTCGGCATGTTCACCGCGAGCGACAGCCGGGGCGTGTCCAGCTCGAAATCCGCATGCGTCCGCCCCAACTTCATCAGCTCCACGTCGCTCAGCATGTCGTCCATCGGCGCAAACGCCAACGCGTCCGTCAAAGCCGCCACCGTTTTAGAATCCACGTCGCCGCGCACCGGCCATTCCAGCTTCCAGCCCCCCGCATTCGTCATCGTCACGCTTTCCGTTCCGTCGCGCAAAATCGTGATCGCCAGCGCCTCGTCCGCGCCCGGCAAGAGCGTATTGCCGCGCACCGTGCCGTGCTTGTCGTCGTGCCGGAGCGAAACAAGCAGATGTCCGCCCGCCAAGACAGCCGCCAAGAGCGTCAATTTCCAGAACGTGCGCGCGTTTTTCATGTCCGGTGCCTCCTTCTTACGGCGTTCAGCACCATCAGCATGAAGAGCGTAAACGGCACCACGCCCACCAGAATCACCGCGATCCGGATGCGCTCCTCGCGGTCGTACACGAGCGTCAGCACGCCCGCCTCGGTTCCGCTCATCACTACCGCGTCCACCCCCGAAAGGTACGCGACGATATTGAGGAAAAAGTCCCGGTTGGCGTTCTGCCGCGCCGCCAATTGTCCGTTCATGACAAACTGCGCGTCGCCCACTGCCGCCACTCGCGTAGGCCGCAGCGCCAGGTCGCTCCCCGCGCCCGCGCCCCGCTCGCCGATGGCCGCCAGCGACTGGTCCAAAACCCCGGCCAGCATCGAATACTCCACCTTGTCCGCCCCCGAGCCCGAAACCGTCGCGGCCGACGGCTGCAGCGACACCGGTCGATCGAACACCAGCTGCGTCCCTTTAAGCGGCGAGGAAATGGAATGTTCGCCAAAATCGTCCACGATCACGTCCGTCCCCGAAAGCGTCCGCGCCCCCGTCAGCTTGGGCGTCGCGGCCACCTTCATCCCCCATTGCGGCAAAATGGAATTGACGCCCGAATTGTCCGCGTTTTCCACGAGTGCGAGCATGCGTCCCCCGCCCAGCAGATACGCCTCGATCCGGGCCAGTTCCGAGCGCGAAAACTCCGTCTTGGCGCCTGCCACCAGAATGAGCGCGCAATCGTCCGGAATCTCCTCGCCCGCGTTCAAAGTCAGCGACCGGTTGATGTAGCCGTCGCGCATCAGTTCGCGGGCGATGTCGCTCATTCCCCACGTGTCGTACTGCGCAAAAGCCGCTTCGCCGTGCCCCACCGTCCAATACACCACCTTGCGCTGCGTGGGCGCCACCACCTGCAAAATCGCACTCGCGACGTCGCGCTCGCCCGTACCGGACTCGAGCGGCACCGACACCAGCCTCCTTCCGCGCCGGACCACGATGGACCCTTCCTTCGCGCCCATCCGCACCAGCCGTCCCGCCTCGCCCAAGTCCCACTTGGGGTCGACGAATTTGAGCTTCACGCTGAGGCCGCCCGTCATTTCCGCCTCGCGCTTCAGCGCCCGGAGCATCTGCACCACCGGCTTGAAACGCTTGTTGCCGCGCGACACGAAACCCGTCAGTTCCACTTCGCCTTCCGCCCCCTTGAGGATGGACTGCGTCCGCGCCGAAAATTCCTTGGTCTCCTTTACCGGCAGCTCCAACGTCACGTCGAGCCGCATCGCGAGGGTGATCGTGAGCGCCGCCACCACGAGCGACATGAAAATCACCGTTCTCTCGCCGCGCCGTAGCACCCGTGCGGCATAGCCTTCGAGCCGCATCATCTCCACGTACTTGAGCGTGATGAGGAGCGCCAGCACCGTCAAAATGGCGTAACCGAAGAGCATCCCGGTGGACACCACCCCCGACGCCATGTCCAAGACGTGCGCATCGAACGGCATCATCCCGTAAGGCATGCGTTCGTCCGGCACCCACAAGATCATCCCGAACCACAACGCGCGCGGAATGATGACCGTGACCATCAAACACGCCATCGCCGCCGCCGCCGCATGCCGGAACCGGGCCGACATCATCGTGCCCACTGCGGTCCAGAGCGCCCCCTGCATGAAAAGCGCCGTCATGCCCAGGATCGGGAAACTTAAGTTGTGCCCGATAAAGAGCCCCAACCCCCAAATCGACAGCCAGCTCGTCAAAATCGCGCCCCACACGAGCGTCAGCACGCCCAGATATTTGCCGAGCACCAGCTCCATTTCCTTCACCGGCAGCGTCAGAAGCATATCCATCCGACCCGACAGCCGCTCGTCGCTCCACACGTCCATCGACAGAATCGCCGCCAAAGCCGGCAGCACCGGCGACAGCGACATAGTCCAGATTTCCCCCAGCGACAGCGTCCCGCCCTCGCCGATATCCACGTTGGCGCAGAACAGCATGGCCGACACCGCGAAAAACGCCCCCAGCGCCAACGCGGTGGAGTAGTAGTTGCGCGCCATGCCGATGGTCCGGCTCATAATCGCTCGCGTCGGACTCATAGCACCCTCCCGCCTTCCAGCCGCACGATCCGCGAGGACCACTTGCGCATTTCTTCCAGCTCGTGACCGGTGGTCAGCACCGAAGAAAACGCCGCCACCTCTTTAAGCGTTTCGCTCATCGACTCGCGCATTTCCAGGTCCAGCCCGGACAGGAAATCGTCCAAAAGCAGGATGCGGGGCCGGAGGAGAATCGTATCGGCCAGCGCCACCCGCTTTTTCTGTCCGTACGACAGGTTCTTGATGGGCTTTCGCAGCATCCCCTCCACCTTCGCGAGCGACGACGCCTCCCCCACCCGACGCCGGATCCGCTTGGCCACTTCGCCCTTGATTTTGGCGCGGTAGGTGAGGTATTCCTTGACCGTCATATCTTCGTAAAGCGCCACTTTTTCGGGCAGATACCCGAGCTGTTTGCGATACCGGACGGGATCCTGGAACGCATCCTTGCCGTCGAACACCACCTGTCCCGCCGTCGGCATGAGGAGCGTCGCCATCAGCCGCATGAGCGTCGTCTTCCCGCAGCCGTTGGCGCCCGTGAGCGACACCACCTCGCCCGGCGACACCACCAGGTTGACGTCGCGCAGCACCGGCGTCTTCAGATACCCGAAAGCCACGTTTCTCACTTCAAGCATGCTTCCACCTCGCGACGGATGTTTTCTTTGGCGATCGTCATCGAATCGTAGTCCATTTCGAGCGTGTCGCCGTTCAGCTTGATCGTCTCGTCCTTGACGCCTTCGTAGCGCGACAGCGCCTGGCGCACCTGTCCCAGCTTGGCGTCGGTAAGTCCCGGCACCGGCTCCGCGAAGCGCTTGATTTCTTCGCGCCGGCAACCCGAAAAAAGCGCCAAAACCGCCAATACCGGGACGAGCTTACTCATACGTGGACACCTTCGTTTCCGGCCCGAACGGCGAGAGGTCGCGCAGCTTTTTCACCACCTTCGGCACGTTTTCGATAACATACTCCACCTCGTCCATCGTGTTGTAGCGCGACAGCGAAAACCTCACGCTGCCGTGCACCGCCACAAACGGCACCCCCATCGCCCGGATGACGTGGCTCGGGTCCAGCGACCCCGACGCGCACGCCGAACCGGTCGAGATGCAAATCCCGAGGTCCGACAGATGATAGGCGATGGCCTCGCCCTCGATGTACTTGAAAGCCACGTTGAGCGTGCCGGGGAGTCGGTTCTCCCGGTCCCCGTTCACGATCGTATCGGGACACGCCGCCAAAATCCCCGCTTCCAGCTTGTCGCGCATCTGGGCGATCCGGCCCTCGTCCTCCGCCATGTGCTTGCGCGCGAGTTCGCAGGCCTTCGCGAGACCCACGATGTACGGCACGTTTTCGGTGCCGGCCCGGAGCCCCCGCTCCTGGTGTCCGCCCAGCATGAGCGGCTGGAAATACGACCCCTTGCGCACGTACAAAAGCCCCACGCCCTTCGGCGCATGGAACTTGTGTCCGCTCATGGCGAGCAGGTCCACCGGCGTTTTCTTCACGTCCACCGGCACTTTGCCCGCCACTTGCACGGCGTCGGTATGGAAAGTGGCGCCGTATTCCCGGCAGATTTCCGCCACTTCTTCGACCGGAAAGATGACGCCCGTCTCGTTGTTGGCCCACATCACGCTCACGAGCGCTTTGTTGGTGCCCTTGAGCTCCTCCCGGAGCTCGTCCAAATCCAGCCGGCCGAGACTGTCCACGCCCAGCTCCGCCACCTCGTAGCCCCGGCCCTTCAGATACCGGCAAGTGTTCAGCACGGCCGGGTGCTCCACCTTGGTCGTGATGATCTTCGTCCCCGGACCGTTGAAGGCCGCCACGCCCCGGATGGCCGTGTTGTCCGACTCCGTCGCGCACGAGGTGAAAACGATCTCTTCCGGTTCCGCGTTGAGGAACGCCGCCACCTCTTCCCGCGCCCGGTCCAGATGCTTGGCCACCGCCCCGCCGAAAGCGTGCATCGAGCTGGGATTGCCGTACATCTCCCCCAGAAACGGAAGCATCGCCTCCGTCACCTCCGGCGCAACCCGCGTGGTGGCGTTATTGTCAAAGTATACAATTCTGCTCATTGAAGTAATAGTATATCATATTCCGCCCGAAAAATCAAGCAGAATCTTGGATTTTCGATTTATGATTTTCGATTTGCGATTGTCCAATCGACAATCCCTCAATACAATCCTAAATCTAAAATCGTAAATCCTAAATCACAGGGGGGGTGCCCACCCCCTCCACCTATCGCCCAATAGGGCGTCACCCCCTCGCCCCGTATGGCGACACCCCGGGGGGTGCCCACCCCCCTCGAAGGTCACCCCCTGCGCTCCGCGGAAGTCAACCCCCGCGCTCCGCGAAGGTCATACCCGTGCTCCGCAGAGGTCATGGGTCGGGCTCCGCAGAGGTCCAAACCAAGCTCCGCGAAGACCCTATCATACACTCCGGGCGAAAATTTCAATACCCAAAAAGTGTGTATTGAAACCGGGTTTAGGGCAATTCAATACACAATTTTGGTGTATTGAATGTGTATTGAAATGTGAAAAGGGTGTAAGCAGAAAGTGGTATAAAATCAAAAATAATGATAAATATTACTATATATTATACTACTATTTATTTTCAATACACCGTACACAGCCAAATACCCCCCTCTCCGAATTTTGCCCTTTTTTAGCCTTTTTTGAGAGAGGGGGGGTGTTGCGTGTGTACTGAGTGTATATTCACAAAAACGGCATTTTCGGCCCAGAGTTTGCGCAAGGCGGACACCATTCGCCCTTCGAAGGCGCTTGCTAGCTCTGGGGTGTCAAAGACAGTATCGGACGTTTTATCCAGAAAATGGAAATCTGTCAGAATCGAAATGAGCTCCCCATACACCTGAGCACAAATCGTTTTGGCGCGGGCGGCGGCATTAAGGAGGAACTTTTCCAGTGCCCGGCAGGCAATCTCGTGATCTTTGATGACATTGATAAAGAGGTCGGTATCTTCCACGAGTTCGCCTGCTTCATCCTCGAAACTATAATCGAAAGCGGACGAAAACGCCAAACACTTGCAGATCCGGCCTAACGAAAGGCGCTCCAGCGGCTTCATATCGCCTTCGATCACGCATTGCGCAGCCTTGTCGAGCGCGACCAGGTCAGCTTGAATTTCCCCCGGAGATCCAACTTTCCGGGTGTATTCCTCGCTCAATTCCCACTCGGCCGCTTCGTACGCCGACTCTTCCGTAAGTTTTTCGCTATTCATGATAAAATCGCTCCTTTCACGCCTTTTCGTTCAGGAAGTAAAGCTTGGCGCCTTGACGAAGACCCTGCTTTACGAGTATGAGCCCGCGCTCCACCAGCATCGCCTCGATATTGTCCATTTCCTTTATGTCGGAAATATGGCTGCCTTTGGAGACCGTTCCACGTTTGAGTCCGGTGGGAACATTGTGCTCTTTGATATACTGGTAGACGCGCAAGAGCTTTTTCTCTTTTTCGTCCACGTTCATGAATTTCTTGGACTGCGCAATGACGCGCGCAATAATGGACTGACACAGTTCCCATGCCCAGTTTACGCCTTCGAGCGTGACGACTGGCTCTTTGGGATCTTGACTGATGGCGTAGAGGAGCGCCAGCTTGCCCGTCTGCTCGATCGCGCGACCCCAAATGGCCATGCCGGAATCGTCGCCCTTGCGCGAGAGTTTGTCGATGAGCGCGTCCATCTGCTTGGCGAGCTCTTTGAAGCGCTCCTTGACGCCGGGACCGTCCTGCGCGAGTCGGCGTTGGGGCATTTCGCGATCGAAGAAGTCGGGGTTGAGTTCGATCGTCTTATGGAGGTCGTCCACGAGTTCCGGGGGAATCGTCACCGCCGCTTTGCGATCTTCGTTACGCTTCGGGAGTAGGCGCGTTTCGATGATGACGCAGCGATTCAAAAGTCCGCTCAAAATCGTCTTTTCGGTAATTTCCTCGTAAAAGAGCGTGGGCGTGGCGCAGCCGAAAATGGTGAGGGATGGATTCACGGCCACCGGGGCGCTCTCGCTTTTGCCGTAGCTCGATTTGGCGCGGGCGCGGGCGCGATGGACCGTTTCGCTGGCGGAAAAGATTTGCAAAAGGTAGTTGTAGAACGCATCCCCGCCGCCCTGCCGCTTGTCGTTCATGACATGCAGGAGATTGCTGATTTCATCGATCTGGAAGATGGCGCTGGGCGATTCGATGATAGCGTCTTCCGTGGCTTGGCCGGACGCAGGCTGCTCGTAGAACGACCGGGCGATTTGCAGTTTGTGTCCGATGGCCATATTGACCGAGCGCGGCTTTTGCTTGCCGAAGGTTGAGGGCGCCACCAGGATGATGTAGAGGTTGGGGTACGTGCCGCGCGAGTCGGTGTAGTTGCGTCCGGCGAGGTGCGAAAGGACAGCGAGTGCGCCCGCGAGCGCGATGGCGCGGTTGGGGTGGACGGCGCTTTCCAGGGTGACGTTCATGATCCGGTCGATGAGACCCGGCACGTGCGTGAGCTTTTCGGGCGTGGAATAGAGGTCGGCGAGGTTTTCCTCTTCGTTGGACGCGAGCTCGCCTAAGAGCGAGGCCACGGCGCGATAGTCGGCGCGCAGGACATCCATTTCGCGCTGGAGCGCGTCCACCCGGAGACCGACGGTCAGCGAAGGATCCTGCATGATCCGGATGATGTGCTCCTGGTAGTTGCCGAACATGTCGGCGAACTTGAGGAACGCCACGTCTTCGACGTCGATCTTTTCGGGCACGGAGTCCACGAGTCCGCTAAAGGTGCGCCGGGGGTCGTCGCAGTTGCGCGCGAGGATGTTCTGACGCGTTTCGCGCGCGTCGTCCGTCTCTTCGTCGCCCGCTTTGAGGATTTCGGGGAAGGCGTCGCGGAATACGGGATCGTTGAATTTTATGCTTTCGAGCCCCGCTCCCAAAACGATAGGAAACATGGCTTTCGGACGGAATACCATCGCAGCGATAACCCGTGTCTCGCGCCGCTGCCGCTCGAGCTTGATCTCGGCTTGCAGTTGTTCCTGCTTCTTCTGTTCTTCTTCAGTCATAGCGCCTCATATTATACCATATTTTCCGCCCCTTTGTCAAGTCCCAATTCCCCCGCGGGACATTTCCCAATTCCCCCGCAGGACTTTTGCCAAATCTCCCGCAGGACTTTCCCCAATTCCCCCGCAGGGCTTTCCCCAAGTCTCCGTGCAGACTCCAAAAAGTCTACACGCTCACTTTGCAAAGTGTGCACGTAAACTTTCAAAAGTCTACACGCTCACTTTACCCAAGTCTCCGTGCAGACTTTACAAAGTCGAGACGATAAATATGTTTGACTCTATGCCTTTTTCTGCATACTCATTGCCGAATAGCCGGCAAGTATAGCGAAGAACGGGATCATTATGTACCTATAACGAGTTGCCGTAATCGGGCCAATGACAGCTGCGAGCAGGATGATACTAAGCAAAGGACTCAATACCAACAAGTAGCCGCCAAACGACAAGTCTTTATATCGCCGTATGCTTTTAATTGCGCCAATCGCTACCAGCAAATATCCTCCCAGCAGAACCAGCCAACTTACTATCTGCACACCGGCACCAAGCGCCTTTTCGCCTAAGGTATATGGCGTTTCATATTGCACCTGGTAACCGCGCGCCACACCTGAACTCCACATGTTGTCAAGCGCGTCGCAAGTTCTTTCCAGTCCCAAGTATCGCAGCAATGCAACCGTTCCGGTTCCCGCATACAAACGCGGATGGGTTTTCGCCGTATATATCATATACTCCGGCAGGTGAGCCATTAATTGCTCCCGCGCATACTTACCCATAAGTTTCGACCGTTTCATCAAATCGTAATCGGCAATTTCACTTTCAAACCGTTCCATATCGGCGAGAACCGCTTCCTTCTCTCCGACCGGGAGCAGCTGCGCCAGCCTCCCCCAATTGCAACTGTAAAGATTGGTTCCGGAAATCGACGTAATTCCGGCTGTTCCAAATGCCAACTTGTTTCTGACCATCCAAGGACTCAAACCAATCGCCACTATCGCAACCCCGGCCACTACCATTGCCAGTTTCTTTTTCCAGGTTGACCCATACACCAGTATCAGCGCCAAGATAAACGCCAATGCCAACGGGATGCAAATTGGCTTGGCATAAATTGCCACCACAAAGGAAATAAACGAGCCAATCAAGCACTTGACGTTCCCGTTAACCCCTCTAAAATAAAGCCACAACGCCACTATCACCGAAGACACCGCCAACTGATCGGGCATGTGGAATAGCGAATAAATAACCGTATCGGGCATAAACAGCAATACCGCCACGCCTAACGTAATTTGAGTATCTCCAAACGAAAACGGCTTGTTCCGGAGCAAAGCAATCATTGCTATAATGCCTACTACCACCAACAGAATATTGATTAATCCCGCAATATGCTGAGTGGCCGGCACCGAACCGGTAGCCCAATAGACCGCTGCCATTATTCCTGGCCACAACGGCATGTCGTGGGCAGATGGCATCGGGGCGTCAGACTGCGCAGTCGAAAACACCCCATGATCGATTAGATTGATACTTTCCGTCAGATAGCGAAGCCCATCATCACCCTCCGGCGAAGATTGAAATGCCCATAGGCACAGTCGCAACCCCACCCCGGCAATTACAACCCACTTCAACCACTTACTTCCCTTCATGATATTCTTCCTCGGTATTGACGTTCCAAACTGTGGATTTGGCGGTTTCACCCAAGAGCGCACGAACCGCCTCGATGCCGCAAAGCATGGAGTGGTCCATATTGTTATAACGATGCTGCCCGTTCCGGCCAATGCAGTAGAGGTTACCGAAACCATCCAGCCAATCGCGCACCTTGCCGAATTCGGCATAGGAACCAAAATAGGCGGGATAAGCCTTCTTCACCTTGATGCGAACGCTCTTGATGACCGGCTCGTCCGCTCCCAACACCCCGATATGACGCAACTCCTCAACCGCCATATCGATGAATGGCTTGTCTTCCATCGTCCAGAACTTGTCCCCTTCCGTGCAGAAGTATTCAAGCCCCACCCAAACATGCTTGGTAACATCGTCCACCATATAAGGCGACCAGTTGTTGAAGATTTGGATGCGACCCATCCTTACGTCACGCTCCTGCACGTAGATCCAAGTGTCGGGTACGATATTGTTGACCGTCTTGAACTGCGTCTGATTCTTGATGGCCAACTTGTCGACCAACAGGCCCACCGTGATAAAGTCGCGATAAGGCAACTCTGACGCGATTTTGGCTACTTCGGCCGGTTTCTGGTCGAATGCGGCAACCAGGTCTTTGACCGGCATCGAGGAGAAGACCGCATCGCACTCGAGGCGCGTACCGTCTTTCAGCTTGACCGCCTTTACCTGTCCGTCTTTGGTCTCGATGCCGACCGCTTGCGCGTTCATCCGCACCTCTACGCCCATACCGCGCAATTTGGCCGCCATAGTCTCCCAAAGCTGTCCCGGGCCTTTCTTGGGATAGATAAACTCGTCAATCAGCGAGGTTTCCTTCTTGCCGCCTTTGGGGATGAAAATGTTGAGGATGGCCTTCCACAGCGAGAGACCCTTTACTCGCTGGGCACCCCACGAAGGATCGATTTTGGACGGATGGATGCCCCACAACTTCTCGGTATAGTCCTCGAAGAACATCGAGTAAAGCACCTTGCCAAAGCGATTGATATAAAAATCTTCCAACGAGTTTTCGGGCCGCTTCTTGATTGCGCTATAAAGATAACTCCAACCGGCTTTCCAGGTACGAATCAGCCCCATCGCGATAAAGGTGGCCGGCTTGATGGAAATGGGATAATCGAAGAAATGGCGCAGATAGTAGATGCGGCTCACGCGATGCCGGCGCAGCATCACTTCGTCGGTCTCTTCCGGATCGGGACCGCATGCTTCCACGTGACATTCGCGCCCGAGGATCGTGTCATCCTTGGCGGGCTTGCCTTGAATAGGCATCAGCTCGGCCCAAAGATCGTTCACCTCTTTCGACTTGGAGAAGAACCGATGCCCTCCAATATCGATGCGGCATCCCTCATAAACCGCAGTGCGCGAAATGCCGCCTATTTCGGATGTCTCTTCAAGCACCACCACATCCCAATCCCGGGCCTTGCGCTTCAGTTCGTACGCGGCAGTAAGTCCCGCCGGACCCGCCCCGATAATAACGGCTCTTTTCATTTGTTGCCAACTCCTTTGTCATTGAAAATAAGCAGCTTGCGACCTAGATAATTCCACACCAGCACAGCACCGGTCACGAATACTTTGACTATCATATAATTCCAATCGAGAATCTCAATGCCGAACCACATACCAATCTCGGTCAGCACCAGGCCTAAGAGCCCGATTATCCCAAAGACCAGAAACGCCCCGAAGCTACGCCCCTTCCCTTTATCCTTCGCCTGCGTGAACACAAACCACAGCGATAGCGCGTAATTGACCGCCAACCCGACGATAAAGCCAAACACGGTTGCGATATACACGCCCAGCGCCCAGTCCTTGAGAAAACACTCCTGCACCAACACCAACGTTCCAAAGTCCGCCAGAAAAGCGATCCCGCCCACGATAACATAACGCAAAAACTCACCTGCCAATATCTTGGCCGATGCAACTACGCCTGTCTTCATTATCGTTTACGCTCTCCTTTCCGCCCCTCCACCCGCACGGAAAAGAAAAAGGGCGATTCTAGTCCGTGTCTCAAGTGAGGCTCTGGAATGCCCGATACGAAACACGTTAGAATACGCCCAGAGGACGCACTCCATACCATGTGTGACTCGTATCGTAGAAATTTTCCAGATTTCACTTGAGCCAACATAGCAGAATGCTAAGTTGAATTGTCGCGCTCCTGCACTCGCAGTGGCGACGCGTGCCGGGTAAAGACTCCCATCTTCCCGGCTATGACAAAGATCAAATCGGGGGATTTCCCCGTTAGATGCTAATATTATACCATATTCCCACCCTTTCCGTCAAGCGGAAAGTGCGAAAACTCCTAAACTCCAAAACTCCCCCGAGCGAAAGCAACTCCCCTCCCCGTCAAGCGGGAAATGGAAATGGTCGCGTTACAGGCCGGAGGGGAGGATGCGCTCGAGATACCACTGGGTGAGCGTCTGGAGCTGGTCGTAGGCGAAGGTGCGCTCTTTCGTCCATTTGGCAAGGAACGCGCCCAGCCACCACACGTCGCGGGCGCCCGCGCCCCAGGTGGAGTCGGTGGCCAGCCACTTCTCGAACTTGCGTTTGAGTCGCCGCTGGTCCTTGGACTCCGGCGAACGCCACACGGCGAGAAAGAAATTGTCCGAGCTCTCCTTAGGCGTAGAGAGCCGGGCGTCGAACATGTCGGACCCCTCGTGCGCCAGCAGCGAAACCTTGTTGCCGAGCCCGCCGCTGTAACCGGTGAGACTGCCGTCCGCACCGGTCACCCGGTGGCAGGGAACGACGATCGCGATCGGATTCCACCCCACCGCGCCGCCGACCGCCCGCGCGGAAACCGGCTTGCCGCCCTGCCGCTTGGACAAAGCCTTGGCGATGTCGCCGTAGGACGCGGTGGCGCCGTACGGAATCCGCTTCACCTCCTCCAATACGTCCCGGCGGAAGTCCGTCAAGCCATCGAATCGGCACGCGGGCGCAAAGCCGGGATCGCGTCCGGCGAAGTATTCGTCCAGCCAGCGGCACGTGTCGCGAAAAACGGGAGTCTCGCGCATCTCCCCGCCCTCCGCGAGCGGAGAAAAAGCGCGCGAACCTTCGAACCACAAACCGGTCAGCGCCTCGTCGTCGCCTTCCAGCAAGAGATCGTCGAAGCTTGCCGGAGTGGAATAGCGCCAAAAGTATTTCATCGTTCGCTCCTCTCCCCGGCCACCCGGGACCGGGCGAAGAGTCGGGCCACCAAGGCGCCGCTCACGTTATGCCAGACGCTGAAGATGGCGCCCGGCACCGCGGCCATGGGATAGGCGGCGAAATGCACGGCCGCGAGGCTCGCCGCGAGACCCGAATTCTGCATACCCACCTCGATGGCGAGCGCCCGGCGCTTGGGTTCCGCGAGCCGGCACGCGAAAGCGAGGAGGTAGCCGAGGGCCATCCCCAAGGCGTTGTGCAGCATGACGACGAGCAAAACAGCATATCCACCCTGGGCGAGTCGACCAAAATTGGCCCGAACGACGAGCGCCAGAATGACGGCGATCGCCACCGAAGAGACGGTAGGCATGAAGCGCACCACGCGTTCGGTCGCTTTGGGGAAGCAGCGCTTGGCCGCAAACCCGAGCGCGATCGGGAGCACCACCACCCAGAGGATGCCGACGAACATGCCGACGGCGTCCACCGCCACCGTCCGGCCCGCCAGGAGCAGCGTCAACGCCGGGGTCAGAAACGGCGCCAACAGCGTGGAGACGCCCGTCATGCCGACGGAAAGCGCGAGGTCGCCCTTGGCGAGATACGTCATCACGTTCGACGCGGTTCCGCCGGGACAGCACCCCACGAGAATCACGCCCAACGTCAGCGCTTCGTCGAGACCGAACAGCCGCGCCAGCGCCCAGGCCAAGGCGGGCATGATGGTAAACTGCGCCGCGCAGCCGATGAGGATGTCTTTGGGTCGGCTGAACACCACCTTGAAATCTTCGAGCCGGGTGGCGAGGCCCATCCCGAACATGACGACACCCAAGAGAATAGCGATTACGTTCATATTTTGCGGCAAATGGAAGTTACGGCCAAGCGCGCGGTGGCGAAGGCCAACGAAAGATTGTATCCGCCGGTGGGGCCGTCGAGGTCGAGCACTTCGCCGGCGAAGTAAAGTCCCGGCACCTTGCGCGACTCCATCGTGTCCGGATCCACGTCGTCCAGCGACACGCCCCCGATGGTGACGATGGCCTCTTTGACCGGTCGGGGCCGGATGTGCTCCAGGCGAACCGTCTCCCCGCCGAACGACGCCTCGAGCGTCAGGTCCGCCATTCTGCCCGGATGCTCGCGCAGCCAATGTTCGACGAAGCGCTGGCAATTGTAGACGGCAGCGCCGCTAAGTCCGAAAGTCTCGCAGTCCACCTCGCCGCGATAGGCGTACAGCACGCGGCCGGACAAGTCCAGCACCCGGGCCTGCGCCTCCTCGAAGCGCTCCCCGGCCCGACGCACCACGCGCGGATCGGTCGTTTCGAGTCCGATCAGTCCCGGCCGGTACGGCACCAGCGCGTGTCCGAGTTCCGACGCGAAACGCTGGCCGTCGCCCGTCGAGCCGAGTTTGGGATAGCTGACGCCGCCGGTGGCCAAAAGCACGTGCTCGGCCCATAGCGTGAAATTGGGCGTGGCCACGATGAAACCGGTCTTCTGGGGCTGGATGCCGGCAACCGGACAATTGGCGACGATCGGCACGCCGTTATCGCGCAAGAGATCGCCGAAGGCATGCACGATGGTGGCGGCCTTGCCGTCGGCCGGGAACATCCTTCCGTCCGCCATGCGCTTTAGTCCCACCCCGAGCGACTTGAACCCGGCGATGATCTTGCGCGGCGGACATTCGCGCACGGCCTTGGCGGCGAACGGCGCGGCGGGACCCAAATCCGACAGGAACTGCTCGGCGGAAATGTCTTTGGCGAAATTGCAGCGACCGTTGGCGGTCATCAGCACCTTGGACCCCAAGCGCGCCTTGCGCTCGAACACCACGCAGGGCAGCTTGCGCTCGGCGGCCACCGCGGCGGCGAACATTCCGGCGGCGCCACCGCCGACGATCGCCAACTTTACCGGTGTGTGCTTAAGCGCTTTTGCCATGCTGGATTTTGGGGATTGGTCGGAGCGGAGGGATTCGAACCCTCGACCTTTTGTACCCGAAACAAACGCGCTACCAGGCTGCGCTACGCTCCGAAGATTTTGTAAAAAACATCGTATATTATATCATATTCTGGCCGTGACTGTCAAGCCATTATATGGACAATTTTTCGAGCGGGTCCGCCAGCCGGACACGTCGATGGCGTACGGCGCGCCCACCTTGACTACGGTAGGCGACAGCTTCAGCCGCTCCGCGCCGCCCTGGATTATCCAGGCGGGCAAATCGTACCAGGCGCGCGCCCAGGCGTCTTCGGCCATGCCCTCTTCCTCTACCATAACCCGATAGGTGACGGCCACCGCCGCCTCCAAACCCACGATTCCGTTGGCGCTCGCGCGAAAGCCCCGGTTCTTGGTGGCGACCGGATGGGGGGCGTGGTCGGTGGCGAACATGAGCAGTCCCTCCTTGACCGCCTTGCGCAACTCCGCGCGGTCCTCGCGCGTACCCAAAGGCGGCGCCATCTTGTAGGCCGCGTCGTCCTCGGTCAGGTCTTCGCAGGCGAACAACAGATGGTGCGGAGTGGCCTCGGCCGTGACGGGCAAGCCCTCCCGGCGCGCCTCGCGCACCAGGTCCACGCCTTGCGCGGTGGAAATGTGCTGGATGTGCAACCGGCAACCGGTCTCGCGACAGAGCGACAGGTCGCGCGCGATCGCCGTCGTTTCCGTTTCGGGCGAGATCACTGGCAGATTCAGTTTGCGCGCGAGGGGGCAGTCGCGAATGACGCCCCCGGCCTGGACCTTGGGGTCCATCGCGTGATCGCAAATGGCCATATTGAGCTCGGCGGCGCGTCGCATGGCCTCCAGCATCACCCTGTCGTCCGCCACGTAGTTGCCGTCGTCGGTGAAGAAGGCGCAACCGGCCTCCGCGAGCGCTTCCAGGTCGGCCACCTCGCGTCCCAGCCGTCCCTTGGTGATGCAGGCGGACGGCACGATCTTGACGGGGAGCTCCGCCGTCAGCTGCCTTTGGACCCACTCCACGCTGTCGCCGGCGGGAACGGTGTTGGGCATCGTCACCACCGCCCGGAAACCGCCCGCCGCCGCGGCCCGGGCGCCGGACAAGGTGTCTTCGGCTTCGGTCATGCCCGGATCGCGAAAATGCACGTGCACGTCGATGAAACCGGGGAAAACGAGCTGGCGTTCGCTCATGGTTTGATCCTTCCCTTGCACGCGCGGACGATTTCGGTGGCGATCAAATCTCCCGTCGCCTCGCCGCCGGACGCGACCGCCCTTTCGCGCAGATTGAGAAAACGGAAACGGGCCGCGCGCAATTCGTTGGGATTCCAATTGCGCCGGAAATTCTGCAGGTTGCGCACCTGGAACGGCGCCAAAGTGTCGGCGATGCGTTCGAGGTCGATCAGCTGGCGGAAAAAGCGTTCGATGGCGCCGGAGATCATGACCGCGAAATTGCTTTCGCCCGCGAATTCCATCGCGGCGGAGATGGCTTTTTCCGCGTTGCGCGCGCCGATGGCGTCGGTGATGGCCCAGAAATTGGGTTCCACCCCGGCGCCCGGCGAAACGATGGCGGCCACGTCGGCGCGGGTGGCGGTTTTGCGCTCGGGTTCGAGATAGCACCTCAGCTTGGCCGTTTCCGACCGGATCGAGCGCATGTCGAGTCCTACCTTGGCGATGAACGCTTCGGCCGCGCCGGAATCGAACTGGAAACCTTCCTCGGCGGCGAAATCGATGGCGGCCACCACCGCCTGTTCGATGGCGGCGCGACCCGTGAGCGGCGCGAAGACGGTGAACTCGGCGATGTCCGCGAGCGCCTTGGCGAAAATCGACGTCTTGAGGAGCTTGGGTCCCGAGAGAACGAAAATCTGGTTTTCCGGCAAGGGATACTCGGCCAAGGTGCGGGCAAAGTCCTCCAGCGCCTCTTTGACGTTTTCGGCGAGCTTGTCCGCACCGGGCAGAAACTTGACGTTGCGCCACCAGGTGGCCTTGTTGGGGTCGAACAGCGGCTGGCTCAAAAAGCTTTCGCGCGCCTTGGCGATTTCCTTGAGCTGCGCTTCGGCGTTGGTGGCGGCGCCGGAATCGATTTCCTCCACGATGAAGTCCTTCATCGCGCGCCGGGCGGCTTCGGCCACCAGGAAATCATCCTCGCCGATTATCACATGCAAGTTCATAGCCGAGTAGCATCAATCCGAACGCGAACATCGCGAGCGATATGGTTTGGGAAATGGAGAACGGTCCCACGGCGGCGCGTGGATCGCCGCGCAGATATTCGAGACCGAAGCGAATGGCGGCGTAGCCCATGAAGTAGAGCCCGGCCGTGAATCGGCGCCACTTGAGATACACGGCGAGCAGAATCGCGAACAGCGCCAACAACGCGGCAGCCTCGAAGAGCTGCACCGGCAACACGGGCAACTGCCGCCCGTCCGCGAAATACTGGGGCGAGCCCACCGGAAACGTCACCGCCCAGGCCGAATGCGACACCTTGCCGTAGCAGCAGCCGTAGCAGAAGCAACCGAGCCGTCCGAACGCATGCGCCAGCGGCACCACCACCGTCAGCAGATCGCCCAGCCGCACGGGATTTTCTTTTTTCGCGAAGCACCAGGCGAAAAAGACGAGCGAGGACAGGATGAGGCCGCCATAGAACATGAGCCCGCCCCGGAACACGTAGAGGACGCTTACGGGGTCGGCGGCGAATTCGACCCGCCAATGCTCGATTACGTAGGCGATACGCGACCCGATCACGCCGCAAATCACCAAAGCGATGGCCAGATTCCCCAAATCCGGCCGTTTGAACAACTTTTCCACCAGCGTCCAGGCCAGCAGAAAACCGACCGCCATCATCAAGCCGTAGCTGTGGAGGAATTCGAAACCCAGGAAATGAGGATACATATGCCCTTCCAGACGCAACCGGCCACGCCCATGTAGGCGGCGAAGACCCGCTGCACGACGATTCCGGCCAGATCGGCGAAGCCCAGCTGGGTGACCGAGGCCAGAAACACCAACACCAACGCGATATTGGCGATGAAAATGAACGTCCAGCTGAAGATTCGCCCGTACAGCTTCACGTCGGGCTGACGCTGGGTGAGCGTCTGCAAGGTGAAGAGCACGTGGAACGACCAGGTAAAGCCAATCAGAAACATCCAGAGCGGCAAGCACGGCAGCGGCCGCAGAAAGGCGTAGGTGACGAGCGCCACCACGATCACCAGGAAGGTGTAGAACGGAAAGAAATACGGCGCGAGCGTGATGAGGAAATTGGACTTGGTGAGCCGGACGCTGCCGCCGGACTCGCTGACCCTTACATCCGAGGGCCGGGCGCCAAAGAGCAGACCCCACAGCGCGTGCGTGAGCTCGTGGCCGAACACGTAGGTGCGGATGGGATGGGAAATGGTGGACCAGCAAAAGCCGAACGAGGCGATGCCACCCAAGAGACTGATGCTCTCGGCGCTGAAGGCGTTGTCCGCGCCGCTGACGCGCAAAACCGCGTCGAGGAGCGAACGCAAAAAGCCCCAGCACATCGGCAGGAGCGCGAATCCGAGCAGCAATCGCAAAAAGTTGGCCATCACTCCTTCTCGAACACGAACACCAATTCGCCGGGGTACACGCGCTTGTTCTCGCGGGCGATCTTCTCCACGAAATCGGGGTCGGTGCGGAAACGCCGCTGATTATCCACCAGTTTGGCGATTTCCCGACGCTTTTCCTCGATGCGCTCGGACAGCTTGGCGTTCTCGCGCTTCAGGTCTTGCGTGCGGACGTAGGTGGGATAGGCAAAGCAAATGCCGCCCACGAAGATGGCCGCGATGAGCGTAAACGTGAAGTAGCGGAAGAACCTTTCTGTCAAATCCTCAGTCATTGGAGTATATTATATCATTTTTCCGGAAAAATTTCAAGCACTCTCGCCTCGGAAATGCGATTTTCTTTTCCGAGCGCCATCACGAGCCGGTCGATCCCGAGCGCCACTCCGGCCGCGCTGCCGACGAGCGGCAACAGCGCCAGAAACTCCTCGTCCAAAGGATAATCCGCCTCGCCCAACGCCCTACGCTCCTCGCACGCCGCGAGAAAACGGCGTCGCTGCTCCGCGCCGTCGCACAATTCGGTGAAGGCGTTGGCCAGTTCCATACCGTCATGGTAGAGCTCCCAGCGCTCGGCGTGATCGCCCGAAATCCGCGCCAGCGACGCGCACTCCACCGGATAGTCAGCGAGAAACGTCCACCCGGCGAGCGCCGGCTCGATCTTGACGGCCATGTCGTAGTCGAAGCGGTCCTGATCGAACCGCTCGAACGGGTCCCATCCGGCGTATTCGCGATAGGCCTCGCGCACGGTCACGGTGCGGAACTCCACCTGTCCGGCCAAAGCGGTCACGAGCGCTTTCATGTCCGTCATGATGTCGCGATAGTCCGCCCGCCGGCGATACCACTCCAGCATGGTGAACTCCTCGCTGTGCCGCGAACCGTTTTCACCCTCGCGGAAACAGGGTCCCAGCTGATAGATGCGGTCCATGCCCTGGGCCAGGAGCTTCTTCATCTGCAATTCGGGCGAAGCGCGCAGAAACCCCCGGCCGCAACGCGGACAATCGATGTGCGGTTCGGGCGCCGGCGCCAAGATGCGCACGGGCGTCTCCACCTCCACCATGCCCGCCGCGTCCAGGAACGAGCGGATGCGCCGCAACACGCCGGCGCGAAACTCAAGGACGGACAAGCGCATTGGCGATCACCAGGTCGGCCACTTTCCGGTCGGCTTCGGGTTGCGACAGTTCCAGCATGCGTTCGCGCATCCGCGCCAGCCGTTCGCCGTCCTCGTACATTCTGAGGATGTAGCGCGACAGTCCCCGGGCGTTGAGCATGGCCTGCTGTCCCTCGTCGGCCGCGCCGTGCGCCACGAACGCGTCGGCGTTGAAATGCTGATGGTTGCGCATCGACGAAGGCAACGGAATGAAGAAAGTCGGCTTGCCGCACGCGGCCACTTCGAAGCAGGTGGAGGCGCCGGCGCGGGCGATCACCAGATCGGCCGAAGCGAAAGCGTTGGCCATTTCGCGCTCGAACGCATGCACGCGCGACGGCAGTCCCGCCGCGGCGTAGCGGGCGATGACTTCTGGCTCGTCGGCGACGCCGGTCTGGTGGATCACGTAAAGGGGGCGACCTTCCTTGCCCCGGGATTTGAGCTCCTTGTCGACCATGCACAGCGCGGCCGACGCCAGCTCGTTGACCGCATGGGCACCCTGGGAGCCGCCGGTCACGAATACCGTGAAGCTGCCGGCGGGAATGAATTGGAAGCGCTCGCCTTGGGCGATTTCCGTGCGAATAGGCAGTCCCGTCAGCACCGTCTGGGCCCGGGGCAGATGGCGCGCGGTGATTTCGAAAGAAATGGCCACCACCTTGGCGTAGCGCGACAGAAACTCCACCGCCTTGCCGGGAAGCGTGTTGGCCTCGTGCAGCACCACCGGAATGTGGTAGTGGCGCGCGGCCATCACCGGCGGCAACGACGCGTACGAGCCCATCGCCAGCACCACCGCGGGACGGAAGCGTCTCAACTCCTGCACGCACCGCAGGTAGGAGGCGAAGATCGAAAACAGATATTTGGGCCGCAACTGACGGGCCTTGGTGGAAAAGACGGGGCCATCCCAGCTTTTGAGCACGCTCTGTTCGATGTCGCGCCCGGACGACCACACCACCACCTCGTGGCCGCGCGAACGCAATTCCTTTGCTACCGCAATACCCGGAAAGGAATGTCCGCCCGTGCCGCCGCATGCCACCACTATTTTCATTTCACCAGTCCCTTTCGTTCGGCGGCATTTTGGCCCTGCGCATCATGGCCTTCTTTTCCGCCTCGTGTTCGTCGTTGCGCTCTTCCGCTTTTTTGAGCAAAGCTTCCAGCTCCCGCTCCTCCGGATTTTCGGGCTCCTGCGTTTCCGCCGGAGTTTCCTGCGGTTCCGGCGGCGGATTTTCGTCCGGTTTTCCCTCGCCCGTTTCCGGGGGCGGCTCGCTTTCCGCCTTCTGTCCGGTCTCTCCCGCGCCGCCGCCACGTCCGTTCTTGGGCAGCAGCGAACCGATTTCGCGAATCAACTCCAGCGCCTTTTCCTGCTCCGGCGTCTCCGGTTGTTCGAGACACGACAGTTGGACTTTTTCGAGTTCGGTGGCGAGCGCGCTGATTTTGGCCTGATCCTCCTCGGAAAACGCTACCAGATCGGTATCGCTTGGGGCCTGCTGTTCGTAGTTGCGCGCCCATTCCGGGAAGCGCATCCGGAACGCGCGGGTGTAGTCCAGCGCCTCCCGCTGCCAGTCGCGATTGTTGAACGATTCCGCCTTGACGCAGGCGTTGGATTGCGCCGTCAAATCTTCGTCCAAGGCACCCGGCGGCATGATGCAAAGTTTGAGAAACGCGGTAAAGCGGTCTTCCGCCTGCGACAGCGACGAATACGCCTCGCCGTCGAAATCGCCCAACTGCTTGGCGGCGTCCAAGGTGATTTGGCGGGCATCGTCCAGTTGCTGCAGAATGGTCGCCACCTCGTTTTCGTTGGTCGCCGACTGCAAAATCGCCATCCGCACCGGAATCCACGCATCCGCCAACCGGTCCGCCCGGGCCGAAAGCGCATCGGAAAGCGCCACCGCCCGCACCGCCTCGTTGGTCCGGTAGGTGCCGGACTCGACAAAAAGCTCTCGCGCTTCCCGGGTGGCGGCAAGTAGAATATCCCCCGGCGCCTTCCCCTGCGCCGCCTTGATCGCCGCGTCCCGGCGCCGGTTTTCCCTTAGTTCCCCCAGCCCCTGCGTGGCGAGCGCGAAATTGCGTTTTTCCCTTTCGCCGTCGGGACGGGCCCTAAGCGCGATTTGCGCCATCGCCGCCGCCTCTTCCTGGTTGCCGCAGTCGTATTCCAGTTTGGCCAGCACCTCCGCCGCCCGGGCCGCATAGCCCGGGGAATAGACGAGCGGCCTCAGCGTCTGCATCGCGTTGGTGACATCGCCCGCGTAATAGCAGTCGACGCCCCGGTTCCAGACTTCGGTGTCGGAAACGGTTTCGGCGGACGCCAGAAGCAGAATGGCCAAGAGCGCCGTCATTAATTCACGCTTTCCATCTCCGCGCGAATCTGCCGGGCGGCCGAAACGGGATCTTCCGCCGCCAGAATGGGCCGCCCCACCACCAGATGCGTGGCTCCGTCGCGCACTGCGTCGGCCGGAGTGGCCACGCGCTTCTGGTCGCCCACGTCCGCGCCCCGGGGTCGCACGCCGGGAGTGACGAACAGCGTTCCGGCCTTGAGCGTGCGGCTGAGCGAACCCACCTCGCGAGGACTGCACACGAGCCCGTCGGCGCCATGATCGATGGCGAACTTGGCCATGGCCATCACCTGATCGGCCGGCTCGCGACCCGTAATCCCCACATCCTCGAGATCGCTCCGGTCGAGCGACGTAAGCACCGTAACCGCCAAAATCCTGGGCGCCGACGCTCCGAATTCGGCCGCCGCCTCGTGCGCCGCCCGGATCATCGCCTTGCCGCCCACCGAATGGATGGTCATCAAATCCACCCCTAGTTTGCCGCCGGACTTCACCGCGCGCTCCACCGTGCGCGGAATGTCGTGGAATTTGAGATCCAAAAAAATCCGCTTGCCCAAATCTTTCACCGCCTTGACCACGTCCGGACCCTCTGCCGTGTACAGCTCGAGCCCGATTTTGTAGAAATCTACCGCATCTCCGATGGCCTTGACTTTGGCCACGGCCTCTTCCCTGGTCTGTACGTCCAGCGCCACAATCAGTTCAGACATGACAACAATCCTCCTTTAAGCACTAGCTGTTTTTCGCGCGCGGTGAGATCGGTCCGCAGTTTTACGCCATTCACCTCGATCCGCCCGTCGCCCGCGATCGCCCGGGCGATACCGGCAAACTCCAGCCGTTCGCCGGCCGACAACCGGTCGTAGTCGCGCGGATCTTCAAACTCGAAAGGTACGATGCCGAAATTGATCAGATTGGCGCGATGGATCCGCTCGATCGACTTGGCGATTACCGCCTTGACGCCGAGATACATCGGACACAGCGCCGCATGCTCCCGGCTCGACCCCTGCCCGTAGCTCTCGCCGGCCACGATCACGTTGGCCCAACCTTCGCTTTGGTTGCGCCGGCAATTGTCGTGGAAATCCCGGTCGCACGGCTCGAACACGTACTTGGCGTATTCCGGCACGTTCGAACGGTATTTAAGCCGCGCCCCGGCCGGCATGATGTGGTCGGTGGTGATCTTGTCGCCCACTTTGATGGCCACTTTGGCCGCGAGATTTTCCGGCATCGCCGACCCGGCGGGAACGGGTGCGATATTGGGTCCGCGCACGATTTTCGTCTTCGGCACGCCCTTTCCGGCCGTTTCCCGATAGAGGAACATGTCGTCGACCGCCGGGAATTTCTTGGGCATCGGCACCTTGGCCACGCCCTCGCACGCCGTCACCTTGCCGGTCAAGGCCGAAGCCGCAGCGGTTTCCGGCGACACGAGATACACCTGGGCGCTTCGGGTGCCCGAGCGTCCCTCGAAATTGCGGTTGTTCGTCCGGAGACTCACCGCGTTCGTCGACGGCGACATGTGCGCCCCGATGCAAAATCCGCAGGCGTTCTCGAGCATGCGACACCCGGCCGCGTGCAGAATGGCGAGCGATCCGTCCTCAAGCAGCATCTCGACAACCTGCCGGCTGCCGCAGGCGATGCCCACCTCCACCTCCTTGGCCACCTTTTTGCCTTTGAGAATCTGCGCCACCGTGCGGATGTCGCGATAGGAACTGTTGGTGCAAGACCCGATCAGAATCTGATTGACCTTTTTCCCCGCGATGCTCTTAACGCGCACGACGTTGCCGGGACTGTGCGGCGCGGCGGCGAGCGGTTCCAGTCGATCCATATCCACCGTGAACACGTCATCGTAACTGGCGCCTTTGTCCGCCACGATTTCGGTAAAGTCGCCGCCCCGTCCTTGCGCTTCCAGGAACTGGCGCGTCACCCGGTCGGACGGGAACACGGAAGTGGTCACCCCCAGCTCCGCGCCCATGTTCGCGATGGTGGCCCGGGACGGCACGTCCAATGCGGCCACGCCCGGACCGAAATACTCGAAAATCCAGCCCACGTTCCCCTTGGTGCCGAACTTCTCGAGCACTTTCAGAATCACGTCCTTGGCGCTCGTGCCGGCCGGCATCCGGCCCGTGAGTTCAATGCCGCGCACTTTGGGCCGGGGGATGTGGAACGCGCCGCCGGCCATCGCCACCGCGATGTCGATTCCGCCCGCCCCGATGGCGATCTGCCCGATTCCCCCGCCCGTCGGCGTGTGCGAATCCGATCCCAGCAGCGTCGTGCCCGGCTTGCCGAACCGCTCCAGATGCAGCTGATGGCAGATGCCGTTGCCGGCTTTGGAATAGATGATGCCGTATTTCTTGGCGATCGACGCCAGAAAGTCGTGGTCGTCCGCGTTCTCGAATCCGATCTGCACGGTATTGTGGTCCACGTAGCTCACCGCCAAATCGTTCCGGATGCGCTTCAGCCCCATCGCCTCGAACTGCAGATACGCCATCGTGCCGGTGGCGTCCTGGGTAAGCGTCTGGTCGATGCGGATGCCCAGTTCCCGGTCGACGGCCATGTCCCCTTCCACCAGATGTGCGGCGATAATCTTCTCCGTCACGTTTCTCGGTTTTGCGGTCTTTTTCATTTCGGCACCACCCAGCTTACGGCTTTGTTTTCGTCCTTCAAAACAGCTTGCGCCACCGCCAGAATATCGTCGGCGGTCACCGCCCTCACGCCCTCGATCTGCTCCTGCGGCAGCACCAGCTTGCCGAACGACATCATGGTCGAACCGTAGAAAAAGAGCTTGTTCGTGAGCTTCTCGTGTCCCAACTTGAAATTCCCGATCAAGAATTCCTTGATGCGCTTGAGTTCGCCCGCCTTCACTTTGACCGTGCGGATCTTCTCGATTTCCCGCTCGATGGCCTTGAGCGTCCGGTCGCGCTTGGCGGCGTCCATTCCGGCCGTAACCGTCCACATGCCGCAATCGGAGAAAAACTGCACGCGCGAACCGATGTCGTAGCTGAGGCCGCGCTTTTCCCGGAGTTCCACGAACAGCCGGCTGGACATGCCCCGACCCATTATCGCGTCCAACACGGTCAAAGCGTAGCGCCGGGGATCTTTGACGCCGAACGTCCGGAAGCCCAGCGCCAGCTGCGCCTGTTGCACGTCTTTGGCCACGACTATTTCCGGAATCGTCTTTTTCACAGCCGCCCCGCCATTTCCAGCGCTTTCGCCGCGTCGAATTTGCCCGCCACCACCAAAACCGTGTTCCCGGGCGTGTAGCGCCGCTTGATCCACCCGCGCAGATCTTCCGGCGTCATGGGCTCGAGACTCTTTTCGCCGCCCGCCACCGGCCGGCCCAGCGGATGGCCAGGAAACAGACACGCCTGCAGATTCTCCATCGCCACCGAATCCGGCTCGTCGGCGTACATCTTGATTTCTTCCAGGATCACCGCCTTCTCCTTGGCGAATTCCCTGGCGTCCAGCTTGGCGTTCTTGAACATGTCCACCAGAATATCCATCGCCTCCGCCAGATATTCGTCGGGAATATGGGCGAAAAAGCACGTGTTCTCCTCACTCGTGTAGGCGTTGAACATTCCGCCCCGGCCCTCGATGGCCCGCGTGATGTCCAACGCGCTGCGCTTGGCCGTCCCTTTGAAGAGCATGTGCTCGATAAAATGCGATATCCCGGCCTGCGCCTTGCGCTCGTTCCGCGAACCCGAGCGCACGAACAGCCCCACCGCCACGCTCTCGGCCTCGCAAGGCGCCAGCACCACCTGAAGCCCGCTCTTCAAACGCTCACAACGCGGCGACATTCATCTCCTTCAGCGTGGTCCGCCCGTCGTACAGCGCCTTGCCGCAGATGGCCGCCCGCAGGTTCTGACGCTCCAGCGCCTTAAGATTGGCGATGTCGTACGGCGACGAAACTCCGCCCGAAGCGGTTATCTGGCAATGGGGCGCGCTATCGCAGATGGTGGCCAATTGCGCGAGATTGGGTCCGCCCAGCATGCCGTCGGTGGCGGTGTCGGTGTAGATGATGGTCCTTACCCCCATCTTGTCCACCGCGGCCGCCAGATCCACCGCCCGCACCGAAGTGGTCTTCACCCAGCCGCGCGTCTGCACGAGTCCGTTCCTGGCGTCGATCCCCACCGCGATCCGGTCGCCCCACAACTCCACCGCCTTGACGAGAAAATTGGGGTCGTCCAGCGCCGACGAACCGATGATGGCCCGCGCCGCTCCCGCCTCCAGCACGGCGTTGATGGCGTCCGGCGTGCGCAATCCCCCGCCCACCTCCACCGGACCTTCGAACGCCCGGATGATGGCTTTGATTTCTTCCAGATGGCGGGGAAACCCGTCGAACGCGCCGTCCAGATCCACCACGTGCAGTTCCCGTCCGCCTTGCTCGCGCCAGTCTCTGGCCTGCTCGGCCGGGTCGTCGCTGTAAACCGTCATGTCGTCCGCCCGGCCCTGTCGCAGGCGCACGCACTTGCCGTCTTTGAGATCGATTGCCGGCAATATTATCATATCATTCCTTTCGAAGACGGCACGCCCTTTTCGGACGGGTCGATTTTGACCGCGGCCCGGAGCGCGCGGGCGAACGACTTGAAGAACGCCTCGCAGATGTGATGCGCCTCGTCGCCGTAGATCTGCCGGAGATGGATGTTGGCGCGCGCCTCCACGCTGACCGCCCGGAAAAATTCCTCCAGCAGCTTCACCTCGAAATCCTTGACCATCATGTGCTTCACCGGGCACGACATGACCAGAAACGGCCGGCCGCCCAGATCGATGGACGTCTCGCAGAGCGACTCGTCCATCGGCACCGACGCGAAACCGTAGCGCACCAGACCCTTGCGGTCGCCCAGCGCCTCGTTGATGGCCCTGCCCAGCACCAATCCCACGTCCTCCACCGTGTGATGGTAATCCACCTGGATGTCGCCCTGCGCCTCTACCGTCAAATCCACGTTGGCGTGCTTCTTAAACAGCTCCAGCATGTGGTCGAAAAACCCGATTCCCGTCCGGACGGTTCCCTCGCCCGATCCGTCCAGCTCGAGGCTCAGCTTGATCTGCGTCTCTTTGGTCGTACGCTCCTGCACCGATTTTCTCATCTTGTGGTCCTCCTTCGATAATCCCTTACCTTGCCCAAAAATCTCGTATGCGCCAAAATGGGCGGAATCGTGGCCAGAAACGCCGCCACGTCGCTCACCGGCAACGCCACCCAAATGGCGAAAGTCTTGTCCGCCAGCAGATAAGGCAAAAACCAGATGCACGGCAACAGCACCACCCCCTGGCGCAAGGTCGACAGCACGATTGCCGTCAGCGGCCTGCCGATAGACTGGAAGTAGGTGGACGCCACCACGTTGAGCCCGATGCACCAGAGCATGCAGTTGGAAATCTGGAGATCGTGTCCGGCGAGCCTGACCATATCCGGATCGCTCACGAACAGCCGCGCCAGCCAATACGGGAAAGGCGGCACCACCTGGACGATGCACGCGCCCACGCAAAGCCACGTGGTCACGAAAAATCCGAGCTTGAACGTTCCCAGCACCCGGCGGAACTGCCGGGCCCCCCAGTTGAAACCGATGATCGGCTGCAAGCCCTGTTGCGTGCCCATGATAGGGAGTACCGTCAAGATGAGCACCGAATGGAACACACCCAGCGACGCGAACTGCGCCGTGCACTGCTCCGGGTCGGCTATCCACTTGGAAAACGCCGTCTGCATCGACACCGCGATCGTAGCCGACAAAAGCTGCTGCAGAAACGGCCCAAAGCCGATCGCCGCCGTGCGCCGCACGAACTCGCCGTAGAAGCGGATGCGCTTGAGCCGCATCGGCACTGCCGTAACCCCCCGCCAGTAATACTGGAGCGCCCACAGACACGAACACGCCATCGCGATATTGGTGGCCCAGGCCGCGCCGGCGATGCCCATTTTCAAGCCGAAGATGAAGAGCGGATCGAGAATGAGGTTGGTGCCGAAACCCACCACCATCGCCATCATCGACCGGTGCGCCGCCCCTTCCGCGCGCTGCAACGCCGAGAGTCCGAACGCCAAATGCGAAAAGAGATGCGAAAAGAGCACTATCCGCATATACGTCTTGGCGCTCGCGAAGGCCCCGGCCGTCACCTTGCCCGCGCCGCAAAGCCCCAACACCTCGTCGAGAAACACAAACACCAAAGGCGGGATAGTGACGAAAAACGCCAATTTGAACGCCACCAGCTGACCCAGAATCTTCTCGCCCGCTTCCCGGTTGCCCTCTCCCAGTTTGATGGACAGCACCGACGCGTGCCCCGCTCCCACGAACACCCCGAACGCCGCAAACAGCATCATGATCGGCATCGCAAGCGTCATGCCGGCGATCGCATCCACGCCGCAGCCCTGCCCGATGTAGATCCGGTCCACCACCGAATAGAGCGCGTTCAGCGTCATCGCCACCAGCGCGGGCCATGAATACTTCAAAAGGAGCTTGCCGGTGTTGCCGCTCCCAAGCTCCTCCAGATTCTTGCCAGTATCCAATCGCCGGTCCATCAGAATACTATCGCAACCTCCGGCAACGCCTGGCGGATTCTGGCCATTTCCTCGGCGGAAAGGCGCAAATCGCCCAATTGCAGCGAACTCAACTTGCGCCAGCCCGAAAGATCTTCCGGCAGTTTTTCGATTCGCGTGCGGTTGAAGCTGACGTTTTTGAGACTCTCCATCCGCGTCAGCCAGTCCGGAACTTCGGTTATCGGATTGCCGCTAAGTTCCAGATCGGTCAGCTTGGGCAATCCCTTGAGCGCTTCGGGCACGGAGGCGAAATTGTTGTTTTTGAGATAGATGCGCCGCAGCTCCTCGAGCCCGGTCAGGTCCGGCAACGTCTCCAACCGGTTGCCGTTGAGCCGCAGCCACTTGAGTTTGGCGCACTTGAGCACCTCGGCCGGCACTTCCCTGAACTCGTTCCGGTCCAGATTGACGTACACCACCTTAGCCGGATCGAGCGCCACGTCAAGCGTGCTGAGCCCCCGATCCTGAAGCCTTATTTCCGCTCCTTCGGGTCTCGTTTTGTACGCCGGCTCCGGCTCATTGAAGCAACCGGCCAGCGCGAGCATTCCCGCGCCAGCCAGTATTGCCTTGTATAACGCTCCGGGCATCAGTTTCCGGCGGCCACGATTCCGGCGAAGTCGCCGGCCTTGAGCGCCGCACCGCCAATGAGCCCGCCGTCGATATCCGGCTTGGCCAACAGCTCGGCCGCGTTGCCCGGCTTCATCGAACCGCCATACTGGATGCGAACCTTGTCCGCCGTTTCGGCGCCCACCAGCTTGGCCAGCGTCGCGCGAATGAGCGCATGGACCTCCTGCGCCTGGTCGGGCGTGGCGGTCTTGCCGGTGCCGATGGCCCACACTGGCTCGTAGGCGATGACCAGCTTGTCGCAATCTGCCGCCGTCACGCCCTTGAGACCCACGTTCATCTGGCGTTCGATCACTTCCACCAGCTTGCCGGCCTCGCGCTCCTCCAGCGTTTCGCCCACGCAGACGATGGCCGTCATGCCGGCGGCGATCACCGCACGCGCACGCTTGTTTACCGTTTCGTCCGTCTCGCCGAAATACTGCCGGCGCTCGCTGTGGCCGATGATGACGTACTTGACGCCCGCATCCACCAGCATGGGGCAGCTGATTTCGCCCGTGAACGCGCCCTTGGCTTCCCAGTGCGCGTTCTCCGCGCCGATTCCCACCTGGGTGCCCTTGGCCGCCTCGATCGCCGCCGCCACGTCGATGGCCGGCACGCAGCAAACCACTTCCACGTTGCCGCAAGCCTTGGTGGCCTCGGCCACTTCCTTCACGAGCGTCGCCGTCTCGCTGGGGAGCACGTTCATCTTCCAATTGCCTGCAATGATTTTCTTGCGCATCTTAACGTTCCTTTTTGAAATTGTATTCCCGGTATTTGACGCCGCTCATCTCGAACATCTCTTTTACCGTGTCCAAGAATTCGTACTGTCCGTCGTAAACCACCTCGCCGATTCCGGAATTGATGATCAGCTTGGCGCACGTGAGACAGGGGCTCAACGTGATGTAGATGGTCGAGCCCTGCAGGCTGGTGCCGTAAAGCGCGGCTTGGCAGATGGCGTTCTGTTCGGCGTGCACGCACAAACATTCCTCCAGCCGCGAGCCGCTCTTCACTTTGCCCGCGCAACGCGGACACCCGCCTGCAAAGCAGTTTTTCACTCCGTGCGGGGTACCGTTGTACCCCGTGGAGAGAATGTGATTGTCCCGCATCACGACCGCTCCCACGTGGCGGCGCGAGCAGTTGCTCCGCTTGGCCACCACCTGGGCGATTTCCATGAAGTAGTCGTCCCAGCCGGGACGCGGGTCGATCACGGATTTCTTAGGCATCCTGGGCCGCGCCTTCGTCCAGAATGTTGATCTTGAACTTCACCGTCACGCCGTGGCCGAGGTCGATAACCGCCTCGTATTCGCCCACTTCGCGCAGCGAGTCTTCGATGCTGAGCTGTCCGCGCTCCACCTTGACGCCGCGATTGGCTTCGATGGCCGCCAGCAGGTCGGTCACGGAAACCGCGCCGTACAGCTTCTTGCCGTCGGTCGTGGGGGCCGAGACGGTCAGTTCCAGCTTGTCCAGCTTGCGGGCCGTCTCCAGCGCCTCCTTCTTGAGCTCGGCGGCCTTGGCGGCACGCTCGGCCTCCAGCTTTTTCAGCCGGCGCTTGGCGGCTTCGGTCGCTTCGGCGGCGAGTCCGCGGGGCAAAAGATAGTTGCGCGCGTAACCGGCCGCCACCTTGACGAGCTGGCCCGACTTGCCCAACTTCTTCACGTTGTCCATGAGCATTACTTCAACTTGCATTGCCCTCTCCTTCCTTAGGCCATGAGGCCCATGTTGCGGGCACGCTTCACGCCCTGGCGAATCTGCCGCTGCTGCGCGGAAGTGACTCCGGTGATGCGGGCGGGCAGGATCTTGCCGTAATCCGTGATGTAGTACTTGAGTGTCTCGATGTCGTTGACGTCGATCTGGTCCTTGGGGCCGAGCGGCGGACGCTTGCGCGCGGCGAATTCCTCGCCGGCGGAGCTATTCGATTTCTTGAACGCCATGATTATGGTTCCTTGATTTGAGATTGATTAAAACGGAATGTCGTCCGGATCGGCCTCGAGCGGGCTCGGGGCTCCGGTCTGGTCATCTTGCCGATTCTGCGGGCCGCCGTTCAGGCGATCGCCCGTAGGCAGGAATTTGATGGTGGAAGCGCGAACTTTCAGCTTGTTGTGCTTGACGCCATCCTTTTCCCAGCTGTCCATCTGCAGCCGGCCTTCCACCAGGATCGAACGACCCTTCGAAAGATACTGCCCGCAGAGTTCCGCCAGCTTGTCCCACGCGTCCACGTCCACGAACACCGGGAATTCCTGGATGTTGCCGTTGCGGTCGCGCCGACGCTCGTTCATCGCGATGCCCAGACGCGCCACCTTCATTCCGGCAGCTCCAGTGGCCCTGATGTCGGGGTCTCGCGTGAGGTTGCCCATCAGAATCACTTTGTTGAAAGATGCCATGACGACCTTCCTTCCTTTGCCTTACTCGGCAGCCGGCACCGCCTGTTGCTGGGCCGCGGCCTCGCGACGGGCCTGACGGTCGGCGCGGGCCTGACGCTCGGCGGCGATCTTGGCCTCGCGGCGCTCGTCCACCGCCAGGATCTGCACGCGGAAGACTTCTTCCACCAGATGGTAGCGGTTCACGAGTTCTTCCATCTTGGCCGGATCCAGCTCGAAGCGGACCTTGACGTAGGCGCCGGAATCGCGCTTCTTCATGGGCCGCGCGAACGCACGCTTGCCCAACGCGTCCTGACCGATGACCACGCCGCCCAGGCGGGTCACTTCGGCGAGCGCGCGGTCCAGATTGGCCTGCAGCGTCTCGTCGCGGTTGACGCCGACGAAAATATAGAGCGCATCATACTTTTTCATCACTTCTTCACCTCTTCTTCCTTGCCCTTCTTGATCACTTCGGGAGCCTTCTCGCCCTGGGCCGCGCCGGCCGGCGCGTCTTCCGGAGCCTTGACCACCGCCAGCGCCAGTTCGCCGCGCGTAACCACCGTCTGCTTGTCGCCAAGCTGCAGGTCGCGCACGAAGAGCGTCTGGTCGAGACCGAGACCCGACACGTCGATTTCGAATTTCTCCGCGATATCCTCGGGCAGGCACTCCACGTCGATCGTACGGAGCACCTGCTCCAGCACGCCGCCGCCCAGCTTCACGCCGACCGCTTCGCCCACGAGATACACCGGAACCGTCACGCGCACCTTTTCGGTCAGCGACACTTCGCTGAAGTCCACGTGAATGGGCGTACCCGCCAGCACGTCGTTCTGCATTTCGCGCATCAACGCCGGAACTTCCCGGCCGTCCATATCCAGCGTGACGAGCAGCTGCTTGCTGGCGTGTCCACGCATGGCCATCATGAAGTCGTGCGCCGGCAGCTTGATGAGCTCCGTCCCGCCCTTCCTCATTTTCATGACGCTGCCGGGTATCATGCCCGTGCGGCGCAAACGGCGAACCGCCCCCGTACCTTGCTCGGTGCGAGGCTCCGCCTTGATCCTGATCTGATCCATTTCTTGCCTTTTTTGGTAATTTTCCGCCTACTCTCGCGCACCCGCGCTACCCTCTGCGGCTAAAACAGTTGTATATTATATCATATTCCCCGCCCAAAAGTCAATAGGGAAAATGAAAAAACGCATTATCCCCATTGGCAATTGGATCTATCCGCCACTAGGTGATGTACTTTTAGTGTCAATCTTCCGGTTCCAATCCCTCCCCACCACCACCCTTCTCTCCCCTGCAGTTCAAGCAAAAAGTGACACATTTTTATCATTAAGGTGACACCTTTTAACCTTTACGGTGACACCTTTTGACCATTTTGGTGTCACCTTTTCTATCAAACGGTGTCACCTTTTACCACTAAATGTGTCACCTTTCACATCAAAAGGTGACACCTTACGCATCATCTCCCCCAGCCAGGCAATACAAAGTCTCCCCGCCGACAGTTCAAAGTCTACGCGCACGCTATTGAAAGTCTACACGCAAACTCTCCCAATTCTCCGTGCAGACTACCTTCCGCCGAACAGGATGCCGGCAAATTTAGGCAAGTAGCGTCTGAGCAGCAAGGTGATTGCAATCGCCCCGCCAAAACTGCCGGCAAGGCTAATAAACGCCGCCCGGATTTCCGGCACCGGGATATGCTTGAACGCGATGCCAAAATAGACAAGGAGCACGATATGAATAAGAAAAACAGGAAACGAGCACGCAGTCAGCCACTTGGGCCATTCGCTTGTAGGCGTGATGCTCCAAACCAGGTATAGCAAGCACGGAACTGCGAACTTGCCAAGCGCGATTTCGCCGCGATATCCTTTATAGGCAAAAAACAACTTGAGAACCAGCAAGCCCAATCCGGCTATTCCGCACCAAAGCGCAACCTTCCGCCCTTCGATTTGCGGCTTGAACTTCTGAATAAATACGCCAAGTGAAAAGTAGACTATGCCGCCAGCCGAATATCCCATCCGGAAGAACTCGCGCCAATTCTCGGTCGGCAAGTGATTCTGTACGAGCGAAAACGCAAATGCCAGCCCCAACCACCAATACTTGAATCGCCCCACTCCCCATTTGAACAACCAGCCAGTCAGCACGAACAAAAAGAGACATCGTACATACCACAAGGGGACGTGGCCAGGAAATTCGGTCAAGTCCAGTCCCCAAAAACCAAGCGGATTGTGAGCTACGCAAATGTTGGTTCCAAACGGACGATGCGCAATCAAATCGGCGATAATGCTCAATGGCATAGTAGCAATCAATGTTATGGCCGACCACAACACAAACGGCACCACCAATGATTTTATGCGTTTCGTGGTTTCGCGTCGCCACCAATCCTGCTCCTCGAAGTGTTGCGCAAGGAAGAAACCGGAGACAACGAAAAAGAACGGCACGGCAATCCGCGCAATTCCCTCTTCCATAAATTCCTGCATAAACCAACCAAGCGACAGCGCTTGCTCGGCCGGCCATGAGATATGTATCACGACCACCAAGAACGCGCATATAAGACTCATGTTCTTGATCTTCTGACTGGACTCTGCGGAAATCTGCATCTGGCACCTGACATTCTCGCGCGTGGTTATCGCCCAACCGAATGCCGGGTGCATAAAAAGAGCGCATTTCAATCCATGCACTCCCTCGATGCCCTACCACAGGCCCAATACGAATACACGAAGAAAAAATGCGCCCAGAATAGACGCATCTTCACTTGCACATCGCTCGTATTTTTGAAATAGTGGTAGTATTTCGAGGGAACGACTTGTTAGCGTTGATGCTAAAATCGATGTGATGCGGAAGAACGTGTCTACCCGCCCATCCTTAAGGATTTCTCCCCTAAGAACACTGATATTATATCATATTTTGCCCCTCCCCGTCAAGCGGAAAGTGCGAAAAATCCCCGACTCCGAGACTCCCAACAGCGAAAGCAACTCCCCTCCCCGTCAAGCGGAAAGCGGGGGAATGGATTCAAGCGGGGAGGGAGGACAGCTGGCGGTAGCACTCGTAGGCGGCGATGGAGACCGCGTTGGCGAGATTGATGCTGCGGGCGTGTTCGCCCGGCATGGGGATGCGGAAGAGCTGCTCCGAGTAGCGATCGTAAAAGTCCTTGGGCAGACCGGAAGACTCGTTGCCGAAGACGAGCGCGTCGCCCGGCTCGAACCGGCAGTCGTAGAGCGACTTTTGGCCGTGCGTGGAGAGAAAATGGAGTCGCTTAGGTTTGGCCGCAGCGAGGTAATCGTCCCACGAGTCGTGGAGATGCCAGTCAAGATGCGCCCAGTAGTCCAGTCCCGCGCGGGCGATAGACTTGTCGTCGAGATGGAAACCGAGCGGTCTCACCAGATGGAGCGGCACGCCCAGACCCACGCAGAGGCGACCGATTGCTCCCGTGTTGTGCGGGATTTCGGGTCGCAACAGGACAATGGAGAAACCGGCTACTTGCATTTGCGCAACATCGAGGCGAAGACCGTTAACGCCAACAGCGGCTGGTAATAGAGACTGGAGAGCAACGACACGGTGTCGATCGACATGTCGAGACCCTTGGCCACGCCCATCGCGATGAGAATTTGCGCACCATAGGGGATGAGGCCCTGCACCACGCAAGAGGCGGTATCGAGCACCGAGGCGATGCGGACGGGCGCCGCACCGAATTTTTCCGCGCACTCCTTGGCGATGGGTCCGGCGATCACAATGGCGACAGTGTTGTTGGCGGTGAAGCAATTGATGGCCGAGACGAGGAGAAACACGCCCAATTCGCAAGTGCGCGGTCCCCGGATGGCTTTGGAAATCTTGTCCGTGAGCCACCTTATGCCGCCATTGGCCTGGACGGACTTGAACAGACCGCCGGCCAGGAGCGCGACGATCAGCGTTTCGCCCATGCCGAGCGTCCCCTTGCCCAAGAGGTCCATGATGTCGAAGAACGCGAGCCGACCCAGCACGCCACCGATGATCGCCGCCAGCACCGTGCCCGAAAAGAGCAGCGCCATCACGTTGAAGCCCGCAAGCGCCAGCACGAACACGAAAACGTACGGCAAGACGAGCACCAGATGATGCCAGGCGAGCGCGGGAGTCTCCACCGACCCGGCCGTCGCGCCCGAAACCGCATAGAGAAAGAGCGCCACCAAGGCCGCCGGAGCCGCGATGCGTCCGTTGGCGATGAATTTGTCCTTCATCCGCACCCCTTGAGTTCGCGTGGCGGCGATGGTGGTGTCGGAAATCATGGACATGTTGTCGCCGAACATGGCCCCGCCGATCACCGCCCCCATGAGGAGCGCGGGGTCGAGCTTGAGCGGCGCGGCAAAGCCGAGCGCGATCGGGGTGACGGCCGCAATCGTGCCGCAGGAGGTGCCGATGGCCAGCGAAACGAGGCAGGAAACGAGAAACACGCCCGCCACCATCAGTCTCACCGGCACGAAGGTCCGGGCGATCGCGACGGCCGCGTCCACCGCCCCCGAACCCTTGGCGATCGTCGCGAAAGTTCCCGCCAGGATGAAGATGAGGCACATGATCATGATGTTGGTTTCGCCCATGCCGCGCGCATAGGTTTCCACTTTCTCGTCGAGGGGTCGCCGTCCCGTCAGAAGCGACACGGCCGAAGCCACGAGAAACGCGATCGGCATCGAAACCTTGTACCAAGGCATCTCGTAGCCGAGGTGGGAGGCGAAGAGCGACAGCCCCACGTAAAACGCGGCGAACACCGCAAACGGCACGAGCGACAGGCCGCTAGGACGGGGCGCGGGTGGAGTCCGGTCGGTCGATTTTTTCAGGTCTTCCGTCATAACCTAAATATTATACCATATTCCGGCCCTTCCGGTCAAGCGGAAAGTGCGGAAAAAAGGAAGAGGTCCGGGGGAAACCCGGGCCTCTTGCCTGATACGTTCTTTGGCAAGAACGCGCTTAGCCGGCGATAACGCGAGCCATTTCCAGCACCTTGTTGGAATAGCCCCATTCGTTGTCGTACCACGCGCAGATCTTGACGAAGGTGGGATCCAGCTGGATACCGGCCTTGACGTCGAAGATCGAGGTGCGGGAGTCGTTGCGGAAGTCGGTGGAGACGACCGCTTCGTCGGTGTAGCCGAGGACGCCCTTGAGCTCGCCTTCGCTGGCGGCCTTCATCGCGGCGCAGATTTCCTCGTAGGTGGCGGGCTTTTCGAGCTCGGCCGTGAGGTCCACGAAGGAAACGTCGCTCGTGGGAACGCGCACGGACATGCCGGTCAGCTTGCCGTTAAGGGCGGGGAGCACCTTGCCCACGGCCTTGGCCGCGCCGGTGGAGCTGGGAATCATGTTCTCCAGGATTCCGCGACCGCCGCGCCAATCCTTCTTGGAAGGACCGTCGACCGTCTTCTGCGTCGCCGTAGCGGCGTGGACCGTCGTCATCAGGCCGCGCTTGATGCCGAACTTCTCGTGGATGACCTTGCTGAGAGGCGCGAGGCAGTTCGTCGTGCAGGAAGCGTTGGAGATGA
>JAFXXW010000008.1 GCA_017542055.1 Kiritimatiellia bacterium
ATCGAGGCGCTGACGTGGGTGACGAACCGGGTGGCCCAGTCCACGTCGCACGCTTCGATGAGCGGCTTTTCCGGGTCGCGACTGATGGCGCTAAGAAGCGTCAGCTTGGCGATCTTTTCCGGCATCCGGACGAGGAGGGCGGGGAGTTGCTTTCGCTCGGGGCCTTGCGGCTGCTGCGCAGTTCGTGCTTCGCACTCACCCAACCCGACGCCTGCGGCGCGGGCGAATCTGGGGGAGTTTAGGAGTTGGGGAGTTTGGAAGGGGGATGGATGGAAAAATGCCGGAGGTGTTGGCGAATTTGCTGTAAATCTGCCGACAGCGTCGGCAGATTTCTATTGACATGTCGGGGTGAAATATGATATAATATGTGGCGACAAGGAGAAAAAGCCATGTATATCCCCCGCAAAATGGATGTAAAGACGGTGCTGGAACGCAAGTCGTGTTTCCTGTTTGGACCGAGGCAGTGCGGCAAGTCGTCGTTGATTGCGCATACCTGTCCGGACGCGCAGGTGTTCGACTTGTTGTCGTCGGCCACGTTCTTGCGGTTGAGTCGCAATCCCGGGTATATTGGCGAGGTGTGTACCGATTCGCGGCCGGTGGTGATCGATGAAATCCAAAAGTTGCCGATGCTCCTGGACGAGGTGCATCGACTGATCGAGCAGCGGGGAATGAAGTTCTTGTTGACCGGGTCGAGCGCGCGCAAACTGCGTTCGAGCGGAGTCAATCTGCTGGGCGGTCGCGCGCGCATCAAAAAGCTCCATCCGTTCTCGGCGTCGGAGCTGGGGGACGGGTTCGATTTGGACAAGGCGCTGAATCGCGGATTGTTGCCGTCGATCTGGTTTTCGGAGGAGCCGGACGAAGATTTGGCCGATTACGTGGAGGAGTATCTCCAGCAGGAGATCATTGCCGAAAGCGCGGTGCGGAATCTGCCGGCGTACAGTCGCTTTCTGGAGGTGGCGGCGATTTGCAACGGCGAGCAGATCGACTACGCCAAGATTTCCCGCGATGCCCAGGTGGCGCGCAGTACGATTCAGGAGTATTTTCGCATTCTCAAGGAAACGCTTTTGGCGTACGAGGTGGGGGTGTGGCATGGCGGCAAAAAGCGCAAGACGGTGGAAACGAGCAAATTCTATCTGTTCGATTCCGGCGTGGTAAGATATCTTTCCGGCCGAAAAGAGTTGGCGCCGGGCACGCAGGAATATGGCAG
Organism: Kiritimatiellia bacterium; assembly: GCA_017542055.1. Classification (GTDB taxonomy): domain Bacteria; phylum Verrucomicrobiota; class Kiritimatiellia; order RFP12; family UBA1067; genus UBA1067. The sequence goes on from JAFXXW010000008.1 coordinate 1,208, forward strand.
GGCGTTCGAAAGTTGGGTCCATCACGAGCTTAGGACCTATCTGGATTTGACGCGGAGGGACGGTGAAATAGCCTATTGGCGGACGAAAACGGGACTGGAGGTCGATTTTGTCGTGGACGATTGCGCCATCGAGGTGAAATCGACCGAGCAGGTGGGGGTTGGGGATTTGAAAGGGCTTAAAGCGATTGCCGAGGAGGGAAGTTTCCGCCATCGGGTGGTGGTTTCGCGCGAACCGCGAGCTCGGGAAGTGGACGGTATCGAGATATTGCCGTACCGGGAGTTTGTTGCCCGGCTTTATGGCGGAGAGCTTGTGTAAGGGCGGGGAGTTGCTTCCGCTCGGGGCAGTTTTGGAGTCGTGGAGTTGGGGAGAGGAAAGTCGAAAGTTTTGGTTGCAATTCGGACCAAAATTTGGTATAATATAAACAACTACGCTTGGAAAGGCGTAGTCCCATAGCCGGGCGGCGAATTATAATATTTTTCAAACATTTGAAAATGTTTACGATTATGCTTGACAAGTAGGTGTGAAATATGATATAATACTCCTGCAAACATTTAAAAGGAGGTTATATGGCCAAGGAAAAGCAAGAGACCAAACGCGACAAGTTCGTGCGGATGGCGGAAGCGCGTACCATCAAGATTATTTCAATGATCCGTCTCCTCGGCAACTGCTCCAATCGTGGCGCCTACGAATATACCGATAAAGACGTCAACAAGATCTTTACAGCTATTGAGTCTGCCGTATCCGATGCCAAGAAGCGTTTCAAGAATTCGCCTAACGGCACTGCGCAAGTATTCTCGTTGGCCTGATTTGTTGTAAGGAACTCAAATATGACCCCTCAATGGCTATTTGATAAAGTTACGCCTGGATCGGTTGAAAGAAATCCAGTTAGCGAAGAGTTCTTCACGAATGATACGCGTCTTGAAGCCATAATTCGAGAGTCAATACAAAATTCACTTGATGCTTGTACCAGTGATGACAAGCCAGTGGAAGTGCGAATATATTTTTCGGGGGATGCTGATAAACTTCCAGCTGACAAATTCAAGAAATATATGGCGGGTGGTGATAAGCGGTTTCGCGACCCGAAGAATGGGCTTTCGACTCCTGATCAAACAATTGAGGAAGATTGTCAATTTCTAGTTGTTGAGGATTTTAATACAACTGGTCTTACTGGTATGACGGATGAGAAGCCCATTGATGAAGATGTTGAGCATAGAAATGATTGGAATTATTATAACTATTTCTTTCGCGAGAATGGATCAACAAAAGTAGGGGCGGGAACATTGGGAAGTTGGGGAGCAGGTAAATGTGTCTTTCAACGTGCGAGTAAGCTCAAGTCATCGTTTGCATATTCTGTGCGAGAGGGGTATTCACCGCGAAAGTTTGTTGTTGGGAAGGCGACTCTTCAGCATCATCAAGACGAAGATCGGATCACATGGGCGCCGGATGGTTGGTTCGGAGTAACGGTTCCTAAAGATGAGGCACATCCGAATAAGATGCTTAAGCGTCCAATTGAGGATGATGACTTTATTGCAACCTTTAGGGAAGACTTTAATATTAGACGGACTGATGAGCCTGGTACGTCAATTGTAATTCCACATGTTCACCTTGCTGCTGATTCAGAAATTGAAGGTGCGCAGTTTAATCAGCGAAATCTTGTTCGGGCAGTACTAAGGAACTTTCTCATTGCAATCCATGATGAAAAGCTCAAGGTGATTGTGCAGATTGGAAAGAATGGCGAATCTATTCAAATTAATAAAAGCACATTTGCGGGCTATGGTATATTTTTGCCAGAACCAGGGGCGAAAGATGCATTAGTGACAAATGTGCATCATCAGTTGATTATTGATGTTCTTGGCGACACCTTTCCAGATAGCCAGAGATTTTTGTTACTTTCTCCTGGAGAGCAGCCAATATGGCGCAAGGAAATGTTTAATGACGATCAGTTGAAGGCCATGCAGAAGGTTCTTCATGAGAAAAAGCCTATACTAGTAACTATACCAATGCCTATTCGAAGTAAGGTGAATGGGAATGGTGTAGTGGTAAATGATGCGTTATTTAGAGTTGTAATTAAGAGGCATGAGTTGCCAAAGGCATTGCCGCCAGTATTCTATCGAGTTGGGCTTCTGATTGATTCAGTTTCCTCTGTGGCTCTAAATAATTATATTGCAACGGTCCTCATTGATCGTGGCAAATTAGCCGAGTTACTAGTGGCAGCAGAGCCACCCAGTCATAGTAAGTGGAACTACGACACCGACAGAGTTTCAAAGGGTTATGATAAGCCGCGGTCGCATATCCAATTTGTAACATACGCAGTACGTAATATTATTGAGCAGATTGCGTTGTGTGATCAACAGGCCAATTGGGATCCACTTAGCGATGTTTTTGGGATCAAGAAGCCGAAAGATGAAAATCCGAACGACGGCGGTAAAGAACCAGACGATAAGGGCGGTAGTGGCGATGGTGCGGGAGGTGATGGTACCGCAGAAGAAAAGTTAAGGATTATCTCATTTGTAGAGTGCAATGGCGTTGATAAAGGAATTAGAGTTCATGATGGGCCTGGTCTTAAGAATGTGCCGGACGAGAAATTGCCTTTTGTGGCAAAATTTAGTATTGGATATGACACATTTCGAGGGCTTAGTTGGACACCAAACGATTTTAACTTGACAGATGGTCGTGGAGGTGTACACATTAAGGTTGAGTCCGGAACTGTTAAGTTTGAGGGTCATGATAACCATGTGATGCTAAAGATTATAGACAGATCGCCATTCTCGGTTGAGATTGCAGGATTTGATGCAAATCGTGACGTTACTGTAGAAAAATTGCGGTACGACTACAGCAGGAAGGAGGTAGAGGATGGCGAATCGCTTTAATTTTACAGGACGGCGTCGTATTCTAGAATCACAGGCAAAGGTTCATGTTATTAAGGATGCAAAGCCGCTTAAGGTTGTACTTGAGCAGACCTTTTCATCGTCTGGATATTACAAACCGGATGATAGGGTTATGCTTGAAGCCATTAGGCGAACTCGCAGGGAAAGATGTGAGATAGGTGTTATTGGTAGTCTTCAAAAAGAGACGGAAATTGAATTCCCAATGTTTGCAGACGGGAATGAAGCATATTATCGATTAAGTGTTGTTGATCCTCAGACTAATCGCCTTAAAGGAATGGCAAAGCGGCTTACTAATGCTGATAAGGAGCAAAAGCCCACAGACCTTGATCCTATTCTTCCTGTAGCACTATCGCAAGATGAGGATGAATTGGGTAGTCGCTTCTGGATGGTCCGTTTTACTGGAAGTGAGGGCCCTACACTTATTATATCAAGCAAAAAGTTTGCAAGTTATGAGCCAGTAAAGTCTGCTGAATTTAAAGCATTTGTCTGGCCGGAAGTGTTGCGACAGGTACTTAACCATGCTTTTATACAATGTTGGGATGGATTCCCTGAATGGGCGGTAAAGTGGAAGGTGTTTTCCGAGCAAATGCTTGGCGAGCCTGGCGCTCCAACGGCGGAACCCAAAGTGCCTGACAGCACTTATATGATCAAGACAACAGAATGGATTGATGCGGTTGTGCGAAAATTTGCAAGCCACTTTAATCTAGCCTCTGTTACAATCAAGAATCTCACAAGAGCGGAGGATGGCAATGTCTGAGATGATTAGGATACGGGCATTTAACTCTGCTGGAATTGCTGCAGTTAGACAGCTTCTTATTGATATAAGAACAGATAATGCCATTTATGCAGACAGAGCAAAGGCAATCCTTAACAACCCCAATTATACTTCCCAGCTTAAGGACGACATTCAGATAGATCTTGAACGTTCGTTTGAGACTAAAATGGATTTAATCAAGTACTTTGATTCTGTATTTGATGAAGACAAGCTACATAAGTACAAAAAGAACGTTGGTCTATGGACGTGGCTTGCGATTGCCTATTACAAGCAATTCCTCAAAACGAAGAAGGATGTCTTGGAGGTTGCCGCCGATTGTTGTTGGGTCTATGACCCTGACGAGTATCGATTTGCTCGCCGTCATTTCGTAGCTGGCACAGTCTATTTGCACAATGACTTTAAATGTATAAATCAAGATGGTATAGAGGTTTTCTTTGCAGGCGCACCAAACACATTTGGTGGATTTATTGATGCAATAACTTATCGGGAGGAATTCGCGAGAATCCCGGCAATGTTGCAGATTGCTGTTTGGCTATATCATGATCCGAGTTCAACAAAGAAGGTTAAATCTGGTGCTACTAATCAGAAGAAGCCAGGTACGGTTCGAGAGCTTACGCGTATGGCGGATCAGTTTGCAATGACGTATGATATTTTCTCGGCAGACGATGCAAGCAAATTATGGAAATTGCTACCTGCACAATTTGATCGTTTCAAAGGTGACAGCCAGCACTGAAAGTAAAGATGGAAGAGAAGATTAGTTATAGAGTTGTAGATAATGATGTTGTCAGGCGCATCAATCTCAAAGGGCGTGGCATAAAAACATCTAAACTCCCCATTCCGAATTGGATTGATAGAAATCAACCAGGTATCAATATTTATGATCTGGCATGGTTATCGTCGTCTGAGCGACCGCGGGTTCGATCATCTGCGCAAGAAATACGAGCTGTAGATTTGTTTTGCGGGTGTGGAGGGCTTACTTTGGGTATTAGAGAAGCGGCGCGTGGGCTGGGATGTTCGTTTCGCTCGGTATTTGCGTCGGATATAAATAAGAGTGCCCTTGGAATTTATGCGAAGAATTTTCAACCGGATATTATTGACAACAATCCAATTGAAAATAGTATAAATGGTGAACTAGGCGCGGAGTTGACAGTTGAGGAAACAGTTTTTTGCAATAAGGTTGGAAATATTGACATTCTAGTTGCTGGGCCACCATGTCAAGGACATTCAAACCTAAATAACTATACGCGCCGCGATGATCCTCGTAATTTGTTATACTTGCGAGCTGTCCGATGTGCAGAAATCTTGAAGCCGAATACGCTGATTATTGAAAATGTACCTGGGGTTGTCCATGATAAGCACGGAGTTTTGCAACGTGCAGATGAATACTTAAAAACAATTGGGTATTCGGTAAGCTATGGTGTAGTTAAAATGTGGACAATCGGGGTGGCGCAGACGAGACAACGCATGTTGCTAATTGCATCACGCGTTATGCAAAATGTTAGTCTAGAAAATATTGTTAAAAAGGCATCATTGCCGCCACGTTCAATGCAGTGGGTGATAGGAGATTTGCAATATCAATATGATGCGGACAGTATATTTAATTCGGCGGCTATTCATTCGCCTATAAATCAGGCGCGTATACACTATCTTTTTGAACATAATTTATATGAATTACCAAATAGTGAGCGTCCAGATTGTCATAGGCTAAAGCCACATACTTATCCGGCTGTTTATGGGCGTATGCATTGGGATCGGCCATCGCCAACTATTACAGGTGGGTTTGCGTGCTGCGGGCGAGGTAGATTTGTTCATCCTCTTTATGAGCGAACACTAACGCCACATGAGGCTGCTCGAATACAATATTTCCCCGACTTCTTTGATTTTGGGAATCTTGGTCGAACTGAATTAGTGAGAGCAATCGGCAATGCTGTGCCCGCTCGAGCTGGCTATGTTGTTGCATTGCCACTGCTTATTGCCGCATTAGAAAATGAACAACCAAATAATAATCTTGTAATGCCCGCCAATCAATAGTAGGGAGGTTCTAATTATGAAAAATCGTAGCCACAAAGCGCCGAGATATTCTGAATTGTTTTCGGATGTTGTTAAGGTGATAGCTGAGGCAGGAGGGTCGGCATCAATAGAAGAAATACTAGAAGGGGTTATTTCATTGAGGAAATTTCCGGATGATGTAGTTGATGAACTGCACACTGGTAGCACTACCACGACGGAGCTTGAGTATCAGTTGGCGTGGACGCGTACGTATCTTAAGAAAAGCGGCTTGATCTTACGGAGTAAGAATGGTGTGTGGGCATTGACTAGAGAAGGATATGAAGCGTATAAGACTAGACGCATTGATAGTGCTAATATTGTTAAGAGTGTTCGGGCAAGCGTACGAAAGAGTGATAAGAGCCTAAGGCAAAGTGAGAATCCGCTGGAAGTGGAAGAGCGCAGGCCTTGGAAGGAAAGGTTGGCAGAAATACTACATTCAATGAATCCGTATTCGTTTGAGGTGTTGGCGCAGAGATTGTTGCGGGAATGTGGTTTTGCAGATGTTTGTGTAACCAAGAAATCAGGCGATGGTGGCATTGATGGTACTGGTAAGTTGAGGCTGAATGGCATTTTTAGTTTCAATGTGGCATTCCAGTGCAAGCGCTACAAAGGACAGGTAGGGTCGGGAGAGATTAGAGATTTTAGAGGCTCTTTGGATAATAACATTGAAAAGGGTGTGCTGATTACCACTGGATCTTTTTCAAAGGCTGCAAGAGAGGAAGCTTGTGCGCCAGGAAAGAAGCAAATTGATTTGATGGATGGTAATGACTTTATGGATAAGTTGGCTGAACATAGCATTGGCTTGAATCCGAGGATGGAGTACGATATCGATGATGATTACTTTGCTGCAATTGAAGTGGAAGGTCAGGGATGAATTCATATAGTTTTTCGCGAAAAACTATAAAGAGTGAGAAAACAAGGCTAAATTACGGAGGACTATAATGAGTATTGATGTAAACGCTATTCATAATACTACTTCTGCTATTGCGGCAATGCGTCGTGAAGAGAACAATCGAGGAAAAAAGGTTAATCAAGCTGGTTGGAAGAACAAAGAGCAGATGCGCAAAGAAGCTGCGCAAATGACGATTGGCGTCCTGCTTATATCAGCCTTTGCGGCCATATTTTTAAAGTTTTTCACAAAAATTTTCGGCAAGGTGCCAGGGGCTATTATGGCGGTGCTCTTGTTTGTATCTCCGATTTGGGGGGTAATCGAGAGTGAAGGAGGGCAGAATATTACTTGGCTGACATGGCTTCCGCTGTTGGTGATTGTGAGTGCATTGGTGCTGAAACTCTTTACCAAACTATTGGGTAGGAAATGGGGGTTGCGGATAGGAGTGTCTATATTGTGTTTTATCGGATTGGTTGTTTACCTCGGCGGAGATCAAAAAGATAAGGTTGCTGCCAAACAGAGTGTGCCATCAGCGAAAGAGCAAGTTGTGGTTGAGCGTCAGGCGGACTCTGTGCTGAAATCGGCGGCTAAGTTGGACGAGGTGGCAATGACCGAGGAGCCACATAAGGAGGTGGCGGAGGATGAAGTCAAGGTAGAGGCCGATCAGGCCGCGATAGAACAATATTTCAACGAGGCAAGAAATAAGGTGCATTCGTTGGCGGCAAAGTGCAGTATGGAATTGCGAGAAAATGGATCTTATGATCTGATTTCTTCGGTTGAAAGAGAGCGCCGATTATTTAATGGAGTTATACATAGTACCACTCGCTTGACATATGAACAGGCGAAAGCGACTATCGATAATGCGTTAGACGATTGCATTAATAAGATGGACGGCATTTGCGACCGCGCTAAGGCTAAGGCTTATTTGGATGATATGATTGCTAGGATTGAGAATCAAACTAAATCGGATAGAAGATATGGCAATTCTAGCGAATCTTCAATCAGGGCGAGGGCGGCAATAGAACGCCTCGGTGATAGTGTCATATTCAAGTTGCGCCAGATGGGGACAACCTCATATCAAGACACCAAAGCGCGGGCGGACGCTGAATATGCGAATTTTATCGATCAGATTGCAACTATTACGGATGATAACAATAATTGAAACTGGGAAAATAGGAGGGTAAGATGTCATTAAAAGAAACGGCACAAACTGGTCGTAATATTGCTTGGACTCGCCGGGGAATCAAAGAACTTGGAGGCGGATTTTTGGGACTGTTTTTGCTTAAGCTTATCGGCAAGTCGGAGGAGCGGCAAGCGAAGAAAAAGCAAAAAAGCAAGCCTTCATCTGGTGTTCTCGACAGATTTTTGAGCTTGTTTGATTGATATTGGGAGCCCCCGGGGTATGACACCATTGACGAAACTAAGTGAAATGATTTGAAAACCGAAAGGAGCGAAAGATGGGTATAAATGCTTTTATCGGTTTGGTGATTGGGCTGATTGTGGTCAAGGCGGTGTTGTCGCTAGTGTTCAAAAGCGCCAAGGTGAAAGGAAAGATTGGCGAGGCGATTGTGAGCGGAAGATTGCGCAAGAATCTGCCGGAGAATGAGTATGTGGTGATCGATGATGTTTACTTGCCGATTGAGGGCGGGACGACGCAGATTGATCATTTGGTGGTGTCCAAGTATGGCGTATTCGTGGTGGAGACGAAGAACTATTCGGGGTGGATTTTCGCAGATGGGAAAAGCAAGGTATGGACGCAGGTGTCGTTCAAGAAGAAGCATACCTTGCAGAATCCGATCCGGCAGAACTACTTGCATGTTTGCACGATTGCCGATTTGCTGGGCGTGCCGAAAGAGATTTTGGTGGGTGTGGTGGCGTTTACGGGAGATTGCGAGTTTAAGACGCCGATGCCGGAAGGGGTGGTGTATTCGCGCCGTCTGGCGAAGTATATCCGGGAGTTCGACCGGCCGATTCTCAAGGATAAAGAGGTGGCGGAAATCATTGAGGCGATAAAGGAGTGGCAGGCGTCGGTTTCGCCGGAGCAGCGCAAGCAACACGTCGTCAACTTGAAGAAGCGGCACGGAAGGTAAGGAGCGGGCTATGGGACTGGTGAAGACGAGAAGGTTGGCGGCAATGGTCAAGCAGCAGCGCGCAAAGGCGATGCTGAAGCCTTCGATGAAGGGCGATCCGCGAGATTTGAAACGGGAAATGAAGGGAGGCAAGAAATGAGCGAAGGGAATAATGGTGCCAAAGAGGGCCACGGCTGCCTTTGTGCCATACTGGGAATGTTCTTTGGGCCGATCGGGCTTGTCGTAGCCGCAATAATCGGCGGTGCGCAGGGAGTGGTGTCGGCGCTATTGGGCATGATATTGCCGGCTATCATCGGCATCGTGGTGTTCTTTGCCATGGGCGTCAGTGGGGTCTGACTTGAATTCCCACTAGAGATGACCTGAAAAACGAAAGGAGCGGGAGATGAGCGAGGAGGAGAAGGCTGGGTTGATCGGGCGGGAGTTCGTGCATTTCAAGGGCGGGCGGTATCGGCTCGAGGGGTTTGCGAAGGACGCTGAGACGCTGGAGGAAATGGTGGTGTATCGCGCGCTGTATGGCCAGGGTGGACTTTGGGTGCGCCCGGCCAAGATGTTCTTCGAGACAATCGAGCGCGACGGCCGGCGCCTGCAGCGCTTTTCGGCTGTGTGTGCAGATTTCGCTTGACAAGCATATCATAATTATGATATAATATTGTCATCTCAATGGAGGAAATAAGGATGGCGGTTAGTATGCAGACTCACGATTTGGACATCCGGCCGATATCGGATTTGCGCAACAAGTTCAGTGAAGTTGCCGATCTGGTGCAGGACGGACAGCCGATTATATTCACCAAGAACGGCTATGGCTACATGGTGACCATGAGCTACAATGCCTTCAAGAGCATACAGGATCCGGTGCTGGCCGAGTTGAAGCGGGCGGACGAGAAGTTGGAGGGTGACGATCGCCATTACTCCAGGGAAGAATCGCTGGCCATTCTGAAGAGGCGCGCAAATGCTCGGCGAAGAGTTCACGCTTGATATCCGGCCCACGTTCATCGATGAACTAGATCGCGCGGTAGAGTATATCGAGCGGGTGTTCCAGAACTATCAGGCTGCCGACCAGCTGGTGACTGACGTATATGCGGCGATCGATCGGCGACTGTCGGCTCCATTGGCGTTCGAGCCTTGCTATCGTCCGCCAGATGTCGCGCAACCGTATTATCGCATATACGTGAGAAATTTCACGGTATATTATGTGGTAATCGGCAATGTGATGGAAGTAAGGTGGTTCCGCTATTCGCGCAACCAGCAACCTTTGGCATGAGTGAGGCTTCCGTGGGGTCTGACCACAGGGACGCGCCTGACGGGCATTTACCGATTTACCGATTGGATTTGGGGAGTTGGGGAGTTGCTTTCGCTACTGGGAGTTTTGGAGTTTGGGAGTTTTTGCATTTTGGGGTTGACTTGGGTGGGCGGAATATGGTATAATACAAGAAGTGTAAGCGAAAGGAGCGAATGATGACGACTTACCAGACGACGGGGACGTGCTCGCGGGCCATCAATTTCGAGGTGGCGGACGGAGTGCTGACGAAGTGCGAATTCGTGGGCGGGTGTCCGGGCAATACCCAAGGGGTGGCCAAGCTGGCGGTGGGGCGCAAGGTGCCGGAAGTGATCGCGCTGTTGCGGGGGATCCCGTGTCGTAACGGCACGTCGTGTCCGGATCAGCTGGCGAGGGCGCTGGAACGGGTGCAAGGTTGAAAGTGCAGGAGGGGCGATGGGAGACAATGCGGGGATCTATGCGTGGGCGGTGAGGACCTACGAGTGCGGACCGGATGGCGCGGCCACGATGGCGTCGGTCTGCAACTGGCTGCAGGAGTCGGCCAGTCTCAACGCCGAGGCGCTGGAGTTTTCGAAGACGAATTTCGAGGCGGCGGGGGAAAACATCTCCTGGGTGCTGACGCGACTTAAGGTGAGAATGGAGCGCTTTCCGCGTTGGGGGGAGACGGTGACGATTGTCACGTTCCCGCGCGGAGGACGGAAGATCGTGGCGTGGCGCGACTTTTTGCTGAAGGCGTCGGACGGGTCGGTGCTGGGGCGCGCCACGAGCGAGTGGATGCTGATCGACCTCGCCTCGCGCAAGGTGGTGGCGATCCCGGAAGGCGTATTCGCGGCGGCCAATACGGAGCGCGAGGCGGTATTCGGCGAGGAGCCGTTCGCCAAGCTACGCTGGGACTGCCGGGAGTCGGTTCCGGACGCGCTCGAGTTCCGGGCGAGGCGCGGGGATATCGATCTCAACGGCCACGTCAACAACGTGCATTACGTGGAGTGGATGCTGGAAGGGCGGCCGGAGGGCGCGGGGCCGTGCAGGGAGCTGGACGTGGTGTTCAAGTCGGAGACGCTGGCGGGCGAAGCGGTGCGGGTGGAGAGCGTGGAGACGGAGCCGGGCGTATTTTGCCATCGCGTGTACGCCCCGGACGGACGCGACCACGCGATAGGCCGGAGCGCGGGCTAGAAAATTTTTTCATTTTCCTATTGCCAAACGACCCCAAAATATGATATAATACACTCATCTCTCAAAGCAAAGGAGTAAAAACCATGGCTGGAAAGCTAGAAGATCGTGTAAAAGACATCATCGTCGAACAGCTTGGCGTCAACGCCGAGCAGGTAACTGCTGAGGCGTCGTTCATCGACGATCTGGGCGCGGATTCGCTCGATTCCGTCGAACTCATCATGGCGTTCGAGGAAGAGTTTGGCGCCGCCATCCCCGAAGAGGATGCCGAGAAGCTCACCACTGTCGGCAAGGTAGTGGAGTATCTCAAGTCCAAGGGCTACGGCGACGACGGCAGCGCTCCCGCGAAGTAAATTCGATTTACCTTTGCAGGGATGACACAACCGGGCGGTGGTGGCCTTATGCGCTACCCTGCCCGTCTTTACTATAGGTATGGCTGGAAATCTGGATAAAGTACGCAATATAGGGATCGTGGCGCATATCGACGCGGGCAAGACCACGACCACCGAGCGCATTCTGTTCTACACGGGCAAAATCCACAAGCACGGCGACGTGCACGACGGAAACACCACCACCGACTTCATGGTGCAGGAGCGCGAGCGCGGCATCACCATCCAGAGCGCGGCCATTTCGTGCGAGTGGGACGGCTACGGCATCAACATCATCGACACGCCCGGCCACGTGGACTTCACGATGGAGGTGGAGCGGTCGCTCCGGGTGCTGGACGGCGCGGTGTGCGTGTTCTGCGCGGTGGGTGGAGTGCAGCCGCAGTCGGAAACGGTGTGGCGCCAGGCCGATCGCTACAACGTGCCGCGCGTGGCGTTCGTCAACAAGATGGATCGCATGGGCGCGGATTTCCGTCGCGTGACGGAGGAATTGCGCACCAAGCTCAAGGCGTGCGCGTGCCCCCTGGAGCTGCCGATCGGCAAGGAAGAGAATTTCCAGGGCGTGGTGGATTTGATTTCCATGAAGGGGATCGTCTACGACGAAGCGTCGGAAGGCAAGAATTTCACGGTGGGGGAAATCCCCGACGACCTCAAGGACGAGGCGGAACTGGCCCGGTCGGAACTGGTGGAGAAGGTGGCCGACCTGGACGAAGGCGTGATGGAGGCGTTCCTCGAAAAGGGCGATCTCACGGCGGAGGAGCTGGTGCCGGCCATCCGGAGACAGACGGTGGCGGGCCGGCTGGTGCCGGTGTTGTGCGGGACGAGTTTGAAGGACAAGGGCGTGCAGCCGCTCCTCGACGCGATCGTCCGCTATCTGCCTTCGCCGGGCGATCGTCCGCCGGTGGAGGCCACCGACCTCAAGAGCGGCGAGAAGGTTTTGCGCAAGCAGGAGGACTCGGAGCTCTTGACGTCGCTCGTGTTCAAGATCGCCACCGATCCTTACGTGGGGCGGCTCTTTTTCGTGCGGGTGTACGGGGGCGTCCTCAAGAAGGGTGCCAACGCCTACAACCCGAGGACCAGGAAGCGCGAGCGCATCATGAAGATCGTGCGGCTGTTCGCGGACGACCAGATCGAGGTGGACCAGCTCAAGGCGGGCGACATCGGCGCGGTGGTGGGGCTCAAGGACTGCACCACCGGCGACACGCTCTGCGCCGAGATGAAGCCGTGCTATCTGGAACGCATCCAGGCGCCGCAGCCGGTGATGTTCATGGCCATCGAGCCCAAGAGTTCGGCCGACAAGGACAAGCTGGTGGAGAGCATGAAGGCGCTGGCGGCGGAAGATCCCACCTGCCAGGTGCGCGAGGACGAGGAGACGGGACAGACGATTCTGTCGGGCATGGGCGAGCTGCATCTGGAGATTCTGGTGGACCGGCTCAAGCGCGAATTCAAGTGCATGGCCAATACCGGCAAGCCCATGGTCTCCTATCTCGAAACGGTCACCCGCGAGGCGACGGAGAGCTTCATGTTCGATCGCGAACTGGGCGGCAAGCGCCATGCGGTGGAGCTGACGCTGTCGGTTAAGGCGTTGGAGCGCGGAGCGGGGGCCAAGGTGGAGCTGTCGCGCGAATTCCGCAATTCGCTGCCGGACGCCAAGCTGGAAGACGTGGTGCGGCAGGGACTGGAGGACGGCATCGCCACCGGAGTGTTGGCGCGCTATCCGATGACGGACTTGCAGGTGACGGCCGTGAAGGCGACGATCGTGGATCCGGAAGTGTCCGACGAGGTGGCGTTCCGGAGCGCGGCGATGATGGGCTTCCGCGAGGCGGCGCTCAAGGCGGGACCGGAATTTCTGGAGCCGATCATGAAGCTGGAGATCACCACGCCGCCCGAATCGGTGGGCGAAGTGCTGGGCGATCTCAACGCGCGTCGCGGCACGGTGCTCAACATGGACATGCGCGGCGATTTGCAGATCGTGAGCGCGCGGGTGCCGATGGCGCAGATGTTCGGGTATTCCACGGCCATCCGCAGTCTCACCAAGGGACGCGCGGGCTATTCGATGGAGCCGGACCAGTTCGAACTGACGCCCAAGAACGTGAAAGAGGAGATCCTGAGCCGATGAAAAAGCAGAACATGGTGATCGCCCAGTCGGGCGGGCCTTCGATGGTGATCAACGAGTCGCTCGTCGGGGCGGTGCTGGAGGCCCGGAAGAGCGCCAAGATCGGCAAGATCCTGGGCGCGAAGCACGGGATTCTGGGCATTCTGGGCGGCGACTACATCGATTTGCGCAAGGTATCGGAAAAGAAACTCCGCAAGATCGCCGAGACGCCTTCGTCGGCGCTCGGGAGCTGCCGGAAAAAGCCGGACGCGGCCGACTGCAAGGCCATTTTCGAAGCGTTCCGCAAGTTGGACGTGGGCTATTTCTTCTATATCGGGGGCAACGACAGCGCCGATGCGGCGCGGATCGTGGCGGAAGAGGCGGAGCAGGCGGGCTATCCGCTGGTCGTATACCACATCCCCAAGACGATCGACAACGATCTGAGGAGCTGCGACCACACGCCGGGCTTCGGTTCGGCCGCGCGATTCGTGGCGAGCGCCATCAAGGGCGACGATTTGGACAACCGGGCGCTGGGCGGGGTGAAGATCGATATCATCATGGGCCGGGACGCGGGCTTTTTGACGGCGGCGTCGGCTTTGGCGCGGGTGCGCGAAGACGACGGCCCCCATCTCATCTATCTCCCGGAAGTGCCGTTCAGCGAAGAAAAGTTCGTGAAGGACGTGAAGGCCGCGATGAAAAAGCATGGCCGGTGCGTCTGCGCGGTGAGCGAGGGGATTCGCGGCAAGGACGGCGTGCCGATGGGCGCCAAGCTGGGTAGCGGCGAAACCGATTCGCACGGGAACGTGCAGATGTCGGGTACGGGGGCGCTGGGCGACGCGCTCGCGAAAGTTTTGAAGGAGAAGGCCCAGGTGAAGCGCGTGCGGGCCGATACGTTCGGTTATCTGCAGCGGTCGTTCCCCGGCGTGGCGTCCAAGATCGACCAGGCCGAGGCGATGGCGGCGGGTCGCGCGGCGGTGAAGGCGGCGCTCAAGGGCGAGCTGACGAAAGGGACCATCGCCATCGTGCGCAAGGCGGGAGCCAAGTATCAGGTGGCGTTCGCGCCGGTGCCCATCCGGAACGCGGCCAAGTACACGCGGAGCGTGCCCAAGGAATACATCGCCCGGAACGGCCACGACGTGACGCCGGCGTTTCTGGACTACGTGCGGCCGATCGTGGGGCCGCTCCCGGAATGCGAAATCTTCTGATCCGACCGCAGCCATGACCTCGATCGTTCTCGGCATATTTCTCGCCATGTTCTTCCGCCCCTACTACACGAGGTGGCTGAAGACGGTGAAGAATCCCACGTTGGCGGCGACGCTGATGCTGTTGTCGGTGCTGGTGCCGCTGGGTCTCTTGGCGTGGTACGGCGGGGCCAAACTGTCGGCGGAACTGGCGAGTCTGGGGGATCTGGGACCGAAGATCGCGGCCAAGTACCAGGAGTGGATGGGCGAGTTCCTGCCCGGGGTCAACATCGCCGACTACTACGACGAAATCCGCAAGCAGGCGATGGGCGTGGGCAAGGGCGTGATGTCGGTGATGGAGGGCGCCTTGACGTGGATTCTCGCGTTGGTGTTCGCGGGCTACTTCGTGACGCGGCCGGACATGCGCGGCGAGGACTGCGTGCGGGAAATGCCGTTTCTCAAAGACGACACCAAGAGTTTCGTGGCCGAACAGATCAACGCGTTTCTGGACATCATGATCAGCTTCTTCCAGCGGCAGACGAAGATTTGCCTGTTGGAGGGATGCATGTACGGCGCGGGCTTCTGGCTGGTGGGGCTGCCTTACGGCTTTATCATCGGCTTCGCGCTGGGCGTCCTCAATCTCTGTCCGTTTTTGGGCACGGTGGCGTGCATGCCGATCGCCTTGCCGCTGGCGTACTTCTTTGGCGGGTCGTGGGTCAGGATGTTGCTGGTGCTGGGCGTGTGGGCGGCGGGGCTCATTCTGGACGGCTACGTGATCACGCCGAAGATCCAGGGCAACAAGACGGGGCTCGGCTACATGGGCGTCATCTTTTCCTTTCTCTTCTGGGGGAGCGTGTTCCATTCGCTCCTGGGGCTGCTGTTGGCGATTCCGCTGTCGGCCTTTTGCGTAGTGTTGTGGCGGGCGCTCAAGGCTAAATATCTGCGGCCGGTGGTGTGACGATGTTCGAGGGGACGGTATTCGGCAAACTCAAGCAGGAGCTGCAGCGGGCCATCAAGGACGCCGGCTACGACACGCCCACGCCCATCCAGGCCGAGGCCATGCCGTACGTGCTGGAGGGTCGGGATCTCTTGGGGTGCGCGCAAACGGGAACCGGCAAGACGGCCGCGTTCATGCTGCCGATTTTGAACCATCTCTTGACGCATCGCAAGCCGCGCCATATCGGACATCCGCGCGCGCTCGTCCTTTCGCCCACGCGAGAACTGGCGGCGCAGACGGCCGAGAACGTGAGGACGTATTCCAAATATGCCAATCTGCCGTTCGCCTGCATGTTCGGCGGGGTGAGCCAGTTCGGCCAGGTGAAGGACATCAAGCGGGGCGCGGAGACGATCGTGGCGTGCCCGGGGCGGCTGATCGATTTGATGACGCAGGGGATAATCTATCTCGATCAGGTGGAGATTTTCGTGCTGGACGAGGCGGACCGGATGCTGGACATGGGATTTTTCCCGGACATCCGGCGCATCGTGGGCAAGCTGCCCCGGAATCGCCAGAGTCTATTTTTCTCGGCCACGCTGTCGGACGAAATCCGCAAGCTTGCGGGCGAGCTGGTGACAAATCCGGTGTCGGTCAACATCGCGCCGGAAGCGCCTACGGTGGAGAAGATCCGGCAAAAGGCGATGATGGTGGAGAAGGCGGACAAGGATGCGCTGCTCATGCTCCTGCTGGAGCAGCATCCGGAATGGAACAAGGTGATCGTGTTCACCAAGATGCGCCACGGGGCGGACCGGATCAACAAGAAGCTGATGCGGCGCGACGAGGCGTCGGCGGTGATCCATTCCGACAAGACCCAGGCGCAGCGGACGCGCGCGCTCAAGGGCTTCCGCGAAGGCTCCGTGCGGGTGCTGGTGGCCACCGACATCGCCTCTCGGGGGATCGACGTGCCGGAAGTGAGCGCGGTGATCAACATGGAATTGCCGCTGGAGACGGAAAGCTACGTGCATCGCATCGGCCGGACGGCGCGCGCCGGCGAAGAGGGCGTGGCGATCAGTTTCGTGTCGCAGGCGGAGAAGCCGCAGCTCAAGGCGGTGGAGCGGTTCATCAAGAAGACGATCCCGGTGGACGGCGAGCATCCGTTCGCGGCGAACGGGAAGGACGGGGCGAACACACCGGAATGGGTGCACCCCGCCAACCGGAACCGGAACAACCGGAAGCGGCAGAAGCACGTTTCCTTCCAGGGGCGTCGGCAGCCGGATTTCGGGCAGAAGGCGAAGAACAGGTATGGATAACGAGTGGTTGAAGAAACATGCGGCGATGGTGCGCAAGGCGGACTGGATCGATCCCGCGCTCTATCAGCGGTACGGGGTGAAGCGGGGACTGCGCAACCAGGACGGCACGGGCGTGCTGGTGGGACTGACGACCATCGGCAACGTGCACGGCTACGTGGTGAGCGAGGGCGAAAAGCAGGCCATTCCGGGCCAGTTGTTCTATCGCGGAATCGACGTGGCGGACATGGTGGCGGCCAAGGCGCGGGAGCGCCGGTTCGGCTACGAGGAGGCTGCGTATCTGCTGATGTTCGGCGAACTCCCCACCCGGGAGCAGCTGGCGGACTGGAACCAACGGCTGGGCGCGCATCGCCGGCTGTCGGAAGATTTCAAGGAGAACGCGCTCTTTTCCAATCCGTCCAAGGACATCATGAACGCGCTGGCGCGGGCGGTGCTGTTCGGGTATGCGTTCGAGGACGAGGAGCCCACCAACAGTCCCGACGATCTGTCGATCGAACATTGCCTCTACCAGTCGGTGGACCTCATCGCGGCGTTTCCGACGATCGCCGCCTACGCCTACCAGGCCAAGGCGCACTACCACCGGGGGCAGTCGCTCATCATCCGCAATCCGGATCCGTCCAAGTCCACGGCGGAGAATTTTCTCATCATGCTCCGGGAGGACGGCAAGTACACCAAGCTGGAGGCGGACACGCTCGATCTGGCGCTCATCCTGCACGCGGAGCACGGCGGCGGCAACAACTCCAGTTTCACCACGCACGTGGTCACCTCGTCCTACACCGACATCTATTCCAGCGTGGCGGCGTCGATCCTGTCGCTCAAGGGTTCGCGTCACGGCGGCGCCAATCTGCGGGTGATGCGCCAGATGGACGAAATCAAGCGCGAGGTGCCGGACTGGACGAAAGAGTCGCAAGTGGCGGATTATCTGGCCAAGATCACCGATCGCAAGGCGGGCGACGGCACGGGGCTCGTGTACGGCCTCGGGCACGCCGTCTACACCATCAGCGATCCGCGCGCCCAGATGCTGAAGCGCAAGGCGCGGGAGCTGGCCAAGTCCAAGGGTCGCACGGAGGAAATGCGGCTCTTCGAGATGGTGGAGGAGCTGGGTCCGGACATCGTCCGCTCGCGCCACCCCCGGGCCACCGAAGTGTGCGCCAACGTGGACCTCTATTCGGGATTCGTCTACGACATGCTGGGCATCCCCAAAGATTTGTACACGCCGCTCTTCGCGGTGGCGCGCTGCGTCAGCTGGTGCGCGCACCGGATGGAGGAATTGATCAACCGCGGACCCATCATCCGTCCGGCCTACAAGCCGATCATCCGACCGAGGGATTATGTCAAATTGCAAAATCGTTGAGGGCGGGGTGGCTTCCGCCAAAGGTTTCCGGGCGGCGGGCGTGCCGGCGGGAATCAAGTACTCCGGACGCAACGACGTGGCGCTGGTGGCGGCGGACGGTCCCTGCGAATTCGCGGGCGTGTTCACCACCAATAAGGTGGCGGCGGCGCCGGTCAAGTACGATCGACTGGTGGCCAAGCGCGGCCGGGCGCAGGCGATTTTGGCCAATTCCGGTTGCGCCAACGCCTGCACGGGCGGGCGGGGCGAGCAGGACGTGCTGAAGACGGTGGCGGCGACGGCGAAGAAGCTCAGGATCGATCCGGCGGACGTGCTGGTGGCTTCCACCGGCGTGATCGGCCGGCCGCTGCCGATGGACCGGCTGCTGAAGGGACTGGACCTCGCGGCGGCGGCGCTGGCGTCGGGGAACGCGGCGGGAACGGAGGCCGCCAAGGCCATCATGACCACCGACACCAAGATGAAGCAGGCGTGCGTGCGGACGACGATCGGCGGCAAGACGGTGACGGTGGGCGGCATGGCCAAGGGTTCGGGCATGATCGAGCCGAACATGGCGACGATGCTGGGCTTCATCACCACCGACGCGGCTATTGGCCGGACGATGCTCAAGCGGGCGCTCATGCAGGCGCTCGCGCGCAGCTTCAACCGGGTGGTGGTGGACGGGGACGAGTCCACCAACGATTCGCTGTTCCTGTTGGCATCGGGCCGGGCGGGCAACGCCAAGATAGTCCGGCCGGGGCGCGACTTCGACCTTTTTGCGGAGGCGCTGGAAAAGGTGGCGGTGATGCTGGCCCGGCAGATGGCGGCCGACGGCGAAGGCGCCACCAAATTCGTGACGGTGAACGTGCGCGGCGCCAAGAGCGATCGCGAAGCCGAAAAGGCCGCGCGCGCCATCGCCAAAAGTCCGCTCGCCAAAACCTCGTGGTTCGGCAAGGATCCCAACTGGGGCCGGGTGCTGGCGGCGGTGGGCTATTCGGGGGCGGAAGTGGACGAGCGCCGCACCGAGATTTTCTACGACCGGGTTTGGGCGTTCCGTCGCGGCAAGGTGGCCGACGCCCGGCAACTCGAAAAACTGGCGGCGGTGCTGGCCCGGCCGGAGTTTTCGGTCACGGCCGATCTCCATCTGGGCGAAGGCGCGGCCACCATCTACACGTGCGATTTTTCTCTGGACTATGTCCATATCAACGCAGATTACACAACCTGAAACATGAAGACCAAGACTATAGCGGCAATATTGCTGATGGCGGTGTTTTGCGCCGAGGCCGAACTGGTGGTGGACGTCACCGGCACCGGCGCCGAGAAGATTTCCGTTTCGCTCGATGTGGGCGGCGGCGCCTACGCCCAGACCTTGAAACGCAACCTGGAGCTGTCGGGCGTGTTTTCGGTGCAGTCGAGCGGCGGCATCAAGGTTGTCGGCACGCCGGGCGCGAGCGTCCAGGCGTCGGGCCGGGGCAAGACCGTGACGCAGAGCGGCGTGGCGATTGGCGACGACAAGTCGGCCCGGATGGCGGCTAGGGCGTTCGCCGACAAGATGGTGGAAACCTACACCGGACAGAAAGGGTTCGCCCGGGACAAGATATGCTTCATCAACCGCAAGGGCAGCAACAACGCCGACGTGTGCGTGTGCTATCCCGACGGCCAGGACATCCGGCAGGTGACGGGCGACAGCAAGGCGGCGGTGGGGCCGCGGTGGAAAAACACCGATACCATCTTCTACACCGGGTATCGCAACGGCGGCCCGGCCGTCTGGGAGGTCAACACCGCCACCGGCGAACGCAAGCTGGTATGGAATTTCAAGGGGCTTACCACCGGCGCCACCATGTCGCCCGACGGCACCAAAGTGGCGCTCGTCTCGTCCATGCGCGGCAATCCGGACCTTTACGTGATCGACCTCGCCACCAAGCGCTACCGCCAGCTCACCAACACCAAGCTGGCCTCGGAAGGGCAGCCGTCGTGGTCGCCGGACGGGCGGCAGATCGTCTACGTGTCGGACGAAACGCGCCATCCGCAGCTTTACGTGATCGACGTGGGCACGCTCCAGAAGCGCCGTCTCACCTCCAAGGGCGGACAGAACGTGGACCCGGACTGGGGCGCGGACGGCAAGATCGCCTACATCACCAAGCGCGGCGGCAGCTGCGTGGCGGTGATCGATCCGGCGGTGGGCGAGCCCTCCGTGCGGCTGGTGACCAATCCCGGCAACTGGGAGCATCCGTCCTGGGCGCGGGACGCGCGGCACGTGGTGGCCGGCAGCGACAAGACGCTTTATCTCGTGGACACGCTGGAAGGCGGCGACAAGCCGCGCCGGATGTTCAACGCCAACGGAAACTGGATCACGCCTTCGTGGAGCAAATAAATGGCGGGAAACAAAATAGACGTGGCCTACGTGGCCAATCTGGCCCGGCTGGAACTGACGCCGGAGGAGCAGACGCTGTTCCAGGGACAGCTGGAAGACATCGTCAAATACGTCGAGAAAATCTCGGAAGCGGATATCGCGGGCGTGGCGCCGATGATGCACGGGCGGCCGCTGGTGAACGCGTTCCGGGAAGACGTGGTGCGGCCGTCGATGGACCGCGAGGCGGCGCTCGGCAACGCGCCGGCCAGGGTGGGCGACGAATTTCTGCTGCCGAAGATCGTGGAAGGAGCGGAGAGCTGATATGGAACTTTACGAACTGGGCATCAAGGCGGCGCAGGACGGACTCGCCAAAGGCGAATTCACCTCGACCGATCTCGTCGAGTCGCTGATCCGCCGCTACCGCGAAAAGAACGGCGAGATCGGCGCGTATCTGACGTTCGACGAGGAGCAGGCGCTGGCGCTCGCCAAAGCCAATCCGAAAAGCGTACCGATCGCCATCAAGGATCTCATCAACGTGGCGGGCCAGCCCTGCACGTGCGCGTCCAGGATTCTGCAGGGCTACGTTTCGCCCTACGACGCCACGGTGATCCGGAATCTCAAGGCCAACGGATTCATTCCCTGCGGCCGGTGCAACATGGACGAATTCGCGATGGGCTCCTCCACCGAAAATTCGGCGCTGGGGGTGACGCGCAATCCGTTCGATCCGGGCCGCGTGCCGGGTGGCAGCTCGGGCGGCAGCGCGGCGGCGGTGGGGGCCGACATGTGCATCGCGGCGCTGGGGTCGGACACGGGCGGGTCCATCCGCCAGCCGGCCAGCTTCTGCAATTGCGTGGGCGTGAAACCCAGCTACGGTCGCGTGTCGCGCTACGGAGTCACCGCGTTCGCGAGTTCGCTCGACCAGGTGGGGCCCATGACCAAGTCGGTGGACGACGCGGCCATCCTCCTGAAGGCGCTCGCCGGTCGCGACGAGATGGACGGCACCACGCCCGACGTGCCGGTGCCCGACTATCCGTCGGCCATCGCCGATGCGGACATGAAGGGGCTCAAGATCGGTCTGCCCAAGGAATATTTCGAAGTGTCCGGCATGGACGCGGAAGTCAAGCGCATCACCGACGAGGCCGTGCGCAAGTGCGAGGCGGCGGGAGCGGAACTGGTGGAGGTGAGCCTGCCGCACACCGGATACGCGATGGCGGTTTATTACATCATCGCCCCGGCCGAGGCCAGCGCCAACCTGGCGCGTTTCGACGGCGTACGCTACGGCCACCGGTCCGCCGCGAGCCGCGACGTGACGAGCCTCTATCTCAAGAGCCGCGCGGAAGGTTTCGGTCCGGAAGTCAAGCGGCGCATCATCATGGGCACCTACGTGCTGTCGTCGGGCTACTACGACGCGTACTACGGCCGGGCGCAGAAAGTGCGCACGCTCATCAAGCGCGACTTCGACGAGGCGTTCGCCAAAGTGGACGTGATGCTCACCCCGTGCGCGCCCACGCCGGCGTTCAAATTCGCGGAATTGCAGGATCCGCTCACGATGTATCTCAACGATCTCTTCACCATCCCGTCTTCCCTCGCGGGGGTCTGCGCGGCCTCGGTACCGGCCGGCTTCACCCGGGAGACCAAGTTGCCGGTGGGGGTGCAGTTCATCGCCGGCGGATACGAAGAGACGACGCTCCTCAAGGCTTGCAAGGCATTCGAAAGGATCATGGCATGACGGCTAGAATCGAAACCTCCATGGGCACCATAACGCTGACGCTGAACGAGTCGCTGGCGCCGGAAACGGTCCGCAACTTCAAGGCCTACGCCGACGCCGGCCACTACGACGGAACCATCTTCCACCGGGTGATCGACGGTTTCATGATCCAGGGGGGCGGTTTCACCAAGGAAATGAACCAAAAGCCCACAAAAGCGCCGATTCGCAACGAGGCGATGAACGGACTGTCCAACCGTCGCGGGACCATCGCCATGGCCCGCACGAGCGTGGTGGATTCCGCCACCAGCCAGTTCTTCATCAACGTGGTGGACAACGATTTCCTGGATTTCCGCAACCCCACCGCGCAGGGGTTCGGTTATGCGGTTTTCGGCGAGGTTTCCGACGGTATGGAAGTGGTCGACCGGATCGCCAAAGCGCCTACCGGAAACTACGGCATGCACCAGAACGTGCCCCTGGAGCCGGTGGCGATCAAGAAAATTTCTGTAGTTTAAGGCTTGCAAAATTCGCCGAAATAGAGTATAATACAAGTAACCTAATAGGAGAATAGTCCATGAAAAAACTGTTCATGATGTTTGCCGTTGGCGCGTTTGCTTTCAATGCGGTCGCGCAGGAAGCGTCGGCCGAGGCCGACACCAAGGATGCCGACACCGCGCTTTGGCCCGTACCTTTCGCCGTGTGCGAATGGCCGGCGACGCCCGATCTGGTGGGGCTTAGGCTGTCGATTCCGTTCTCCACCCGCCAGGAGGTTATCACCGGCATCGATTTGGGTCTGTGGGGCCGGTGCAAGGATTTCGAAGGTCTGGGTCTCAGCGTGCTGCGCAACGACGTCAAGGATACCTTGGGCGGTCTGCAGATCGGTCTCTACAACACCGCCAACCGGGCCGACATGGGCGCGCTGCAGGTGGGTCTCTGGAACGAAACGCAGTCGATCCGCGGTCTGCAGGTGGGCCTCGTGAACATCACGGGCGACGCCCAGGGCTTCCAGGTGGGTCTCATCAACCGCGCGGAAACGCTTTACGGCTTCCAGTTCGGCCTGATCAACGCCATCCGCGACAACGAATGCCCCGTCATGTTCGGCGCCAACATCGGGTGGTAAGACGCGATGCGGATTTATCCTTTTGCGGCCTTGAGGCCCAACGAGGGGGACGCGGCTTTGGTCGCGTCCGTTCCTTATGATGTGGTGAACACCGCCGAGGCGGCGGCGCTGGCGGAAGGCAACCCCAAGAGCTTCCTGCACGTGTCGCGGCCGGAGATCGATCTGCCCGCCGGCACCGACGCTTCCTCCCCGGAGGCTTACGCCCAGGCCCGCAAGGCGCTGGACGCGCTGCGCGCTTCGGGTACGCTGGTCAAGGAGGCAGAGCCCAAGTTCTACGCCTACCGGCAGATCATGGGCTCCCATTCGCAGACGGGCATCGTGGCCTGCTTCGCCACTTCCGAATATCGCTCCGGCGTCATCAAGCAGCACGAGAAGACGCGCAAGGACAAGGAGGACGACCGCACCCGCCACATCGAGATCCTCGGGGCGCAGACGGGACCGGCGTTCCTCACCTACCGCGACGATCCGGCCATCGATCTCATCGTCCGGACCGCTTGCCAGGGCGCGCCGCTCTATGACTTCGTCGCGCCGGACGGCATCCGCCACACGGTGTGGGAAATCGCCGCCGCCGGCGCCTGCATGGCCGACGAGCTGGCCGAACTTTTCGCCCGCGTGGACCAGGCGTACATCGCCGACGGACACCATCGCTCGGCCGCCGCCACCCGGTATGCGGCCCAGCATCCGGAAAGCGAAGAGGCCCAGCGCTACATGGCGGTCATCTTCCCGGCGTCGCAGCTCAAGATTCTCGCCTACAACCGGCTGATCAAGGATTTGAACGGCCTCGGCAAGGAAGAATTCCTGGCGCTGGTCGGCAAGGTGTTCCCCGGCGGCAAGCGCAAGTGCCGCATGTATTTCGACGGCCGCTGGACGGAACTCGGCTGGGACATTCCGGCCGACGCCGACGTGGTGGGCTCGCTGGACGTATCCTATCTGCAGGACCGGCTTTTGCGGCCGGCGCTGGGGATCGACGATCCGCGCACCAGTCCGCGCATTTCGTTCATGGGCGGCATTCGCGGCGACGAGGCTTTGCAGGCGGAGGTGGATGCCGGCCGCGCGGCGGTGGCGTTCGCCATGGAGCCGGTGACCGTGGAGGAGATGATGGCCATCGCCGACGCCGGCGCCATCATGCCGCCCAAGTCCACCTGGTTCGAGCCCAAGCTTAGGAGCGGACTTTTCGTCCACGAGGTGGAAGGGTGAGGATGCCGGCGCTAGTCCGGAAAAAACTCAAGGAGCTGCACGTCCGGATGGTCGGGGAGAAGCTCCCGCCGGAGGATATCGCCGCCGGTTGGGCGCTGGGGGTGGGCATCGGTTGCGCCATTCCGTTCGGGATGCAGTTGATCATCTCGGTGCCGCTGGCCATCATGTGCCGCATCTCCAAACTCGGCGCCACGCTGGGCACGCTCATCTCCAATCCGGTCACGGTGTTCGTCGTCTATCCCGCCCAGACCTACGTCATGGGCCGGATAATCTTCGGCGAAAAATTCCTGTCGTTCGAGCAGCTGATGGACACGGAGTGGTGCTGGGAGGCGGTGCGCCGGCTGGGGGTGGAGGCGATGGTCAGCTTTTTCCTGGGCGGCATGGTGCTGGCGGCCATTCTCACGCCCATAGCCTACTTCGCGGTCAAGCGCATGGTGATCCGCCATCGCGAACGGCTCGCCTTGAGAAAGGAGCGGCGGTGATCTGTCCCGGCAAACAGGCGCAGATAATGGAACTCATGCGCGCGGCCGCGCTGTACGAGGAGGATCTGGAGGAGACTTTCATCCTGGGAGGCGGCCCCGGCGGCCAGAAGACGAACAAGACGTCGTCGGTGGTGCGGCTGTCGCACGCCAAGAGCGGTCTGGCGGTCAAGTGCGGCGAAACCCGCAGTCGCGAGGACAATCGCTGGCTGGCCCGTCGCATGCTGGCCGAGGCTATTCTCGAGCGTGAACACAGGCGCAAGAGCGCGGCCACCGAGGCGCGGGAGAAGATTCGCCGGCAGAAGCGCCGCCGGTCGCGTCGCCAGCGCGAGAAGATGCTGGACGACAAGCATGCGCATTCCGAAAAGAAGGCCGCCCGGAGAAAGGTGGTGGAGGACTGATGGCCGGACAGCATATTCCCTTGTCGCTCAAGTATCGTCCCATGACGTTCGACGACGTCATCGGCCAGGAACACGTGGTGGCTACGTTGCGCCACGCCATCGCCTCCGGCCGGGTGGCCAACGCCTATCTGTTCATCGGTCCCCGGGGCATCGGCAAAACCACGCTTTCGCGCATCTTCGCCAAGGCGCTCAATTGCGTCAGCCCCGTCGGCGTGGAGCCGTGCGGCAAGTGCGCCAATTGCACGGAAATCGCGTCGTCCCGGTCGCTGGACGTGACCGAACTGGACGCCGCCAGTCACAACAAGGTGGAGGACGTCCGGCCCATCATCGAGGCGGTGGAGTTCAAGCCCGCGTCCTCCCGCTACAAGATTTTCATCATCGACGAGTGCCACATGCTGTCCAACGCGGCCTGGAACGCGCTCCTTAAAACGCTGGAAGAGCCTCCGCCCTACGTGCGCTTCATCTTCGCCACCACCGAGGGCGACAAAGTGCTGCCCACCATCGTGTCGCGCTGCCAGCGGTTCGATTTGCGCCGCATCCAGACCAACGACATCGTGGCCCGGCTCAAAGCGGTCTGCGCCAAGGAGGGCATCGAAGCGGACGAAAACGCGCTTTTGGCCATCGCGCGCGGCGCCGACGGCGGCATGCGCGACGCGCTTTCCTCCCTGGACCAGCTCATTTCCTTCAAGGGGACTGTGATCAAGGAGGAAGACGCGCTCGGGGTGTTCGGGCTCGTGTCGCGCTCGTCGTTGGAGACCTTGGCCGCCTCCATTCTCTCGGGC
Source organism: Kiritimatiellia bacterium (assembly GCA_017542055.1). GTDB lineage: Bacteria > Verrucomicrobiota > Kiritimatiellia > RFP12 > UBA1067 > UBA1067. Next base: position 27,613 of record JAFXXW010000008.1, read on the forward strand.
GACACCGCCGGCATCCTCAAGGCCATCGATCTTTTCGAATCGGCCGGCAAGAACATGCGCCGGCTGGCGGCCGAGCTGATGCTGCATTTCCGCAATCTGATCGTGGTGCAGGCGCTGGGGCCGGAAACCAAGTCGCTGGCGGCCACGCCCGAACAGATCAAGGTGCTGTGCGTCCAGGCGCAGGGCACGGCCCCCGGACGGCTCTTCCGGATTTGCGACCAGCTGGCAGACATGGAAGACAAGCTTCGCCACGTGCTGAGCGTGCGCACGTTGATGGAGATGACGCTGATACGCTGTTCGCGCATCGCGAGCACCGCCACCATCGAGGAGGTGCTGAAGCTGGTGAAGGAGATGAAGGACAATCCGGACGTGGAGCTGCCGGAACCCAAGGCGTTCGCCGCGCCGGCCGTCCAAGCCGCCCCCGAACCGGAACCCGCCCCCGCTCCCGCGCCCGCACCCATGAAAACGGTGGAAGGGGAACGGCGCGCGGAAATCGTTAACGATCCCAACTTGAGCGGAATCATGAGCATCTTGGGCGATGCGGAAATCGTGGACATAAAGGAGGGTTGAAAATGTTCAGCGCGTCATGGATCTGGATTTACGTCGGTAGCGCCTTGATGCTCCTCGAGCTGCTCGCGCCCGGTTTTGTCATTTTCTTTTTCGGGTTGTCGGCCGCCACCGTGGGGCTGATCGCGTCGGTGGCGGGCGATTGGTTTTCGCTCACCTGGCAGTTGGCGGCGTTTTCGGCTTTTTCCATTCTTTATCTGGTCACGCTCCGGCGCTATCTGCGTAGCGTGTTTTCCGGTTCGCGCGGCGACTCCAAAACCGATTTCGACCACGAGGCCGTGGGTCGCATGGGCAAGATCGTCGAGCCGGTAGCGCCGCCGCACGCCGGCCGGGTGATGATCGGCGACGCGGAATGGACGGCCGTGGCGGACCGGCCCCTCGCGGCCGGAACCGAAGTAAGGGTTATTTCGCAAAACAACTTGACCATGAAAGTGGAGGAGGTAAAATAATGAACGGAGGACTCATCTTTCTGGCGATCGTCGCGCTGATCGTCATCATCGCCATCCTGAAGACGGCGGTAATCGTGCCGCAGAAGACGGCGTTCATCGTGGAGCGGCTGGGCAAGTACCGCTGCACCCTGGACGCGGGCTTCCACATTCTCATTCCGTTTCTGGACAGCATCGCCTACAAGCACACCCTGAAGGAGCAGGCCATCGACGTGCCGCCGCAGCAGTGCATCACCAAGGACAACATCGCGGTGGACGTGGACGGCATCCTTTACATGCAGGTGATGGACCCCGCCAAGGCGTCCTACGGCATCAGCAACTATCTCTTCGCCACCACCCAGCTGGCGCAGACCACCATGCGTTCGGAAATGGGCAAGCTCGATCTCGACCGCAGCTTCGAGGAGCGCATGTCCATCAACGCGGCCATCGTGGCGGCGGTGGACAAGGCGTCGGACCCCTGGGGCATCAAGGTCACGCGCTACGAAATCAAGAACATCACGCCGCCCCAGTCCATCCGCGACGCGATGGAAAAGCAGATGCGCGCCGAACGCGAAAAGCGGGCGATGATCGCCGAGTCCGAGGGCGAGCGCCAGTCCAAGATCAACCGGGCCGAGGGCGAGCGCCAGTCCAAGATCGCCCTGGCGGAAGGCAAGGCCAAGGAGATCACGCTCGTGGCCGAAGCTCAGGCGGCCGGTATCACCAAGGTGGCCGAGGCGCTTAACGGTCCCGGCGGCCGCGAGTCGGTCAACATGCAGCTGGCGCAGCAGTACATCACCCAGTTCGGCAATCTCGCCAAGGCCAACAACTCCATGATCATCCCGTCCAATCTGGCGGACGTGGCCGGCATCATCAAGTCTTGTTCAAAAGTAATCCAGGAGGTCAAGTAAATGAAACCTACTCTCGTTGTGCTGGCGGCCGGCATGGGCTCGCGCTACGGCGGTCTCAAGCAGGTGGATCCGGTTGGTCCGTCCGGCGAGGCCATTCTCGACTATTCGGTGTTCGATGCGGTCCGGGCCGGATTCGGCAAGGTCGTTTTCATCATCCGTCGCGATTTCGAGGCGGAATTCAAGGAGAAGGTGGGCAAGAAGTACGAAGGTCTGGTTCCGGTTGAGTACTGCTACCAGGACATCAACGATCTGCCCGAGCCCTACAAGGTGCCGGAAGGCCGCACCAAACCCTGGGGCACCGCGCACGCCACCCGCGCCGCGCGCACCGTGGTCAAGGAGCCGTTCGCCGTCATCAACGCCGACGACTTCTACGGTCGCGACGCCTTCGCCAAGCTGGCGGCGTATCTCGCCTCGGCCCAGCCCATGCAGTTCGCGATGGTCGGCTACAAGCTGGAGCTGACGCTGTCCGAAAACGGCAGCGTGGCGCGCGGCATCTGCAAGGTGGGCGCGGACGGCAGGCTCGAGTCGGTGACCGAAATGACCAAGCTCGTCAAGGCCGGCGACACGGCCGAGAACCGCGAAGACCCCGAAGCCCCCGTCAAGGTGCCGCTGGACGCCCGCGTGTCGATGAACCTCTGGGGCTTCACCCCCGAGCTGTTCGACGAGCTGGAACGTCGCTTCCCCGCGTGGCTGGCGGAAAACGGCGCCAAGGAAAAGAGCGAGTGGTACATTCCGTTCGTGGTGGACGAACTCATCCACGAAGGCAAGGCCACCTGCCGGGTGCTGCCCACCGATTCCAGCTGGTTCGGGGTGACGTACCGCGAGGACAAGCCGTTCGTGACGGCGGAAATCCGGAAGTTGGTGGATGCTGGCGAGTATCCTCGATCTCTTCTTCCCGCGTAACTGCCCCGTCTGCCGCAACCCGTCGGACCGTCCGGGCCGCTATATCTGCTCGGACTGTCTGAACCGGGTGCCGCTGTTGCCGCCGGATGACAATCTTCCGGCGGCAATGCATTTCGAAGGGTACGGGCGCAAGCTGATCCTCGACTTCAAGTTCCGCCAGAAACTTTTCCTCCTGGAGGATCTGACGGACTTCCTGGAGGCGGCTGCGCTGGCGCACTACAACGTGCCGTCGGTGGACGTGGTGGTGCCCATGCCAGTTCCGTTCTGGCGCCGGCTGTCGCGCGGCTACAACCAGTCGGGACTGCTGGCCCGCGCGCTCGCCCGCCGCATCGATCGCGCCTGCCGCCCCGACCTGCTCGCGCGTCGGGGCTTTCCCCGCCAACAGGCCATGCTGGACTACGAAGCGCGCCGCGAAAACGTCAAGGGCACTTTTCGCGTGCCGGCGCGCAAGGCGGGCTATCTCCGGTCGCGCACCGTATTGCTGGTGGACGATATCCGCACCACCGGCGCCACCTGCGACGAGGCGGTTTCCGTCTTGAAGGCGGCCGGCGCGGCCAAAGTGCTCGTATTGACGCTCGCCCAGGCGGGCGATTAGAATTCCGGCACCAGCACGGTGGCGGAAGGGGGCAATAAAGTCTCCAGCTCTTCGCGGTCGGCGGCCTTGAGCGGCACGCCTTTCAGCCGCCAGTCCAAGGGCCTCGCTTCGATTTCCGCTTCCAGATAGTAACGCTTGAAGAACTTGCCCAGGAAAAAGAGATCGGCGTATTTCGATTTGCCGTGCACCACGAGATTGAACCGGGGATGCTTCATGACGAGCACCTTGTCCCCCGGCCGGATATTCGCGCCGGCGTCGCCGTTCAGCTTGAGGGTGGAGGCGGCGGTGGCGCCGTTTTCCCGGGCGATCCGCGCCAGGCTGTCGCCGCGCTTGACTTCCACTTCCTTCACCCATTCGCGCGATTTGAGCGTATAGAGCTTCTTGAAGTTGAGCGTCCCCAGCCGACGCGCCAGCCGGTCGTCGAGGTCCGCCACCGGTTCGCCCGGCAGCGACCGGAGCCGCTCGATGGTGTCGATGGCCATTTCCGCGTCGCGCCGCGCTTCCGCCGCTTCCAGCTTGGCCAGCAGATTGCGCACTACCGCCGGACGTCCGGCCGCGCCCGGCAAGGTGGGGGCGGCGCTGGGGATTTCCGTCTCGATTGCCGGGGCGGGTTCCGCGGGCGCCGGGGCCGTGGCCGCCTCCGCCGGACGGTCCTTGCCCGCGGCGATCCAGGCGCGAACCTTGACCGCCGTGAAGCTGATGGCCGTCAGCACGAAAACGGAAAGCATCACCACCGCCCAGGGGAACGACTCGTCGTCCGGAGGGCGGGGGTTGTACTCGATGCCGAATTTAGTCCGCGCAAACGCCACTTACCGAACCCCGGTCGATTTCGACGACCGTCCCTTGCGCGATTTCCACCTTGAACGTTTTTTCGGTGGCTTCCACGATGCGACCCATCAGCCCGCCCGCGAAGACGATCTTGGCTCCGGCGCGGAGTTCGTCGATCATTTTCCGGCGTTCGCGCTCGCGACGCTGCTGCGGACGGATCATCATGAAGTAGAAGATCGCCAGAATGAGGAGCATCGGCACCATCATGCCGAATCCGCTCTGCTGGCGCGGCGCACCCTGCGCGGGAACTTCGCCCGCGGGCTGTACCGGCTGTACTTCGGTTGCTGTCGTTTCGTTCATTTGGTTGTATCCTTTCTTACTTGTTCTTTCCATTCGAGGAAATCGCCGGCCGCGATATGCGCGCGCATGTCGGCCATGAAGCGGTTGAGAAAATGCACGTTGTGGATGGTGAGGAGCCGGAGCCCCAGGATCTCCCCGTTGTGCAACAGATGACGCACGTACGCGCGGGTGAAGTTGCGGCAGCAGTAGCACTCGCAACCTTCCTCCACCGGACCGAAATCCTTCTCCCACTTGGCCGCCTTGATGGCCACGTTGCCCTTGCTCGTGATGGCGGTGCCGTGCCGGGCGATGCGCGTGGGGAGCACGCAGTCGAACATGTCGACGCCGCGCGCCACGCATTCGGCCATCTGATGCATGACCCCGAGCCCCATCACGTACCGCGGCTTGTCCTCGGGCAGGTACGGCACCGACGCGTCCACCGCCTGGTACATGCACTCCTCCGGTTCGCCCACCGAAACCCCGCCGATCGCATACCCGTCGAAACCGATCTTGACGAGCTCCTCCGCGCACCGCTTCCGGAGGTCGTCGTACACTCCTCCCTGCACGATTCCGAAGACCGCTTGCCCGGCGGCGTGCGGCTCGAGCTTGGACGCTAGCGCCCACTTCAAGGTCTGCGCGACCGATTTCTCCGCGCGAGCCCTTTCGCACGGATAGGGCAGGCATTCGTCGAAAACCATGGCGATGTCGGACCCGATCACGCGCTGCATTTCCATCGACTCTTTCGGTCCCAAAAAGAATTCGTGCCCGTCGAGATGGCTCTGGAAGCGACAACCCTCGGGCGTCAGCTTGCGCATTTTCGCGAGCGAGAAAACCTGGAATCCGCCCGAGTCCGTGAGGATGGGACCGTGCCAATTCATGAATGAATGCAGGCCTCCGGCGGCCTTCAGCACCTCCTTGCCGGGTCTCAACATCAAGTGATAGGTGTTTCCCAGGATTACCTGCGCGCGGGTCTCGATCAGGTCGCGCGGCTCCAACGCCTTCACCGTGCCCAGCGTGCCCACGTCCATGAAAACCGGAGTGTCCACCGTCCCGTGAACGGTGGATATGCGGCCTAATCTGGCGTTTGTGCGAAAGTCTTTAGCCAACAATTCGAAAGTCATATAATAAATTATATCAAAAATTGGTTGCAATTTGAACGAAAATATTGTATTATATTAGTAGGTTCTACTAGGAAACTAATCATGAACAAAGCATTACACGCCCTCGTTTACGTGTTCGTGGTGCTCGCTGCGGCGGCACTCTGGTTCGAAATGCAGCTCAACGCCAAGCGCGGAGAGCTCGGCGCCCGCAATCGTCTGCAGGAGAACTATTTGATCCAGCTCTCCAAGACGATCGAGGCCAAAGACCCCGAAAAGGCCGATCCGCTGGAGCTCAAGAAAGACACTTCGCCCGTCGAGGCGCGGATCGTCGATACGCCCGACACCGAGAACGTGCTCGACGAATACAAGGCCGAGCTCGAGCAGTCCAACCTCGCCACGATGGACTGGGGCGAAAACGAGCGCAACCTGCTGCGCACGCGTTCGTTCAAGGACGATCCCATGAACGAAGGCAAGTACATCATGGACGGCGACAAGCCCGAGACCCAGGGTTCCGAGGCCGACCGCAAGCTGGCGCAGTTGGTGGAAGCGGCCAAGAACCAGTTGGGCCGGCTCAACACCACCCGCTACGAAATGGTGATGCTGCGCGGCAAGCTGGAAGAAGTGGTCAAGGAGCTCAACGCGCTCAAGCAGGTGACGCGCCAGGACAAGGTGACGATCGAGGAGAAGCAGGAAATCGTCAACCACCTCGAAGGCGAAAAGGCCCAGCTCGAAGGCCAGATCACCAAGTACAAGAGCCAGGTGGACGAACTCAACACCGAAGTCACTTCGCTCAAGGACGACATCATCGCCGCCAAGGACGAGACGGAAATGGTGCGCGAGGATCTCGTCAAGGCGCAGAAGCAGATCGAGGATCTGAAGAATCTGGTGCAGACTTCCTTCCAGTCGCGCGGCGCCACCGCTTCGGCCGCGAGCGCGGCGGTCACTTCGCTCTCCGCGGGCGACAAGGGCAAGATCATCGAGGCCGACAACGACAACATGTTCGCCATCGTGCAGTTCACGGAAGATGCGATTTTGGAGCTGAAGGGCGGCGACGTCAACCGTCCGCTTCCCATTCTGGAGCTTGGCATCAAGCGTCCCGGCTTCGCGGGTCCCGCGGGCGAATTTGTGGGTCGCATCCGGCTGCGCCAGGAAGTCAAGGGTTCGCGCTTTGTCGTTTGCGACATTTTGGGCGCGTGGGAACAGGACGCGGCGGTTCCGGGCGATGTCATCTTCGCGGACTAACCTCGCTCGCGCGTTGCTGGCGGCGATCGCGCTCGGCGCCTTGGCCGGATGCATCGCCGACACGGCGGAAGATTCCGATCTCCCCTGGGCGAGCAGTCGCTCGTGGGAAGGTCTCGCGCCCATCGGTCCCAGCATGATGGACCGGTACGAATGATCGCCGGCGCGACTATCGTCAACGAAGCATGCGGCGTCCGTTTGGACGCCGCTTTGCTTAAGCGCTTCCCCGCTTCCAGTCGCGCGTTCGTCCGCGAGGCCATCAAGTCCGGCGCGGTGCGGGTGGACGGTCGACCGGCCGTCAAAGGCTGCAAGCTCCGGGGCGGCGAGACGATTGTCATCGAGGAGTTGGCGGAGGAAAGCGACAACACCGTGCTGCCCAATCCGGCCGTTCGCGTCAAGTGCGTGTTCGAGGACGCGCACCTTTTGGCATTCGACAAGCCCGCGGGCCAGAGCGTCCAGCCGCTTTCGCGCACCGAGGACTCCACCCTCATGAACGGCGTGGTGGCGCGCCATCCCGAATGCATCCCCTTGGGCGACCGTCCGCTCATGGCCGGCGCCATCCATCGCATCGACACCGGCACCTCGGGTCTCGTGCTGGTGGCGCGTTCGGCCGAAGCCTTCGCCGGATTGCGCGCGCAGTTTGCGGCGCAGACGGTGGAGAAAACCTACCTCGCGCTGGTGGAAGGTTCGGTGGCGGCCGGCGGAACTTTGGAGCACTTTCTGCAACCCGACCGACGTCTGGACTGCTGCAAGATGATTCCCGGCGGCACCTGGCGCGCGGTCACCACGTTCGCGCCGCTCAAGCATCTCACGTGCGACAACGAGGAACGCACGCTCCTCGAGGTGAAAATCTTCACCGGCGTCACCCATCAGATCCGCGCGCAATTGGCCTTGGCCGGCATGCACATCGTGAACGACCGGCTCTACGGCGCGTTCGCGGTGGAGCATCAGGTAGGCCACGCGCTCCATGCGCTCGCCGCCAAATTCGTCCATCCCGTTTCCGGCCAGCCGATGGAAATCCGCACCCCTTATCCGCGTTGGGCGCTGTGAAACCGGAATACCGCTATCTCCTGGCGGCGGCGATGGTCGCCTTGGCGGTGGCCGCGTACGCGCGCATCCGCCAGAACGAATTCGAAACGCTCAACCAATACCGCACCTCGCCCTACCGGGCCGAACTCGAAGTGCTGGACACGGAAGGGTGGAATCCCTGGAACCGGGGGTGGGGGTCGTTTCGCGCCAAAACCGACACCGGCTACATCCGGACGGTCTTCCGGCTGGAGGATCCGGACCAGGCCCCGCGCCCCGGCGAAATCTGGGCCGTGAGCGGCTGGCTGGGCGCCGAGCGACGCGGCACGCGCAAATTGTGGATTCGCGGGTCCGGCACCTACGCCCGCAAGGTGGGCGACTCGCCGGCGCAAACCTGGATCGCCCGATTGTCCCGCTTCAAGGCGGACCTCTCGCGGCGCATGGGCATCGGACTCGAACACGACCCCGACCTCGCCAACTTGAGCCGCGCCATCGTGTTGGGCGAGCGCCATCGTCTGGCCGAGACCGACCGCGAAGTTTTCCTCGCCGCCGGCACCATGCACATCTTCGCCATTTCGGGGCTGCACGTGATGATCGTGGCCAAAGTGGTGCTGGTGCTCGTTTCGCTCTGTCTCTTGCCGCCCCGCGTGGCGCCGCTCGTGATGTTGCCGGTGCTGTGGCTGTACGTGTACTTGATCGGACTCACCCCCAGCGCCGTGCGCGCCGCCACGATGGCCACTTTCTACTTCGCCGCCATCGTGTTCGGCCGCGAAGCCAACTCGCTCATCGCCTGGTCGCTCACGTTCATCCTGGTGCATCTCGTTTCGCCCATGAGCATTCTGGAGGTGGGCAGTCTCCTCTCCTTCGCCGTCATGTTCGGTCTCCTTTTGATGGACCGCTACCTCCGCGCCTTTCCCCGGTGGCGCGGCCGCTTCCTCTTTTATTCCTTCGCGGCGTGGGCGGCAGGCGTACCCATCACCGCGCACGTGTTCGGTCGCGTGACGCCGGCGGGACTTTTGGCCAACCTGGTGCTGGTGCCGGTGGCGGCGGTGGAAGTGGCCGTCGGCTTTCTGGGGCTCCTCGCGAGCTTCCTCTCCACCCGTCTCGCCGCGCTCCTCGACAATCTCGCCGGGCTCCTCATCCAGTTGATGGTCGGCGTGAGCGGTCTCGCCGCGCGACTCCCGGGCGCCTCGCTGGAGGTGCGACCCTGGAGCGCCTGGCAAATCTTCGCCTGGTACGCTTTGATCGCGCTCTTGTTCCTTCTGATCCGACTCGTGCGGCTGCGCCGCCAATCCGAACTATGCTGACCATCCACCATCTCGACCTGTCCCGCTCCACCAATCTCGACGCCCGCGGCGCCCCGGCCGGTCATGTTTTCGTGGCCGAACGCCAAACCGCCGGACGCGGTCGGCTCGACCACACGTGGCACGCCACCCCCGGCGCCAATCTCACGTTTTCCGTCGTGCTCGCCGCGCACCCCGATCCGGCCGTCAACGCCACCTTGCCGCTCGTCGCCGGTCTCGCGGCGGCCGAAGCGCTAGGTCCGGATTTTCTCGTCAAGTGGCCCAACGACGTCTACTTTGGCGAACGGAAATTGTGCGGCATTCTCTGCGAGCGCGACGGCGACAACGTCATCGTGGGCATCGGGGTGAACGTGAACGAAACGGACTTTCCGCCCGACCTGGCGGACCTGGCCACCTCGCTCCAAATTCTGCGCGGGGCCGCGCAAGACAAGGATGCCATCTTGAGCGACATCCTGCGCACGCTCGAGCAGCTCCACGCCGACTGGTTGCGCGCGGGCCTTGCGCCTTTTCTGCCCCGCTTCGCCGCGCGCGATTTTCTCTTCGATCGCGACGTTGCGGTGGTGCAGACCGATCTCGACTCCGCCCCTGTGATCGGACGCGCGCGCGGAATCCGGGACGATGGCGCGCTTTGGGTGGGCGATACCCCCGTCTACGCCGGCGAAGTCCGCTGGCGACGCGATAGTTGAAGATTCCGCTTGCGTTCATGCCTGAAATATGATATAATGTTAGGCATGGACGGCAAAACCATTCAATTGGACTTCCCGGTAATCGATGCCCACGTGCATCTTTACCCCGATTTCCTGGCCAAGCGCGTCACGCCCGATTTGGCCGGTCGCTTCGGCAACACCCCCTCGTTTGACGGCACTATGGACGGGTGCGTGGCCCGGCACGCAACCTGCGGAATTTGGGCATCGCTCAATCTGCCGGTGGCCACCAAGCCCGAGAGCGTTTTCCGGACCAACCGTTTCTGGCACGAAGCCGTGGATTTGCGCGCGAAGGACGGCATCCGGTCGCTGGCGTCGTTCCATCCGCGCCTCGACGATCCGCAAGCGGAATTGGCGCATATCGTGCAGTGCGGCTTCGCCGGAATCAAGTTGCATCCGGAATACCAGCAGTTCGGCTTCAACGATTCGTCGATGGACGATGTCTGGGCGGCGCTGTCCGATTTGGGGCTCGTCGCCTACCTGCACGCCGGCGGCGAGCGGGTGTTTCCGGGGCCTTACCGGTCCAATCCCTCGGAAATCGCGCGGCTGCAGCGTCGCTTCCCCCGGCTCAAAATCGTGGCGGCGCATCTAGGCGGTTTCGGGATGTGGGACCAAGCCGAAGCCGTGTTGACGGGCACCGACGTCTATCTCGATTTGTCGCATACTTTCTTCTGGATGCCCAAGGAACAGATTTTCCGGATGATCCGCAAGCATGGCGCCGGCCGCATTCTCTTCGGTTCGGACGCGCCGTGGCAGGACGCGGGCAAGGTGCTGGAAGAGTTCCTGTCGCTGCCGCTCGGGCGTGACGAACAGTCGGCCATCTGTTACGGCAACGCGGCGAAACTCTTCGGAATTGTGCCGTGAAACCCGAAAAGCCCGTAAATTCTTTCGGAACCTGGCGCGTCACGCGTTTCTACGTGCCGCTGATGCTGCAGGCGTTTTCGCAGTCGATTTCGTATCCGCTCGTCGCGAGCATCGTCACGCACGGACCCTTGGGGGTGGATGCGCTCACCGGTTTCGCGCAGGGCCAGGCGGTGATGTTCATGATCGGGCTTTTGGGCGGCGGGCTAATCACCACCGGCATGGTGCACGCGCGCGACTGGACCGGCTACCGCGCTTTTCGCCGGCTGAACGCCTGGATGATGGCGGCATTGCTGTTGTTGCAGTGCGTGCCGGCCATCCATCCCGTCGACAAGCTCGTGTTCCGCACCATTCTCCATCTGGGACCGGAACTTTCGGAAATCGCGCGCTGGACGCTGTTGGGCGGGGTGGTGCTGAACGGCGCCTTTTTCCTGCGCAATCTGCCGCTGGTGGTGCTTTTCAACCACCTGGAAAGCGGCAAGGCCAACAACGCCACGCTCGTGCGGATCGCGCTGACGCTGGCGTGTTCGCTGACGCTGCCCCGCTGGGGGCTCACGGGGCCGGGGTGGGGCATGACGGTGATGACGGCCGGGGTGCTGACCGAATGGATCGTCACCTGGCTGTACGCCCGACCCTACGTGCAGGCGTTGCGCGAGGCGCGTACGGGTCTGCCCTGGAAGCGCTCCGGTCGCGAAGATCTGCTGGCGGCGCGTCGCCGCTGGCTGTTGGTGGCGGGGCAGTTCCGGTTCATGCTGCCGCTGTCGCTGGGGTCGTTCGTGCTGGCCATTTCGCCGCTGGCCATCGCCGGTTTCGTGGGTCGCGCGGCCTACAGCCCCGAAGTCATGCTGGCCACGCACTACGTCACCATCGGGGTGGCCAATCCCGTCGGTTTCGCCGCGCTCCGGATGCAGGCCGTGGCCATCGCTTTCCCGCCCGAATTTCCGGGCGACCGTCGCACGCTCTGGTATGCGTTGGGGGCGGGTGCAATCTTCGGGCTGGCGCTGCTCGTCTTTTCCTGTCCGGCGGTGGCGGACGCGTATTTCGGCGTCTACCAGAACGTCCGGCCGGAGCATCTCGGCTTTGCGCGTTCGGCCATCGCGGCGTATTGCGTCTGGCCGATGTTGCAGGCGGTGCGGGCGCGGGTGGAGGGTCTCGCCTCCGTGCGGCAGCGTCCTTCCGCGGTCATGGCCGGCCAGATCGCCTACCTCGCGGCGTTGACGGCGGCGCTGGCGGTCACGCTCCACTTTGGTCTCTTGGGCTGGCAAATGGCCGTTTCCGGCATCTACGCCGCCACGCTCGCCACCATCGGCGTGGTGTATCTCGCGCTCCGCCTCCGCCGCCCGTAAATGATGCTTGCGAGGGACTTTACGGACGGGCAATGAGAATCCAGGTCTGACCCAAATTCTCATTTTGGAGTTGTTTTGCTGCTGGGAGTCTCGTAGTTTTGGAGTTGGGGAGTGTGAGAAGTGAAAAGGGCGGGTTTGACCCCGCCCCTTGTTTTTACAATCCTAGAATCCGGATGTCGCTGGCGGTGCCGCGGCCGATGTAGCTTTGGTTGCGGCGGGCGATGTGGGTGTTGACGAAGAGCTTAGGGATGGTTCCCGGCTTGATTGCAATGTCCTCGCGCTCGCCCGCGAACCACTTGAGCCGCAGTTCCTCGGGCGTATTTTTGAGGATATAGTGGTCTAGTCCCGTCAGGTTGCC